>JAMPHT010000014.1 GCA_023663285.1 Bacillota bacterium
TAGCGAAGCGGCATCAAAGATGCCGCTTCGGTGGCTACTGTGTGAAAAGTAACGCAAAAATGACTGTGCGCCGCCTCCGAATTTTGCCGATTCGGTGCAGTACACAGTCATTTTTTTAAGGAAACATTAGTCCTCTCCGGGTCTGGTGCCTAATGTAACTTCCAGGTCAAACTCTTCATACACGCCGTCCACCGAACGCTTCACCGTGACGGTGACGGTCTCTCCCGCCTTGATATACTGTATGGTATCCGTAAGCTCCGTATTGCTGCTGATCCTCCTGCCGTCAAACTTCACAATGATATCGCCTACCCTGATCCCTGCTTTCTCGGCAGCGCTTCCCTTTGAAACCTCTCTGACATAGACTCCCTTGGGGAATCCGAACATCTCGGAGATCTCGTCTGTGACAGTCTGCATGGTGATTCCCATGTATCCCCTTTCACTTTCCTCCACCTTTTGTACCCTGGTGGTCCGAGCCATCAGATCCTCGATGATAGGGGTGGCCGCGCTGATGGGAATGGCATATCCCATGGCCTCCACGCTGTAAGACCCGTTGTCGTCGATCCTCGCCACATTGATGCCGATGACCTCACCGCTCAGATTCAGCAAAGCTCCGCCGGAGTTTCCGTGGTTGATAGCGGCATTGGTCTGAATATAGATCCCCGTGGAGCCGTCCTCCGCCATCATCTCCCTGTCCAGTGCGCTGATGATGCCGTTGGTAACGGACTGACCGTAGCCAAGGGCGTTCCCGATGGCCACCACAGGCATCCCCATCTTGAGCTCGTCGCTGTCTCCCAGACGTGCCACAGATATGCTGTTCTGTGTCTCCTCGGACAGGTCGGAAATGGGCACTGCAATCACAGCCAGGTCCATATCCGTATCCGTTCCCTTGATAACGGCATTGGCCGTGCTGTTGTCAATGAAAGTGATCTCCAGACTGTCCGCATCCTCCACCACATGGTTGTTGGTCGCGATCAACAGCTCTTCGTCCGTCCTGCCTACGATGATACCGGAGCCGCTGGCCACGCCGGGCTCGCTGTATATCTGGCCCCAGAACATTCCCGTACTGGTGTAATTATTCACAATAGACACCATGGCAGGCATCACCTCTTCCACCATTTCAGAGACATCGTCCACCACATAGGTGACATACTTTGTAGTTACGGCGTTTCCGTCCGCAGGCACTGTCTCCGAGGGCAGCTTCACAACGTCCTCCGGCAGTGTGGCGATCACCGCGCTGTCGCTGTCCGCCTGGGAAAACTGGCCCGTGGCGAGCCCCACCGCATAAAACCCTAAGCCGGCGAACAGCCCGAAGCAAAGTCCCAGGCTGACGCTCAATACCACCTTGCGCACAATGCCCCCGCCGGGCTTTGCGGCTTTCGCCTCCGCCTTTGCCTTTTTCCCGGCAGCCTTCTCCGCCTTCTTTGCCCCTGCTTTTGCAGCTTTGTCAGCTTTTCTTGCCGCCTTATCCGCCTTTTTGTCATAGGGGACCGCGTTCTGTCTCAGCTCCTCCTCCGAATATGTGGTGTGGTCAAAATAAGTCTCATTCTCGTACATAACCATTACTCCTTCTGTTCTGAAACCTTTTTTGTTTCCTGCATCTTTATGTACCCAGTATAACCTCAATTTGTGACGAAATTGTGATTGAATTATGAAGCCTTGGTGAAATTCTTCTCACGCTTTCAGTCATGCCGCCTCCGGCATCAGTGCCGCCTCCGGCGGCACAAACAATTCATGAACCGCTGTCAAACCGGAAGAATCCGCCTGCGGAAAAACGCCGTATTTTAGGCGTTTTTCGGCGTGAAACTTAGTACTTCTCCGCGAAGCAGCCCTTGCTGCGAGCGGTTAGAAGTACTTTTCACGCTATTCGACCGTCACCGACTTCGCCAGATTCCTGGGCTTATCCACATCGCAGCCCCTGCCCACCGCCACATAATACGCAAAGAGCTGCAGCGGGACAATGGCCAGGGAATTGGCAAAACAGGGATTGGTCTCCGGAATGTACATCACATAGTCGGAAGCCTTCTCAATGGCCTTGTTGCTCTCATTTGTCACCGCCATGACAAACGCCCCCCTTGCCTTTACCTCCACGATATTGCTGATAGTCTTTTGAAACAGGTCAGGCTGGGTGGAGACCGCCACCACCAGCGTTCCGTCCTCGATCAGAGAGATGGTTCCGTGCTTCAGCTCTCCCGCCGCATAGGCTTCAGAATGAATATAGGAAATCTCCTTCAGCTTCAGAGAACCCTCCAGGGAAATGGCATAATCGATTCCCCTCCCGATAAAGAAAATGTCCCTGGCTCCCAGGTATCTGTTTGCAAAATGCTGGATCTTCTGCTTCTGCCCCAACAGCAGCTCTATCTGGTCCGGCAGCCGCCTGAGATCCGTCAAAAGCTGCTGGAACTGACCTTCTCCAATGACGCCCCGCACCTTTGCCAGCTTCATGGCCAGCATATAGAGCGCCGTCAGCTGGGCGCTGTACGCCTTGGTGGTGGCAACGGCTATCTCCGGCCCTGCCCAGGTATACAGGCAGGCGTCCGCCTCCCTGGCAATGGAGCTGCCCACCACATTCACAATGCCCAGAACCTTGAAGCCCCTTGCTTTTGCCTCCCGCAGCGCCGCCAGCGTATCCGCCGTCTCGCCGGACTGGCTGATGACGATGACCATGCTCCCCTCCTCCAGAATGGGCTCCCTGTAGCGGAATTCACTGGCCACATCCGTTTCCACCGGGATCCTGGCAAGCCCTTCCAGCACGTACTTTCCGGTAACGCCTGCATGATAGGCGGAACCGCAGGCCACGATATGGATCTTTTTTACCTTCCGCAGTTCCTCGTCGCTCATCTTCAGCTCTTCGATCACAATGTCGTTGTCCCTGATCCTGGGCGAAATGGTATCCGTGACAGTCTTGGGCTGTTCGTACATCTCCTTCAGCATGAAATGCTCATACCCGGCCTTTTCCGCCGCGTCCGCATCCCAGTCGATGGTCACCGGCTCCTTGAACACTTCCTCGTCGTCTGCGGAGAAAAATTGCAGGCCGCCCTTTTGAAGCACCACTACCTCCTGATTATCCATGTAGAACACATTTCTGGTGTATTTCAAAATGGCAGGCACATCCGAGGCGATAAAGCAGCCGTCCTCGTTCTTTCCCACGATCAGGGGACTGTCCTTTCTCGCCGCATAAAGCTCATCGGGATAGTCCGCAAACATGATGCCCAGGGCGTAGGAGCCCTCCACCCGATGCAGCACCCTCGTCACCGCCTCCAGCGGATCTCCCTTATAATAATAGTCCATCAGATGGGCAAGCACCTCCGTGTCCGTCTCGGAGGTAAACTGGTACCCCTTCTCTGTCAGCATCTTTTTCAGCGGAATATAATTTTCGATGATGCCGTTATGTACCACCGCGATAGTCCCTCCTGCATTGGTGTGGGGATGGGCGTTTTTATCGCTGGGCGCGCCGTGGGTGGCCCATCTGGTGTGGCCTATCCCTGACTGTCCCGGCATGGTCTCCCCGCCCTTGGTCAGGTTTTCCAGCACCTTCAGACGCCCTATCGCCTTGCGCGTGATGATCTTCGCGCCGTCGTACACCGCGATCCCCGCAGAGTCATAGCCTCTGTATTCCAGCTTGGACAGACCGTCCAGAATGATGGGCGCCGCCTGCTTGCTTCCGATATAGCCTACAATTCCGCACATATTGTTTCCTCCTGTTTCCAATATTCTTTACTGTTCGTAAGGGCGGGGATCCACCTTTTAGGCAGTTTCCTGTAATTTTTCCCCAGCAGATATCCCGCATACTTAAAGCCGCACTGTATGCAGAAGCCGGGAAAACGATACAGCTGTCCTCTCTCCTTCAGACGCCTAAACGTCGCCGTTACCAGCCGTTTCCCCTCCGCCTCCGAGGGAACTCCCCGGAATACCTCCGGATGCTCCGCCTGGGAGACTCCCAGGTCAAAATTGCGCTTAAGCTGCTGCATATTTGTATAGCTGTGGGAATGGATCACACGGGCGTCCGCCTCATAGGCGATCCCGTATCCCGCCCGAATGGCTCCCGCCGCATAGATCATATCTTCATTAAATATAGTATGGCGCACAAATCCGCCGAATTCCTCATAAATATCCCGTCTGTATGCCGCACAGACATTGGAACAGAAAAAGGTCTTGATCCCCAGCGTTTCCAGATCTGCCGCTGTCTTGATCCGGGACTCCTTCGGGTAATTAAAATATCTGGACGCCTTCTCCGCCTCGCTGCTGTCCTTTCCCGGCAGCTGCCGCCCGTATGCCACCGCCACCCGGATATTCGGCGCATCCGCCGCCTGCGCCGGGGCTTCTCCTGCCGCTGCTCCCGCAGAAGCTTTTCTCACCGTTGCTCCCGCAGAGGTTTTCTCCGCCTTCTCCTGCGCAAGCCCTTCCCGCAGTCTGGCGGTCAGTCCTTCGATCAGATATTTGTCCGCAGGCATAGCGTCCTGGGTCAGCAGTACGAAAATATCCGCCTCAGAATACTGTACCGCCTTATGCCTGGTCCCGCCGTGGTCAAATTCCCGCCTGGAAAGATGGTGTACCTCCACATTGCCATAGGTCTTTGCAAGATCCGTTCCCGTCCGGGCCATCAGCTCTTCAAAATAAGTTCTTTCCGTATTCATAAGAATTATCTTATGAACCGGCATTGTCTGTCCCTGTAATCTGTTCAGCAGCTCAAGCAGCTCTCTGCCCGGCCGGTATAGGGGAATCATCACATCAATTTTCAAGCCGCTTTTTCCTTTCTAAAGCTCACATGGTTCCATTATAACGAAACAAACTGACTTTTACAATGAAAAACGATTCCGGCATGAATATAACCTCATGAATAAAGGGGCGCCGTCCCGCACCCCTTTAGCATCTTACGTCACTCCCCGTTAAGATACTTACTTGTTCTGGATTCTATCATCTCGCCGCGCTCCCGGACGCCCTCGGTCACAGTGTAATCCTCGTCGTCAAACAGGAACTGATGCAGCCAGACCACATTCTCCTCCAGATCCTTAGGAACAATGCAGCTTCCGCTGGCGCCGATATTGCCGGTGACAAACTGGCCGTCGTTGGGGAATCCGCCCTCGTCCACGATCTTGAAATCTGCGATCTTGCCCAGCATTTCCAGCATTTCTTCTTTGCTCAGGCTGGTGTAGACCTGCCCTACCACGTCATTAAATATTTTTGTCAGTGTGCTTGGAGAAGCTTTCAGCGCCTCTTCCTGGATCGCTTTCAAAACGGTGCGCTGCCTCTCGGTACGGGCAAAGTCGTTTCCCACATAGCGGATACGGCAGTAAGCCGCCGCCTGCAGCCCGTTCAGCAGCTGATATCCGGCTTCCTTCACAGGCGTATAGTCGGAGGCTTTCAGCACCTTCAGATCCTCCTCGGTGATCCTTCCGTTCTCACCGCTGCCCTTGACGCCGTATTTCCACTGGACCACAATACTTTTCTGGTAATCGTTGAGATAGCTGATCTCATTCTGCTTGATTTCGACCCACACGCCCCCCAGCCCGTCAACCACATCTATCAGGCTGTTGTAGCCGACCGTCACAAAGTCCTCGATATCCATGTCCAGATTCGTATTCAGCATCCGGATAGCCCTGGTGGGGCCGCCCTTGGCATAAGCCGCATTGCACTTTGTATAGGTATCGCTCTCCTCGCTGTCGCTTCGGCCGATATTCAGATAAGTATCGCGGTAGACGCTGACCAGCTTGATATCTCCGGTATCCATATTGATGCTGGCAATCATGATCGTATCGCTTCGGCTGTTCTTCTCCACTTCCTTCTCGCTTGTGGCGTCCACGCCGAACAGTGCGATATTACGGTAGCCCAGCATGGTGCTTTCACCCTGCTCCTTCGCCTCCTGTATCTCCGAGGGAATAGCCACCTCCTCCGGGGTGATCTTCGTGATCTTCGGTCCTTCGGTAGAAATGCGTGACGCCGCCCAGAGCGCCGCCAACATGATCAGAATGACCACCACCTCAAACATAAAAATGATCAACTTGCGCTTGTTTTTGCGTTTCGCTGCCGCTGCCTTTGCGCCGGCCGATCCCCCCCTGACAGGACCTGCCGCTGTGTTTTGTCTTTTCTGCTTTGCTGCCATAATACCTTCTCCTTTATCAGTATGCATTCTTGTTGACGAAACCCGTAAAAAAAGTCATGAGGATGATCTTGATATCAAAACCGGGCGTCCAGTTTTCAATATAGTATATGTCGTAATCAATACGCTTTCTAATGGAAGTATCTCCCCGCAGGCCGTTCACCTGAGCCCAGCCGGTCAAGCCGGGCCTGACCTGGTGCTTCACCATATATCTTGGAATCTCCTCCCTGAACTTCTCCACAAACAGGGGCCGCTCCGGTCTGGGTCCCACAAGGCTCATGTCGCCTTTCAGTATGTTAAAAAGCTGAGGCAGTTCATCCAGACTTGTTCTCCGCAGCAGCTTTCCCACCTTTGTCACACGGGGGTCGTCACGGACGGTCCATGCCTTTTTTTCATCCTTAGGCCGCTGCTGCTCCATACTGCGGAACTTATACATATAAAAGGGCCTGTTGTGCAGTCCCACTCTCTCCTGCCTGAAGATCACCGGGCCGGGACTCGTCAGCTTCACCAGCGCTGCGGCCAGCAGCATGATGGGCGAGGTGACTATGATGCCGAATACGGATCCCACAATGTCCATGGCGCGCTTTATCAGCTTGTTCCCTGTGTTGGTCAGGGGGACATAGCGTATATTGATAACAGGAAGTCCCATCAGATCCTCTGTGTATGGCTTACTGGGGATCAGGCTGTTGTAATCAGGGATAAACTTGGTGTGGACTCCCGATTTTTCACAGATTCCCACGATGGTCTCCAGATAATCATAATCCTTCAGGGAAAGCGTGATGGCTATCTCATCCAGCTTGTTCTCCGGCAGGATGATCTCCAGATTTCCCAGCGTTCCCAGCACCTTCACCCCCCGGTAGACCGTTCCCGCAGGTATATTGTTATCCAGAATCCCCACAGCCGCATACCCCCACTGGGGATTGTCCGTCAGTCGGTCTATATATTCCTCCGCCGCCCTGGAATATCCCACCAGCAGAAGATGCTTCAGGTTATAGCCCTTGCTGCGTATGGTCCGCAGCCCTTTTCGCAGGGCAAGCCGGAAACAGGAGGTGATAAAAATATCAAAGACATAAAAAAACGCCATCACGGAACGGGATACGTTGATCTCCCGGATGATCATATACAAAAGTATGATCAGCGCCATGATCCCGATGGTATTCGCCTTCACGATCCCGAAGATCTCAAATCTGCGGCGCACTGTCCGCTTTGGCGCATACACACCGCAGGAATAGTAGATCAGCACATAAACGGGAACAATAAAGATAAGGAGCCGAAAGTATTCCATCGCCGGAAGGACTCCGGGACCCGGACCGTTGTTCAGGACATAAAACTTGAAAAAGTAAGCAAGCATAAAGGATGCTACCGTGATGGCAGCATCAATGATCACCATTAATCGGTTAAATACTTTCTGGTTATCCTTTATCATGAATTTTATTATAAGGGAAACAACTTATGAAATTATGAAGCTGTTTCTTAAGATTTCTTAAGAAAGCGGAAAACGTTAAGATATAACTGGCCCTGAATGACAAAATAATTTTTCAGGTGCCTGATTTGAAATTTTACCCTGTGGGCTCTGCCCGCAGAGGTGAAAAACCTGGCAAAGCCTTTCCGAAAGCCCTTGATATACTCCGCCCCCATGCCTTTGCCGCAGAAAAAAACAAGCTTTGCCAGGAATCCCAGCACTAAAAAGGGCAGGTTCCAAAGCCACTGCAGCAGCGGCATATTTTTCCCCACCACATAGATGTTGTTTGCCGACGCAAGGGAAGTTTTCCAGGCATTGTACCTGGAACCGCTGGAAGCGCTGCCGTAATGGATGACCTCCGCCTCCGGCTCGTAATAGCTGCGGTAGCCGTATATACGGGCGCGATACCCCATGTCCAGATCCTCCATATAGGCAAAATGCTCCTCGTCAAAATAGCCGATCTCTTCAAATATGCTTTTTCGGTAGATCGCAGCCCCGGCGCAGGCAGAAAACACCTCACAGGCCGCGGAATACCGCTCCGCCGGCTTGCCCTTTCCCCTGGCATAGGCCCAGCCGAAAACACAGTATCGGTCGCCTGCGTCGTCCAGCAGCTCCGGGTCATCCCACATGAGCATTTTTGCACTGACCGCAAATGCCTTCGGTCTTTCTTCAATGGCATAACATAGGTTTTTAATAAAATCAGATTTAACTTTTGTGTCATTATTCAGCAGGATGACATAGGGAGCAGCAGAAGAGCGCAGTCCAACATTTACTGCATGGCAAAAGCCGGTATTTTCAGGCAGGGCTTCCACCCGCACCTGAGGATAGCTCTCCCGCAGCAGCGCAAGGCTGCCGTCGGCGGAGCCGTTATCCACCACCATGACCTCATATTCCGGCGTGTCCGGCGCCTGGGCAAGGACAGCGTCCAGACAGTCCTTCAGGAACCGGATCCCGTTATAATTTGGTATAACTACCGTTATTTTGCACATACCCTCTCCTATCTTCACACTTCCAGGGGCTGGTACAGAAGGCGGTAGCCTCCGTCCCGCAGCGCCTTGCTGAGTCGGAGACTGATCTCCACCGGATCCGCTCCGGCAGGCAGTGTGGCGGCGTCAAATTTTTCCGTTCCCGGCAAGGCCTTATATGGAACACCTGTTATTTCTTCAAAAAGTCCTCTCAGGGATTCCCGCACCTCCAGATTACGCACATCCAGCGCCTCCGCGTCCTGCTGCAGTATCGCACGATGAAGGTATCCGCTGTAAACCTCAGGCAGCCCCTCATAAAAGACCGAACCGTCCGCGCCCATTCTTCCGCCTGTGACTTTTCCGTTTTCGGTAAGCCTGCCGCCCACAGCTGCCAGATCATCCCGCACCTTCAGCGGACTTTCCCCATACTCCAGACGGTAGAAGCCCGGATGGGGCATTTCCGTCACTTTTGCCTTCCAGCCCCTCCTGTCCACGAATGCCTGCACCGCCCTGCGCCCGGCATCATAGGCATAACGCTTGCTCCAGGGATTTTCCGACGTGGAATTGCCGTAACAGCGCCAGTGATAAATCGTCTTGGGGACATGAAGAATCGTATCCTCCCTCCCTTCCAGCTCGTCCACCGCCCGCAGTACCAGATCATGATCCTGCGCCCCGTCAAATTCTTTCCGAAGCTTCAGTTTCCGAATCAACCCCCGTTTCATTACCATAAAATGACATATGTAATTATTTGACAGCAGCAAATCCAGGTTAAAGGCTTCCTTTCTGTTGGGCTCGTGATATATCAGCATATTGCTTTCGGCCTTATCCTCGTCGGAATACAGCAGCTGAGGCTCCACGCCCTCCCGACGCTTTTCCTCTATCCGGACAGCTACCTCATACAGCGCGTCCCTGGTCAGGGTATCATCATGATCCAAAAGGCCCACATAATCCCCCGTGGCCAACTCCAGCGCCCTGTTGGTATTTTCCGAAATGCCCCCGTTGCTCTCCAGATGCACATATCGGATGCGGGGGTCGTCAAATTCCTGCAACACCTTCAGAATCTTTTTCCTTTTTCCCTCTGTTGCGTCCGCCAGGATCAGCTCCCAGTACGGATAGCTTTGGAACATCAGGGAATCCAGCAGTTCCCGCAGACAGTTTTCCCTGGTGCGGTACGCCGGCACCACAATACTGAACTTCAGCGGATCGTCGTTTTGTTCTGCCCAGCGCTTCTGGCGTTTCAGCTCCTCCAGAGACGCCAGTTCCCACCTGTAAAGGGGCTGCTTGCGCATCTCCAGCTTTTCCTGTATTTCATAACACGTGCTTTTAAATCCGTTCCGCATGAAGAAAAATAATGTTTTTTTAACATCCGCAAACTTGATCGCGCCCATCCTGTCGTTTCCTCTTCATATCTTGATACAAGAGAAGAGGCTGTGAAAAACAGCCCCCTCTTTTTTCGTCTTTACAGTTCAGCCTTCAAATCCTCCGTCAGCTGTTCCAGCCTTGCCTCCGCATCCCGGATGCTGCTTCCCTTCACACCCATATAGAACTTGATCTTCGGCTCTGTGCCGGAGGGGCGGGCACAGCACCATTCGTCGTCGGGCAGTTCAAAATAAAGCACGTTAGACTTGGGCAGTCCTGTCTTTGTCTCTGTCCCGTCCGCCATATCCACGATCCTGTCCGTCTGGTAATCCCTGAATTTCAACACCTTTCTGGAACCGAAAGCCTTCGGCGGATCCTGCCGTAACTTATCCATGATCTCCGCGATCTGCCTTGCACCGTCGATCCCCTTCATGGTGATGGTATACTGGCTCTCCTTATAATAACCATATTTCTCATAAGTATCCAGCATCATGTCCCACAAAGTCTTACCGTGCTTCTTGCAGTACGCCGCAACCTCGCAGAGACACATAACTGCCACAATAGCGTCCTTATCCCTGGCATGAGTTCCCGCCAGGCAGCCGTAAGATTCCTCCAGACCGAATACATAATTGTTGCTTCCCGTCTGCTCAAACAGCTTGATCTGCTCGCCGATAAATTTAAAGCCTGTCAGCACCTCGATCAGCTTCACATTATAAGCGGCGGTAATGGGCCGGGTCATGTT
Source organism: Bacillota bacterium (assembly GCA_023663285.1). Taxonomy (GTDB): domain Bacteria; phylum Bacillota; class Clostridia; order Lachnospirales; family Lachnospiraceae; genus Acetatifactor. The sequence goes on from JAMPHT010000014.1 coordinate 10,626, forward strand.
GGTGGTCACGATGGTGGTCACCAGAGCGGGATCTGCAGGCATCGTGCCCGTAGCGGTCTTTTCACGCAGTATGTACTCTGCGATCAGCATACCGGACATATTGCCTGTAAAGGAAACATATTCGCCGGTCTTTGTATCCTTTGCGTACACGCCCAGACGGTCTGCGTCGGGGTCCGTCGCCAGGACGATATCCGCGTCCTTCTCTTTCGCAAGACGCAGAGCATAAGTAAACGCCTTGGGATCCTCCGGGTTGGGATAGTCAAGGGTAGTAAAATTCGGGTCAGGATTTTCCTGTTCGGGAACCACATACACATTTTTAAAGCCAAGCTCGGAAAGCACCCTTCTCACGGGGAGATTGCCCGTCCCACAAAGAGGCGTATACACGATCTTGATATCCTCCGCCATCTCCCGGATCACATCGGGATGAATGATCTGCTTTTTCAGCTCCACCATATACTTGTCGTCGATCTCTTTGCCGATCACCTGATACAGCCCGGCGGCAATGGCAGCTTCCTTCTCCATGGTCTTGCACTGGTGGAAGTCCTTGATGGCCTTTACCTCCTCGATGATCTGGACATCCTTGGGTGCGGTGACCTGGGCGCCGTCCTCCCAATACACCTTATAGCCGTTATACTCCGGCGGGTTATGGCTTGCAGTCACCACGATCCCCGCGGTACAGCCCAATGTGCGGAGGGCAAAGGAAAGCTCCGGCGTAGGTCTTAAAGAGTCGAACACATATGCCTTGATGCCGTTGGCAGCCAGGCAGAGTCCCGCCACATCTGCGAATTCAGGGGACATTCTTCTGGAATCATAGGCGATGGCAACTCCCTTCGCCTGGGTGCCCTGCTTTAAGATAAAGTTTGCCAGGCCCTGGGTCGCCTTGCGCACTGTGTAAACATTCATACGGTTGGTTCCTGCGCCGATCACCCCCCGCAGGCCGCCGGTTCCGAATTCCAGCTCCTTATAAAACCGCTCTTCTATCTCGCCGGGATCATTGCGGATCGCCAGCAGTTCGTTCTTTGTGTCCTGATCGAAATAGTCATCCTGCAGCCAAAAGTTGAATTCCTCCATATAACCCATGTTATTTTACCTCTTTTCTGCCCGCGTCGGGCTTTATTTTACTGTTATCCGCTACGTTCACACTCGCAAACCCGCGCTGACGCGCTTTATCGCCTGCTTCACAGGCTGTTTGCTCGTTAATGGCGCAGGAAAATCAAATGCCGCTTCGCGTCGCTTGATTTTCTTCTGCGCACATTATATCATATTTCAATGCGCTGCACCATACTAAATCCAGAAAATATTCGGCCGGTCACGATTGCTTTATATATAGAGCTTCTCCTTATCGTTGCCGTCTTGTCCTTTAATTGGCAGCATTTGTATTGCAGGCTCTGACTTTTACAGCTTCATGTTTCATATTATAGCACATATGTTCTGGGGTTTCAATGTATTACTTTCATTTTATCAAAAAAGGCTGACATTACGCAATGCCTCATGATATAATAACCGCAAAGGAAAACAAGCGGCCGCCAATGCGGCAGAACGGAGATCGAGATGAACCAGCATCCGGAAAACTACCGATTTTATTTATATGACAAAAACACCCTGACGGTTCGGGGCGGCTCTCCCGACAGCGCTGTCTCCGGGCATACCTTTGGCGTCTTACTGGATGGAGAGCCTCTTGCCTGTGAGCGGGAGGCAGGGGAAGAGCCTATCTTTCGGGTAAACCTGCCTGCCCATTGGGAAAAAGGGAAAAAGCTTCTTATCACAGACAGCTTTGCAGGCAGGACCAGCACCGTATCCACCGTTTCCGTTGCAGCCCTCCGCAAGGATATGCAGCGCCTGTTCTACAACATCGAAAACTGCTGGATAGCGGACGGAAGCGTACACCTCCAAGGCTGGGTCATCGGGACCGACGCCGTGGATATTCAAATCCTTGACCGGAAGGGTGACCCAATAAACGGCAGCATCATCCGCTCCTATCGGCAGGATGTGCTGTACGAATATGACAATATGCCCATTTACAGCGGCCGGGGCGGGGCAAATGCGCCAGAGGCAGTGGAAGCGGGCTTTCGGATCAAATTTTCCGCAGACGCCGCAAAGGCTTTCCAGGTCCGCTTTACCTCCGGCGCTCAGACTACGACCTTCAGGTCCTCCGTGTCCAAAGCGGGCAGGCATACCGCCAGACTGAGTATCTGGAAAAGATTTACCGCCTATCTGGGCCGGGAAGGCTTCCGAAACACACTGAAACGCATTGTGCGCCAGTTCACCGGTTTTAATACCCGCACCGATTACCCCACCTGGTACAAAAGGCATCAGCCCTCCAGGACGGAGCTGGAGCGCCAGCGAAGGGAAGTATTTACAGAGCCTGCGATCTTCAGCATTGTGGTTCCCCTGTACCGCACCAATGAAAACTACCTGAAGGAATTACTGGATTCCGTTCTCGCCCAGACCTATCCTCACTGGGAGCTCTGTCTGGCCGACGGCAGCGGGCAGGAACATTCCCTGGAAAAAGCGGTGAAGCGTCTGACCGACGGCGACAGCCGGGTACGGTATCAGCTGCTTGCGGAAAATTTAGGAATCGCGGAAAATACCAACGCCGCCATCAAAATGTCCTCCGGCGACTTCGTGGCTCTGGCGGATCATGACGATCTGCTGGCTCCGAATGCCCTGTATGAATGCGCCAAAGCGCTGTACCGCCATCGGAACGCGGAGGTGCTTTACACCGACGAGGACAAGGTGGATATGTCCGGAAAGACCCATTTCGAGCCTAATTTCAAGCCGGATTTCAGCCCGGATCATCTGCGCAGCATGAACTATATCTGCCATATGTTTGTGGTAAAAAGAAGCCTGCTGGATAAGGTGGGACTTCTGCGGCAGGAGTTTGACGGCGCCCAGGATTATGACTTTATCCTGCGCTGCTGTGAACAGGCCGGGGAAATCTATCATATTCCCAAGATTTTGTACCACTGGCGCTGCCATATAGACTCTACCGCCTCCAACCCGGAGAGCAAGCTGTACGCCTTCGAGGCGGGCCGCCTGGCACTGGAGGCCCACTATCAGCGCATGGGACTTCCCGCCACCGTGGAAAACGCCAGCTATCTGGGTATGTATCACACGCTCTACCACTGGGAGCAGACCCCTCTTGTGTCTATTATGATTCCAAACAAGGATCATATGGCGGACTTAAAGAAATGCATGGATTCCATTGACGAGAGATCCTCCTACCGGAATTATGAGTATATCATCATTGAAAACAACAGCACCGAGGAAGAAACCTTCCGATATTATGATGAGATCAAAAAGCGCCCCAACGTGACGATAGTCACCTATCAGGGAGCCTTCAATTTCTCCCGTATCAACAACTTCGGGGAACAGTATGCAAAAGGGGAATATCTTCTTCTCCTCAATAACGACACGGAGATGATCGACGAAAACTGTATTCAGGAAATGCTGAATTACTGTATGCGGGAGGATGTAGGAATCGTGGGGGCCAGACTCTGGTACGAGGATGACACCATCCAGCACGCAGGGGTCGTCATAGGGCTTGGGGGCGTTGCCGGACACACCTTTGTGGGCGCCGGGCGGCACGATCCCGGATACCAGAAGCGCATACTCTGCGCTCAGAACTATTCCGCAGTTACAGCCGCCTGTCTCATGGTAAAGCATGACCTGTACAGAGAAGCAGGGGGGCTCACCGAGGAATTTGCGGTGGCCTTCAACGACATCGACTTCTGCCTGAAGATCCGCGCTCTGGGCAAGCTGATAGTCTACAACCCCTATGCGCAGCTGCACCACTATGAGTCCAAATCCAGAGGCTACGAGGACACACCGGAAAAAATAAAACGCTTCAACGGAGAAATCGAAAAATTTCAGAAACGCTGGTCGGACATCTTAAAGCATGGTGATCCTTACTATAATCCGAATCTGACCTTAAGCGCCTCCGACTTTTCCCTGGCGCTGTGACGGTCGAAGCTACAGAAGCTTCCTCACGGAATCCGCCATCTCCCTGGCAATACCCAGGGGCAGCAGAGCCACCTCCATTCTGACAAACAGACTGTTTTCAGAGCTCCGCGGAAGCTTCTCCAGCAGAATATTGATGTTGGGATCCTCCGTAGGGAAAATAATGGTGGAGGGTTTTGCGATCCTCCCGTTTAATAACAAATGTTTTTTATCTATGGGAACAGGCTCGCCGTTGAAGGTGAGCTTTTCTATTCTGACGGCGCAGCTGTCAAAGGCCGGGTCAATACGCAGCATCTTCACCTCTCCGTCCACGGCAAGCTCCAGCTCCACCGTCCTGTCATCCACATATGCCGACTGCACCAGCCTGGATTCTTCCTCATGATAACCGGCGCCCCGATCCTCGTATATCTGGATGCGCTTACGGCTCTCTGACTCCCAATATTTTTCAAGCCACTCCTGGGGTTTGGCCGTCCTTCTGCCCATAAGCTCCCCCAGCTGGGCCAGCACCAGCCGCTTTCCTGACACAAAGCTCTGGAAGCCTCTCTCCTGCTCCCGGTACTCTTCCGCTTCCGCCTCTGTAAGTTCAAGCTCGCTTAATATCAAATCCAGATTCAACTTATTTCGTTTTTCATCTTCCAATAAATAACAGTAGATTGCTCTGAATGCCAGCTCCTTTGTCTCAATGGACCTGCCAAAGGTCCATTCATAGTCGATCAGAGTCCACTTATCCCCATCTACCAGAATATTGGAAAAAATCAGATCGTAATCCGCTATCGGCTCCTGACTGTTATACCCGATCCGCTCCATATATTCCCGAAAAAGCTTAAGAAAGCCTTCCTGATCCTCCTTCTCCAGGCACCTGTCCATCAGCTCAGACAAAGGCGTGCCCTTTACAAATTCAAACCGGATGCAGACCTGCCCCTCTTCTTCCTCCAGCTTACAGCGGTTGATTTCCAGCTTTCCGCCCTGATATTTTTTCACCAGACTCCGATAAGCCGCTTCCATGCCTCTGATATGGTCCTCCGCCGCCCTGCCTACAGGATACTTGCAGACGCTGCTTTCTCCCTCCGCAGTTTCTGTGATTTCCGTTCTGATGGCATATTCGGGCGCTCTGTCATTGGAATATTTTACATAGCTTATGTCAAAAGCTTTTCCAATAACAGCCGTAATTGAATTTGAGAATACAGAAAAAAGCCCCTCCTCCACAATGCCGTCAAATGCGTTTTTCTCGTCAAATAAAAGCATCCTGTCCCGGTCAAGGTTTCTGAGATTATCGGAAAGCTGGCCCTTTCCCGGCAGCCGGGCGTCGCTGTACAGATTTGTCATGAACTTGTAATCAGGGTAGGGATAGTAAAAATGCGCCTCCTCCACTCCGCAGCTGCGGAATATTTTCTCCAGCCCCTTCCGGCTGAAGGTGCGGACGCCGCCCCCCTCCGCGTAATTCTCAATGCCGGAGAACCAGGTGCCCAGGTGATCCTCTTTGCAGCCTGCAAAATATTTCAATCCGTACTTATTCTCAATGGCAATGACTATTCTGCCCCCTGCACTCAGATGAGGCATCAATATTTTCAGAAAATCCTCGTAGGGAGTCTCCCCGCCGATATAACTCTGTCCGTATTCAAACACACCTATCAGGCAGATGTAATCGAAATCTGCAGGCAGCCCCGGCTCAATGTCCTTAAAATTTCCCACATGAATGGTCACATTGCCGCAATCGCTGTGCCTGTGGGCATTGATCAGGCTCCGTTTCCTGGACAGCTCCACGCAGGTGACGCTTCCCGCTTTCCGGGCAAAAGCCCCCGTGATCGCCCCGCAGCCGCTGCCCACCTCAAGCACCTTGGCGGACTTATCCATGGGTATCCAGTCCACGATATTTTCCCGCAGCGGGGATAAATGATAGAGGATGGGCCAACTTCTCCGCTCCTCGATCACCTTCCCGTATTCTACAGCCGAAAGGTTCCTTACAATATCCAGAAGCTCATCCTCCACCGCTCCGTCGCAGTACAGATCTTCCCCCGAATACTTGCTGTAATCCAGTATCACTTTCCCAATCTGCTCTTTCTCCTGCATACTTCCCTCCATGCCGCTTGCGGAAACCTACGGGAAGAATCCGCTTTGCGGATTCTTCCGGATGAGACTTAGATTTTCTTGGACGCTGTAGAGCAGCGTCCTAGAAAATCTTCTCGTCCTGTATAACGATCTCCGACTCACAATCATAGTACCCCACCGTGTCCTTGTCGGAGATCACCGTCACGCTCATTACATCATAGAGCCTGTGATATACCTCAAAGGTATCTCCGTTATATCCCGTGACCCCCAGAGAAAGCAGATATTCTCCCCCCTGCAGGCTCATTTTCTGGGTAAAGGTGATCTCCTTTGTCTGCCCGGCGTCCACGCTCTCCAAAAATGCCTTTTCAATCATGGTGTTGGTCCCTGTGATCTCCGTTCCCTTCACGTTTTTTACGGAAAAGGCAAATATGGGACAGGGGATGTGGTCGCTGAATTCCACCTTCATGTGCAGGGTATACCGGGTTCCCTTGAGGACCGCCGTGGTCCGCACTCCCCTGTCGTCCGTCAGATAATACTCCGTGATCCTGGCCTGCTTCGTCCCATATTCCAGAGTGTCTCCAAGAGCTTTCCCTGCTGCCTCCCGCAGTCCGGGATCGTCCACAAGCCTGTGGCTTTCCTGCTCTTCCGGGATCTCATACTGTCCTACCAGCACCTGCTTATAGGCATCTATCATCTTTTTGGGCGTCCCCTCCCCCAGCAGCTTTCCCTTATTTAATAAAAACACCCTGTCGCAGTACTTGCTGATACTGCTCAGATCATGGCTGACAAAAACGATCGTCTTTCCCAGCTTTTTAAACTCCTCGAACTTATGATAGCACTTTGCCTGGAAAAACACATCTCCCACGGAAAGGGCCTCGTCCACGATCAGTATCTCCGGCTCGATATTGATAGCCACCGCAAAGGCAAGCCTGACAAACATACCGCTGGAATAGGTTTTCACCGGCTGGTATACATAATCTCCTATGTCTGCAAACTCCAGGATCGCCGGAAGCTTTTCATCTATCTCCTTCTCGGAAAAGCCCATCATGGTGCCGTTGAGATACACATTTTCAATGCCGTTATACTCCTGATTGAAACCGGCTCCCAGCTCCAGAAGCGCCGAAATACGCCCTGCCACCCGCACCTCGCCCGATGTGGGCGTCAGCACCCCCGTGATGATCTTCAAGAGCGTGGATTTTCCGGAGCCGTTGGTCCCGATGATGCCCACCGTCTCGCCCCTGTAAACATCCATACTGATACCGCTCAGGGCATAGTGCAGCTTGTGGACCTGCTTTTTCCCAAGTCCTAACGCTTCCTTCATCCTGTCTCTGGGTCTGTCATACAGCTTGTATATCTTTTCCACATCCTGTACCACGATGGCCGGGACGTCCACCTCCTGCAATTTGATCTGTATCTCTCTGTCTTTCGCTTTTTCCAATTTACTCCGCATCCTCCCCCACGCAGGAAATAGAATTTTTGTGATACCAGTTTGCCATAGCCCTGTTTGCTCCGGCATTGGGATCACTGCTCAAATCATTCGGCATAAATATAATCGGCTTATTAACATAAGGCTTCACTACCACATCCGGGCCTCCATTCACAATAGTCTCTATCCTGTCCCAATACTCCTGACGGAAATTAAAGCCTTCACCGGTATGCACAAACCAGTATGCGGCAAAGGAGGAATAATGAGCAGCCTGATATGGGTCCACGGCAAAAATGCACAGCATAAGCGCCCCTATCACCGGATAAAACCACACCCCAGCCTCCTTGTTCAGAAACACCTTCCTGCCCTTCAGCCTGCCCTGCAGCCACCCCAGCCAGTACACTTCATTCAGTATCAGCAACAGCTGGAACGTGATTTTAACTGCGTTCTGCGTTCTTCCCAGCCCAGCGTGTCCTATAGTATAAAGACTGGGGGTAAAGCCTGTTGCGTACAGGCAGAAGGACCAGAGCAGCAACAGTCCGGGAAGGCGGAAACGAAACTCCGTATTTTTGAGCATCTGCCAGATAACAGGCGCCAACAACACCAGCAATGCCACTGTTATCCAGCCTGTGTATTCTGTCAGATGACGAAAGGCTTCCAGAAAGGAGCGCCAGACAGCCTCCCATGCCCCCATTCCCAGACCGCTTTCCCGCAACACACTGCTTCTCACATTGTTTCCGGGTGCGGACACATTTTTATAAAAGGCATATGCATACACCGCAAGAGACGGCAGCATCCAAAATACCTTTTTGTTTTTCAATATAATCCCCACAGCCGCCACGGACAATCCCACCAGCAATCCCTGCAGCGCAGTCACATAATTGGCTCCCCCTGCCAGTACCCCCCCCAAAAGGGCCCACAGCATCAACAGCACAGAGGCCGCCGGCTTCGTCTTTTTCACCAGCAGCTTGATCCATGCGGCAGCCAGCAGCATCAAAATTGAGTGCATCCCCACATAGTGAACGCCGCCGTTATACCAATAGAAGCCGTCATTCAAGCTGTAGATCAGCACGATCAGCATAGCTGCCGCAACAGCCTGCACAGTCATGCTGCCGGCTCTGTCCGCCTGCATGACGTCCTGCAGAAGCACCTTCGTCAATATAAGCGTCGAAAACAGCAGTATCAAGATCAGAAACAGGGGGCCAAGAAAATAATATTCTTCTCCCCATACACAGGGAACCATACTCATAAAGAACACGGAGGAAAAAGTACCCTGCCAGGCCCACCACTGCGTCCTGACACAGTAGATCGCTCCCTGCAGCGCGCTGCCCAGGCTGCGCTCCAGATCCAGAAAGTTTTTGACAAACAGGCCGTAGTTATAATCGTCATAATAAGGCGCCGCATCAGGCAGCGCCCGAAACAGCGGTATCAGTAATCCCGCCAGCACCAGCCAGGCAAGCGCCGCCACCAGCCGTTTATCCGGCTTCCAACTCAATATTTTTTTGATTTTGCTCCAAATCTCCATAAACCGCTCCTTTACACTCTCTCACAGCACATCCGCAAAATGCACCTTCAGCCGCTTAAACACCGCCGCGCCGATCCCGAACAAAACCACCGTCACGATCCAGAAATACATGGTGGAAAAAAAGTCCTGGAAAAACCATTCCTGCTCACAGATCGCACTCCGGTAACCGTTCACGATATATACCAGGGGATTCAGCTTGAGCACAACGACCCACCTGCCGCTTAAACTGTCAATATTCCAGAGAATGGGAGTGGCCCACATACCGATCTGCAGGGCAATATTGATGATCTGCGCCAGATCCCGGAAAAAAACCACGACGGCACAGCTGGTATAACACAGCGCCAGCACAAAAATAAAGAGACAGGCGCTGTAATAAAAAATCTGCAATGTGTACACCGTGGGATAATAGCCGTAAACAGCCGCTACGATCAACAATACCACCACAAAAAAAGCATGTATGAAGGTTGCCGCAATGATCTTGATGATAGGCAGGATGCTGATCTTAAATACCACCTTCTTCACCAGATAATTGTACTCCAGCATGGCGTTGGTCCCGCTGTTCAACGCCTCGGTAAAATAAAACCAGGGCACCAGCCCCGCCGTGAGGAACAGGACAAAGGGTATCTCCCCGTTTCCCCTGTTGACCTGGTTTCTCATGATCTTTTCAAATACCACATAGTACATTGCCACAGTGACCACCGGCTGGGCCATAGCCCACACAGCCCCCAGATAGGAACCGGCATACCGCTTTTTGAAATCATTTTTTGCCAGCTTCCAGATGAGACGCCTGTTCTGATACAATTCCACCGGAAGGGTAGTGAATTTGTCATACCACTTTGCAAATATGATACAGGACGCCAGAATCACCGTACAGGACAAAAGCTTTTTGATCAGCTCCTGCCTGGGATCCGCTCCCGGTCCCGTATTCTGATGCAGAATAATAATGGCGGCCAGTATGGCTCCTGCCCCGGAAAATATGGCAATTCCGACCTTTTTGCTTATCTTCATTTCGATTCCTCTCTCGGCACCCTGGCATTCTTCCGGGTGGAAATAAGATCTAAACCCGCAAGGACTAAGATTTTATTCCCACCCTGGCCACCTGGTATCCCGCTCGGACAAAATCAGCTCCATTCCCTCCGGGATGGGCCATTCCACACCAATGGCAGGATCATTGTACATGATACCGCCCTCGTCGCCGGGATGATAAAAATCCGTACATTTATAGCAAAATTCCGCGTAATCTGAAAGCACCAGGAAACCATGGGCAAAATTTTTCGGTACATAGAACTGTTTCTTATTCTCCTCTGAGAGCAGTACGCCGTGCCACTGACCATAGGTGGGAGAGCCCTTTCTTATATCCACCGCCACGTCAAACACCTGCCCTCTGATGACCCTCACAAGCTTTGCCTGAGGATGCTCGATCTGAAAGTGCAATCCTCTGAGCACGCCCCGCCCGGATGCGGACTGATTATCCTGCACAAAAATGTCAGGGATCCCCGCCGCTTTGTAATCCTCGTAGTGATAGGTCTCGCAGAAGTACCCTCTTGCATCCCCGTGTACAATGGGGGTGATCACCTTCAGACCCTCGATCTCACAGGTTTCTACCATGATTTTTCCCATGCTGCATATCTTCCTTTCTTTTTGCGCCGTCCGCCTTTAATAATAGCTTATATCCATATCCACATTCCCGGAAATACCGTCCACCGATCCCTTGGAGGTATACTGCCACATCTGATAGTATCCCTGGTACAGCGGTACGCTCCTGTATTCTGCAAGCCAGATGTAATAATCGTTATCCAGCCTGTCCGTGTGCAGACGATTATTGTACCAGTTGCGGCTTCCGTAAACCCCCGCCTGATATCCCGCGTTTTCAATGGTACGGCAGAACGCCTCGCAGACAAGGGTCCTGTTCTCTACATCCAGCCCGTCCGCACGCCCATTTCCTCCCGCGCCCTCGGTATCAATAAAAATAGGATATTCCAGATCATATTCCTTTACCAGCCGCAATACCGCAGAGGCTTCCTCCACGGCCTCCACCTCGTTCACCGCCTGGGTAAAGAAGTAAACGCCCACCGGGATGCCGCTTGCGGTGGCTCCCTTTATATTCGCGGCAAAGTAGGGATCCTCCACCAGGCTTCCCGTCACAGAACCCCGGTATCCCGCCCTGATGATTGCAAACTCCACGCCTGCATTCCGCACCTTGTCCCAGTCGATATCGCCGTTCCACTTGGACACGTCGATGCCCACATGACTGTTGCCCCCGGCATTCTGCAGCTTCTTGATCTCCGTTTTGTCCGCGTCCTCCAGGGCGTCTGCCACACCGGTATCCTCGGCTTCCGCGTCAATGTCCGCCTCTGTTTTCAAAAGCAGGGAAATATCGTCGATGGCCACATATTCCACCTTATCCTTGACGTGTACCCTTGTGGCATTTTCCGGGACCCGGTATCCCTCCATGGGCAGCAGCTTCACATAGTAATCCCCCGCTGCCAGGCCCCCTATATAGATAATACCGTCCGTGTCCAGATCCTTGTACTGACCCAGGCCCTCCAGTTCCACGAAAAAGCTCTTCCCCGTCACCGGATCGCCGGATATATCCACGATCTGTATACGCAGATCCTTCTCCACGGAAGTCACCACCAGGGACAGTCTTGTCGACTGATCCATGGCCGCCTCCAGGATGGGATTTATCTCCGGGTCAAAAAAGGTGGGGTCACTCAGAAAAGCAGAAAGATCATTTCCGATCTGTCCGCCGCTTCGCGCCGGCGTCTCTTCCGGCTCCGCCGTCCCCGTGCTCCCCGGCTGCGGGGCCGGTCTCCCCGTTCCCCTGTCCCTGTTGGTATAAAGCACCAGCAGGGCCACCAGCAGAATGATGGCCATGGAGGACAAAATTGTCAGCTTACGCAATTTAGAGTCCATTTGCTACCTCAACCAGATATTGTCCGTAATTGGTTTTCATCAAAGGCTCCGCCAGCTTCATCAGCTGTTCTCTGTCAATGAAGCCCCTCCTGTACGCGATCTCCTCAATGCAGGAAATATACAGCCCCTGCCTCTTCTGGAATGCAGCCACAAAGTCGGAGGCGTCCAAAAGCGCGTCATGGTTCCCTGTATCAAGCCAGGCAAAGCCTCTGCCCAGGGTCTCCACATGGAGGGTCCCTCGCTGCAGATATTCATTATTCACCGTGGTGATCTCAATTTCCCCTCTGGCGGAGGGCTTGACGTTCCTGGCGATCTCCACCACATCGTTATCATAAAAATACAGGCCCGGAACCGCATAATTACTCTTTGGATGCTCCGGCTTCTCCTCGATAGACAACGCCTTCCCGTTCTCGTCGAATTCCACCACTCCGTACTCTCTGGGATCCCGCACATAGTATCCGAAAATAGTGGCTCCTTTCTCCCTGGCCGCCACTTCCCGCAGGACCCTGGAAAAGCTCTGGCCGTAAAAAATATTGTCTCCCAGCACAAGAGCGACCCGGTCGCTGCCAATAAATTCCGCGCCGATAATAAACGCATCCGCCAGTCCTCTGGGCGTCTCCTGCACCGCATAGGCCAATTTCATCCCCAGCTGGCGTCCGTCTCCCAAAAGCTCCTGAAATACGGGAAGATCCCTGGGTGTGGAAATGATCAGTATCTCCCGGATCCCCGCCAGCATCAGCGTGGACAGGGGATAATAGATCATGGGCTTGTCATACACCGGCATGATCTGCTTTGAGATCGCCCTTGTCAAAGGATAAAGCCTGGTGCCGGAACCTCCGGCAAGTATGATTCCTTTCATATCTGAAGTACCTGTACCTTTCCGAAAACTTATATTTACTACATACCGAATGGGAACGACGTTCATCGTTCCCATTTTTCATTTCTTTATTGCTTTTCATACATCTCTGTATAATACTTCTGATAGTCGCCGCTGGTCACATTTTTCATCCATTCCTCATGCTCAAAAAACCACTGTATGGTCCTGCGGATGCCTTCCTTAAACATGGTCTCAGGCTCCCATCCAATCTCCGCCCTGATCTTGTCCGGAGCGATGGCATATCTCCTGTCATGTCCCTTTCTGTCCTCCACATAGGTGATCAGATCCCCGTTTACATGAGCCTTTCTTGGATCCCCCTCCGGCAGCATCTCCTGTAAGGTCTCCAGGATCGTATGGATGATCTCAATATTCTGCTTTTCGTTGTGGCCGCCGATATTATAGGTCTGGAACAGTCTGCCCTGCTCCTGTACCATGTCGATGGCCTTGGCGTGATCCTCCACGTACAGCCAGTCCCTGACATTCTTTCCGTCGCCGTACACCGGCAGCTTTCTGCCCTGAAGGGCGTTGTTGATGATCAGCGGTATCAGCTTCTCCGGGAATTGATAGGGACCGTAATTGTTGGAACAGTTGGTGATATTCGCCGGAAAATGATAGGTGTCCATATAAGCCTTCACAAGCATATCCGAGCTTGCCTTGCTGGCCGAGTAGGGACTGTGGGGATCATAGGGCGTGGTCTCGTAAAAGAAGGCGTTGTCGTCCTCCGGCAGAGAGCCGTACACCTCATCCGTGGAGACGTGCAGAAGCTTCTTATCCTCTCTGAAGCTTCCGTCAGGCAGCTCCCATGCCGCTTTTGCGCAGTTTAAGATCACCGCCGTCCCCAGCACATTGGTCCGCACAAACACCTCCGGATCCCTGATGCTTCTGTCCACATGGCTTTCCGCCGCAAAATGCACCACCCTGTCAATGTCGTTCTCCTGAAAGATCTTTGTAATGGCCTCCTTGTCGCAGATGTCCGCCTTTACAAAGGTATAATTCGGCCTGTCCTCAATATCCTTCAAATTCTCTAGATTCCCCGCATAGGTCAGCGCGTCCACATTGATGATGCGGATGGCGTCGCCGTATTTGCGGAACATATAATGAATATAATTGGAGCCGATAAAGCCCGCGCCGCCCGTAACAAGATATGTCCTCATAAAATGTGTTATCCTTTCCGCTTTCTTAAAAAGTCAAAAATATCATAACACACTTTCCACGGATTTCCAAATGCTTTTATTCTTAAAAATATTTTGCGTTTTTATTAAGCAACAGTTCACTCGTCAGCTAAACCGGTAATCATTCTCATGCAGACCCGCTTTCGCTTGGAGGCGCGACGTAATGGTACATAAGCAAGCAAAATACGCTTGCTAAGTACCAACGTCTTGCACAGTCTGCCTGAGAACGACTACCGGCTGCCGCCTGCAACGCATGAAAACAGACCGTATTTCACACATATACCAAAAATATCTCTTTATAAAGCTGTATCTGTCAATACCCCAAATAGCTCAGGTTCAGGTCCACATTTCCGCTGATGCCGGACACTCTGCCGGTGGAACGGTACTGCCACAGGTCGTATCTGCCGGTGTAGGTGGGGGTCTGGGCATACTGAGCCAGCCAGATCTTGTACGCGCTCAGTGCGCTTGCATCTATCTTATTGTCCAGCCAGGTCTTGTTGGCATAGATACCTGCCGTATATCCCGCATTCTGGATCGTCTTACAGAACGCCTTACAAACCGCCGTCCGCGTCTCCTTACTGATGGAATCCGCACGTCCGCCGCTGGACTCCACATCCAGGAACACCGGATAGGAAATTTTGTAATTCTTGATCAGCCCAAGCACCATGGAAGCCTCTTCCACCGCTTCCCGCTCATCGACAGCCTGGGTAAAGAAATATACTCCCACCTTCAGACCCGCCGCCGTTGCGCCCTTGATATTTGTCTGGAACTTGGGGTCCTCTATCAGCGCGCCCTGAGAAGACCCTCTGTAGCCGCAGCGAATGATCACATAGCTGACGCCTGAATTCTTAACGGCGTTCCAGTCAATGGTCCCGTTCCATTTCGACACGTCGATACCCATGGTGCCGCTTCCCGTCACCAGCGATCCGTCGCTGGCAAAGTTATACTTTGCACCCTGGATGACCTGCTCTCCGGTCACCTTCTTTCCCTCGGCGGTAAAATAGTACACATGCCCGTTCAAAGTCTGCCAGCCGGTATATTTTACCTCACCTTTAAGATAAAATTTATCATAGGTATAGTAATCCGCATATGTTGCCGGCCTGTAATCCTTCAGATTATTGTCGTAGACATACAGGGGCTGTTTTGCCTTATCGAGCAGCGGAGTCTCTTTGTCTGTTTTAGGATCCGCTTTCACCGTGACAACACAAACCGCTTTTACCTCCTCGCCGTTCTCCGTGCATTTCACGGTAAGCGTTGCGCTGCCCTGCTTCAGCGGCTCCAGCGTAACCGGCGCCGTGATCACATTGTTTTCGGTTTTTAAGGCTCCCAACGTGACCTTCATCACATTGGCGTCACTGGACTCCACGGTGATCTGGGGCGCCGCTTCAGTGGCCCCCTTCAGCGTTACGTTCAGTATCAGCGGGTTCGCCACATATGCCAGCGTGGCGGTGCTGCTCAGCTCGATCACCTTGTTTGCCCCCACAGTCACCTGAATCACTGTGGTCACGGCCGTATCAGCCGTTCCTCCCTCATAATTTGCAGTTACCGTAATATTTGCAACGCCTGCCGCCACACCAGTCACTGTGACCTTGCCTGCAGCGTCAACCGTTGCGGCAGCTATCGTCTCCTTGTCAGAGGAAACCTGGTACACAAGCTTTTTCCCCTCCGTATGATCCTTCGCGGTGACCTGGGCTGTTGCCGTTCCCTTGATTACCGTAACAAGCGTTGTTTTATCCGCCGTCAGGGTAAACTTTGCAAGCTCAGCATCCGTTACCTTGATGGCGATCTGGCCGCTGACCGTCAAGTCTTCTGTTTTTGTCTCTGTCTGTTCGGTGGTCGTCCCCGCCGCATCCCCGCCGGAAACGGTGGGGTCCGGTGTGGCCGTTACCTCTGTAGTCACTGTATAGGTGACTTTGACCGTCGCGCTGTAGCTGATCACTGCTTCGCCGGCTGCAACGCCTGTGACCAGGCCCTTGCTGTCCACATCTGCAACAGCAGGATTTGAACTGCTCCAGCTTTCGCTCTCTGGCGCAACGCCCGTTATTGTTTCTTTTTCCCCCGCAGTAATATTCTGTGTAGCCGTCAGCTGGGTGGCACCACCCACCTTGATCTCTGTCCCGGCTCCGGCTGTAATATTCGCTGCGTTACTCTGAAGCGTCATCCGCTGGAATCTGCCGTCCAGCCCTGCTGCCAACGTCAGAATGGTCAGCGGATCTGCAACATCACTCTTTTTGACCTCGATATAGGACGTCCCCACAGTAGTGCTTTCCACCCAGGCCACGGTATCCTGCAGCACAGACTCAACTACCGTCTCGTTCTTTGCGGTATCCTCCTTCTTGGCGTCGACCTCGGCTTCCGTCTTTACCTCGTTAGCCACGTCCACCTTTTCATAGGCGATATCCTTCTTTACCTCCACCGTCCTGGTCGCAGTAGAAACGGAATAACCCGCATATTTTTCATCGGACAATTCCTCCATGGCAACCTTATAGGTTCCGGCGGCAATATCCTTTTTATAAATAATACCGTCCATATCGTCGTCAGACCAGATGCTGCTCTTGCCGTCCGGATCCGTGACCGTCACGGAAAAGGGCACATTCGCCACCAGCTTTCCCGTTTTCTCATTGGTAAACTTGATCTTCAGATCCTTCTGAATGGAGGTCATATTCATTTCTACGGACACCTGGCGGGAATACTCGTTTTCCTCATATCCCGGTTCCTCTTCCTCCGCCGGGAACTCCTCCTCCGGATCCCTGACCATGGCCGCCGCCTCAAGCCGGGCCACCTGCGCGTCCGCTACCGCAACCAGCCCCCGCCCGCCGATCAGATCGATCCCTTCCAGCTGCGTACCCACGCTGACAAAATCGGACGCCTGATTTGCGCTCATTCGGGAACTCAGTAAAACAACGCCCGTTATTAATGCAAGAACAAACACAGCTACTCCCGTCCCGGCAATCACGCGATCCATCACAGACATTTCTCTCAGCTTTCGGATCAGCCAGCCTCCCTGATTTCTCTCTCTGTCCCCGTCGCCACGGGTCTGTTCCCCTCTGTAATCCGCGTTATAAAGGTCATCGTCCTCATACACGATTTCTCCCGCTTCTTCGTAAGCTCCTTCCCCTTCCGCGTAGTACTCTCCCTCTTCGGTATAGGCTTCTTCTCCCTCCGCGTAGTACTCTCCCTCTCCGGTATAGGCTTCTTCTCCTTCCTCCGCGTAGTACTCTCCCTCTCCGGTATAGGCTTCTTCTCCTTCCTCCGCGTAGTACTCCTCTTCCCCGGTGTAGGCATCTTCCTCTTCCGCGTAGTATTCCTCTTCTCCCGCGTAGGCTTCTTCCTCGTAATCTTCCCAGTCTTTCCAGGAATCATCTCTCTTATCAGGGCGCTTTGTATGATTAAAAATTTTTTTCATAAACAAATTCCTTTCCGCCACAAAAAACTTAAAAATCAGAAATTTAACAATTCTGTAATATTATAGCATCCCCCTTTATCTTCAGCAAGCGTTAACTCCATTTCTTTATAATTTCTTAAATCTCTTTTAAAATCCGCCTGATAATCTGGACTTTCCAAGCGCATAATAGTACAATAATCAAAAAGCCGGGGCTGTCCCGCGGACAGTCTCCGACCGGTGAAGGAACGGAGAAAAATATGCACAGACAGGACATTCCGGACATTGAGATCATAGATTTGGATACCGATATTGCCGCAAAGAATACTGTTGATGATGGCAATAACGGGGCTGCTGCGGACGACGCTGATACCGATACAGATGACGGCGATTCCGATAAGAACACCGACGATGATACGGACGACACTGCTGCCCGAAAGCCGTCACGCTCCGGAAAGTTTCGCCTTAACGTACACATGGTTTTACTTGCAGTAGTGGTTTTGACCTTCAGTTACATTTTTTACAAGTATGTAAATTTCGGACAGATCGTGGAGCAGGATAAGGATCCCTCGGAAGCGGAGGATTACACCTTGGAAAGCTACGATAATATTCTGGCTCTGACGGACGAAGCGGGAAACGTGATCGCGCCTGATTTGGAGGACGGGCTTTCCATTGCCGTTTTCGGAAACGGCCCTTTTGCGGAGGACAGGGATTCAGATGAGGGTCTTGCAGGAATGTTAGCCAAAACCACCGGCGCAACAGTCTATAACTGCGCCATCGACGGCAGCCGCCTGGCTTCCAGCGTGCCAGGCGGTCCCAATATGGACATTAATCCCTGGGACGCTTTCTCCTTTTACTGGATGTCATTTTATTCAACAGATGTGGAACTGATCGACTTTTACGGACGGGCCCTGGAAACTCTGGGTACGGATACGCCGCCGGAGCTCCTGGAGGTTCGTGAGATTTTCTCCACCCTGGATTTTGATACAATAGATGTCATTGTCATCATGTATGACGCCTCGGACTACTTTGCAGGAGCTCCCGCCGCCCCCACAGAGGACCTTGATGTTATCCAGTCGTTTACCGGAAATCTGGAGGCCGGACTGAAGGTTCTGCGGGAGCATCATCCAAACACCCGCATCATCGTAATGTCCCCCACCTATGCTTTCTCTGACCAACTGGATGAAAACGGCGACTATATCAGCAGCGATATCGTCCGCTACGGTCAGGACAATCTTTCCACCTATATAAGCAAAGCGGCTGAGACCTGCTCCGCAGAACAGGTCTCCTTCGTAGATAATTTTTATGTCACCTTTAATGAAGATAATGCCTCCAACTACCTGACCGATAATATGCACCTGAATTCCGAGGGCCGTAAAAAGGTGATCGAACGGCTCGTCTATGCCCTGAATTATTACGACGCCTTTTACGAATGACAGACCGCCGCCCGGATCAGCCGCCCGTTTCCGGCGTCACCAGTGGCACTGCCGTATCGCGGTAGATGATATAACCGTCTGTCTGCCCGAATCTCTCCCAGCCGAAATCCAGGGGATCTCCCAGAAGCTCTTTTCCCTCTCTGAGTATAATATAATGACAGCTCACCTCTCTCGCAAGGGGGACAAGCACCTCCAGATCTACGATCTCTCCTTCCATGGCGTCATACAGTTCACCGCCATAGCCCATAATGAATACTTCCCGCCCATAAGGCATACAGACCATCGGAGAATACTGGCGGACATATAAAAGCAATTCTGACGGGAACACCGCCATGACCTCCCTGCCGGGTACTACGATAGCATCGCAAAGATGTACCACACTGTCCGGTACATGATACAGATTTTCCGCCCTGCTGTACAGGGGATTACTGTATACCAGCTTCCCGGACAGAGCTATAAGCGCCATGACAGACGCTGCAAACAAAAGCTGTTTTTTTCCGGCCAGCCTGCCGAAAATACTTACCGCCGCATAGGCGATCACCACGATAACAGGCATCAGCCAGCAAATACGGAAATAGATCTCACTGCCCACGATCTTACAGAAAGCGGAGGCAAACAGCGGGTTAAAATACAGTGCCAGCATGATGATCGGCATATATACCAGCACGATCCTCTTAGACCTTTGTTTTTCATTGACAAGCAGATAGATCAGTGATGCCACAAACCAGAGCATCACAAAGCCTGTTCCCATATACCTTTGAAATACTGCTATTACTTCAGTCCACATATATGACCTTCCTTACCCCAGCACCAGATATAACACCAAAAATACCGCCGGTATCACGCAGCAGACAGACACAGGCAGAAGCATTTTTATTCTGCGGCAGCATACGGCGATACAAAGTCCTCCTGCTCCCGCCAGCAGGCAGACAAGCAGCGCCCCCTGCGTACTGCACAGACAGCCGGAAACCATAGTCATTCCAAGCAACAGCCAATACGAAACGCCTGCCTTCTCCCCTCGCTGCAGCCGCTCCGCTAAAATAAACAAAAGCCAGATAAGAAAAGGTATCACTATGTCAGCCAGGACCGCCTTGCCCTGCGCCGTTCTCACCAGCAGAAAATTCTCCGAGGTATAAAGGGACTGTCCTCCGAATATCACCAAAAGCTCAATAAAGAGCATAAACAGCGGGAGCTCCCGGCGATTGTTTCCCACCAGGCTTCTGCCTATCAGATAGAAAATGGAATAGGCCATGGCAATCAATGCCATCGGCAGTACGATCTGAGAGATCGTAGCGGCATGCACACCGGACAGTCTGGCAAGAAACGCTATCCATACCGGAAAAGGCGCCAGCCCGTGACGTACATCCAGTCCTGTGCCAAAGCCTGTGTAGGGCAGATTCTGATACATGGTGTCCGAGTTTTCCGTAATGACGGCAGTGGCCACATAATAAGCGTCGTCGCCCTCCTCGTATGCCTGGGTCACCGCAAGCACCTGCTGCAGGACAAAAAGTCCGAAAACGACCAGCCACAACAAAAGCGCCACCCAGTCCTTTTCCCGCTCCTGCCTCTTGGCCGGAATCATCCTGACCTTACGTCTCCGGACTGCCGCCCCAAAAGCCGGAAGCAGCGCCAGAAGCATAAAGCACCCAAACAGTATGCACTGATACAAAAAGCTGCTATTCGGACGTATCAAAATCACCGGCACACAGATGACCTGAAACCCCGCCCATAGAACCATCTGTCCGCCCACCCACCTAAGGGGCAGAACAGCAGGGCTCTTTTCCTCCGGAGGAACAAACAGTCCGCCCACAAAGAAGGGAACCACCAAAAGCAGCAGCGCGAGAATCAATATCCGGATCATTCCTAAAACCTCTTTACCACATCGCAGATAAAGTCGACCTGCTCCAATGTCAGCCCATAGTACATGGGCAGACGCATCAGCCGCTCACTCTCTCTGGTGGTATATTTGTCCTCACCATGGAAACGTCCGAATTTCTGTCCCGCAGGCGCCGTGTGCAGGGGAATATAATGAAATACGGAAAGGATCCCGTTTTCCTTCAGGTCCGCAATTCTTGCCGTCCTCTCCTCGATATCCCCGGCCTTGATATAAAACATATGGGCATTGTGTACGCAGCCCTCCGGCACCACAGGCAGTTCTATCTTCCCTGCCTCCGCCAGGGGCAGCAGATTCTCATAATAGCGGTTCCAAAGAGCAAGCCTTGCGTCGTTGATCTCATCCGCTATTTCCAGCTGGGCGTAGAGATAGGCCGCATTCATATCGCTGGGCAGATAGGAGGAACCATAGTTGACCCAGGTGTACTTGTCGATCTGGCCCCGGTAAAATTTGCTTCGGTTGGTGCCCTTCTCCCGGATGATCTCCGCCTCCTCCACATTCTTTTCATCCCGTATCAGCAACGCGCCGCCCTCGCCCATGCTGTAGTTCTTGGTCTCATGGAAGCTGAAGCAGCCGAAATCGCCTATGGTTCCCAGGGGCTTCCCTTTATAAGAGGACAGGATACCCTGGGCGGCGTCCTCAATGACTGTCAGCTGATACCTGTCTGCAAGCTCCATAATGGTATCCATCTCACAGGACACCCCCGCGTAATGAACCGGCACGATGGCTCTTGTCTTTTCCGTCACCGCCGCTTCGATCAGCTTCTCGTCAATATTCATGGTGTCCGGACGAATGTCCACAAACACCGGGATCGCTCCCCTGAGCACAAAAGCGTCCGCCGTGGACACAAAGGTATAGGCAGGCATGATCACCTCGTCTCCCGGCTGTATGTCAGCCAGCAGCGCCGCAAGCTCCGTTGCATGGGTGCAGGAGGTGGTCAGAAGGCATTTTGCAGTCCCCGTTCTCTCCTCGATCCACTCATTGCACCTTTTGGTATATGCACCGTCGCCGCAGATCTTCTGGTTTTGCACACATTCCTGAATATATTCCATCGCTTTGTCCGCACAGGGCGGCACATTAAAATTGATCATTTCCCCTTCTCCTTTCATTTCCTTCCGCCGGCCTGCCGGAGCGTCCGCCGCGGCAGATGACCTGTCCATGCAGGTTGTCCGTCACCTTGCTGATGATATATTTGGGCCTGCCCTTTACCTCTTCATAGATCCTGGCAATATAATGTCCGATAATGCCCAAACTCAGCATCAGAAAGCCGCCGATGATCAAAAGCAGGAGGATCACGGTGGTAAAACCCTCCACAGAATCCCCCAGCAGGAACCGCACAAAGGTCTGCACCCCCATCACCGCGCTGAACAGAATGAACAGCATACCCGTCACCGTTACCAGCTGCAGGGGAAGCGTGCTGAAGGATGTGGCATTGGACACGGCGTATCTCATCAGGCTAAAGAAGGACCACTTGCTCTCTCCGAACCTGCGCTCCTGCACCTCATACTCCACACTCTCCGTCCGAAACCCCGCCCAGAAGCTTAAGGCCCGGAAGAAGGTATTGCGCTCCGGAAGGGCCAGAAGCACATCCACCACCTTGCGGTCCAGCAGCTTAAAATCCGACGAAGCGCTCATATCTATCTTGATCAGCCTGCTCATGATCTTATAGAAAAGTCCTGCGGACAGCCTGTGTCCCAGGCTTTCCTTTCCCCGGCTGGTCTTGATCCCCTCCACGATCTCCACGCCTTCCTGCCACAGCGCCCACATCCTTGGAATGATCTCCGGCGGATGCTGCAGATCGCAGTCCATGACGACCACCGCATCTCCCGCGGCAAGCTCAAGTCCCGCAAAAATACCCGCTTCCTTGCCAAAATTTCTTGAAAATTCAGCCCCCTTGATTCGGGGATTCTTTTCGGACGCCTTCTGTATTTCCCCATAGGTGCCGTCCCCGGAACCGTCGCTGATAAACACCAGCTCATAGTCGATCTTATTCTCCTCAAGCAGCTTTGACAGAACCCCTGCTGTATTCGCTATATTCTGTTCCTCGTTGTAGGCAGGCAGAACAATTGATAACAACGCCATCTCATATCTCCTCTTAACGATGTATATTTTCTGTCTTAATGTACATGACCCCGTCCATGATCTGAATGGAATTCTCCCCTGGGAAGCTGTCCATAGCCATATACGCTTCGTCATAGTACATTTCCGCCATAGCCTCCGCCGGCAGGATATTCAGGGTGGCCCCCAGATAATGCTGTATAAACAGCCTGTAATTTTCTCCCGTGTACAACAGAACATCCCCGCTTATACCAATCATTCCGGAGGTCACCGGCAGCGTAACGTCTGTAGCCGGGAACTGCTCGTCCCCCACCACGCCTATCATGGCAATAGGGATCCCCTGATAATACCCCGGCGTCTGCTCGATCCTGTCCAGAAGCCGTACACAGTAGGCATAGGTCTTTTCATACCTCCTGTTCAGGTTAGAATAACCGATGTTATCCATCACCCCGTAGAAAAACACCAGCACAAAGGCTGCCCCAAAAGCCGCCCACTCCAGCGCCGCTCCCCCGCGGATCTCCCCGGCCCGCCTCTCCACAAGGGCAATGAGCCCGATGGGAAAAAGCACCCACTGATAACGCATCAACAGATGATAATTCACCGACGGAGATACCATCAATATGACGTCTGCCCCAATGGGCAGCGCCAAAAGCGCCACCACTATTATAACGAAAAACCACGGACTCTTCCACCACTTTCTTTTTGCCGCCATAAGGATCACAGTGGCTAAGCCTCCGCAAATCAACAAAAGCCAGGCCGCCGCGGAGATCCAGTTGTTCCAGAGCACGTTTCCCCTCAGGGAAAAAGCAGCAAAATCCCGATACATTCCCGCGATCCGTTCCAAAAGCCCGCCCTGGGCTCCGCCCTGGGAAAGGCCGGAGATTCCCTGGTAGGTATCCAACTCCTTTCCCTGCAGCTGCAGGAGCACCAGCAGGATCACATAATAAAGCACCGCCCCCAGCGCGCCCATATACAGATATCGCAGTCCCCTCTTCACCTTCTCCAGCAGCCCCGTCTGCTCCATTGCCAGCGCCAATATGGCAAAGATAGAAAGAATCATGGCAAACGCAAGATAGCTCTGGTAAGTCCCCAGGCTGAAGGCAAGGCAAAGGGCCCCCGGCAGGAAACCGTACCGATACTTCTTCGTAAACAGTACAGCCAGCACGGCCAGCAGCAGCGCCAGCATATATCCGTCCAGTGTAAACACATAGGCAAAGGTGGAGGCAAGCGCCGGAAACGCCACCAACAGCCCGCTGACCGCCACAATAGCCCATTTTCTCTTAAGCTCCAGCAGCTCTGTCAGAGCCGCCGCAGTCATTCCCAGAAAGAACAGTCCCAAAAGGCCGATCACCCAGGGAACGGTGTAAAAGGAAGAAAAACCGCAGGCAATCATCAAAAACCATCTTCCTGAGGTGATCATATTCTGGTCAAAGTAAATGCTGCTCAGCCCGTCGTGGTTGGGAATATCCGAGAGCATTGCTGGCATATGTACCAGCAGCCCCGTCACAAAGGCCGCCAGAAAAGCTGTTTTCCATTCCTTTTTCACTTTTCTTCCCAATTCCTTCAACATTATCCCAGGACCTTTCATGCTTACACCTCCCTCACCGTCAAACCGGAATCTTCATTCCGTTCAGGGCCAGCGCCAGGCGCTCTGCGCCGCGACCGTCCGTCAGCCTTTTTTCACTGCTGTGATACTGCCTGCGCAGAGCTTCATCCGCCGCAAGCTCCCGAAACAGGACGCTCATACGCTCCAGGACGACGTCCCCCTCCCTGTGAAAGGCTCCCGCAAAACCGGCGATATGATGAGCGGAAATATATTCCGTCAGGGGCTCCTGATTCTCCGCACAGGAAAAACAGATAAAGGGGACCCCCAGAGAAGCCAGTTCATATATAGTGCTTCCGCCCGCCGTGACGGCAATGTCCGCAGCCGCCATCAGTCCTGCCATATCCGTCACATCACAGTGCAGGTGTATGTTTCCATGCTGCTCTTCCATCCTCTTCAACGTCTCATAGTGAGGATTAAAGCGCCCCGCCACCACATGATATTCCAGCTTCTCGTCAAAGAGCGCTTCCAGAAGCCTGCCGGCAATATTCTCCCAGTCGCCGCCTCCGGCGGTGATCAGTACCGCAGCCGTCTCCTTTCCGGGTTCATATGCCCTGTTCCGAAACTGTTCCCGTATAGGCACATAGGCGCTGCCCAACAGAAGCTTCGTCCGGGCGTCATTATAATAACGGTCGTAATCTTTTTGGCAGGCAGTGACATTATAGTTGATGATCCCGTCTACGGGATATTTCCGCTTTCCCATATCGTCCATCAGTACCACTCTGCCTAAACGCCTGAGTCCTTCCAGATACTCGTCTGTCACGTGATAGCTGTCCACCAGGATCGTTGGGCGATCCTGCCCGGCCTCCGCCGGAGCCTTGATGATCCTCTTAAGCACGGGCAGCTCCGACGCCATATCCCGGTAATCCGTTCCCAGCACAAGCGCCCTGAACCCCTGCTGCCTCACAAGCTCCCCTGCGCTTTGGTCCGCGCACAGAAATGCCACTTCCTTTTCGGATGTCAGCTTCACAAGCTCCGCTCCAATGGTCATGCAGCGCATAAGGTGGCCTGCGCCTGTTTTTTCATTTCCGTCCGCCCGAATCCAAAACATATTTTTCCGTCCTGTCTCCTACATTTTACTCGAAATCCACCAGGTCCCAGCTCATGGGCGTACCCATTGCAGCGTCTCTGGCAATTTTTTTCCCCAGGAGTTCTTCATAATACATGGTGTGAAGCCCGCAGGCAGGCCGCACGGAACGGAGATTTTCCGGCGTAAATACCTCCCCCGCCTTCATATTCTTTGCCACAAACAGGGAACGGGAATGCTCCCTCTCCCTGGCCGCCTTTGGCGTAAGGTCATAGGTCACCTTCCCCAGCGCAAGCTCTATCTTTCGGATATTGTCCACCATCTCCCTGAATTCCTCCGGTTCCATGGAGAAAGCGGAATCCGGACCGCCGTCGGCACGCCGTAAGGTCAGATGCTTCTCCACCACCTTCGCCCCCAGCGCTACCGCGGCTCCCGCCACTGCGCCTCCCATGGTATGGTCTGACAATCCCGCAATACACTGAAAGGTTTCCGCCATGGCAGGAATCGTCCGCAGATTCACATCCTCATAGGGGGCGGGATAGGCGGAAGTACATTTTAACAGGATCACATCCTCGTTTCCCTCCTCCCGGCAGATCTGCACCGCCAGCTCAATGTCGGACAGACGGGCGATCCCCGTGGCCATGATGACAGGCTTGCCCAGCCGGGCGATCTTCCGGATCAGGGGAATATCCGTTATCTCAAAGGACGCCACCTTATAGGCCGGTACATTCAGCTCCTCCAGAAAATCCACCGCTGTCAGATCAAAGGGGGAAGAAAAACAAACCAGCCCCATTTCCTCCGCAATGGACTTCAACTTCGGCTGCCATTCCCATGGAGTATAGGCAGTTTCGTAAAGCCTGTGCAGGGTCATGCCGTCCCAAAGCGTCCCCTGGGTGATCTGAAAGCAGGGTGCATCACAGTCCAGCGTAATAGTGTCCGCCGTGTAGGTCTGAAGCTTCACCGCGTCCGCCCCGGCCTCCTTTGCCGCCTGTATGATCGCTGCCGCCCTGTCAAAATCCATATTGTGATTTGCCGACATCTCTGCAATGATAAAGGTGGGGCTGTTCTCACTGATGATATGGTCTCCTATTCTGATCTCCCTGTTCATTTCTCTACCTCCTACATACCATGCCTTCCCCTTTATTTATCGGTTACGCTCTAAAATGCACTTTTGTACATTATTTCTGGATATTACTATAGTTAGCAACATAAAGGACTGTCTATTTCCCGACAGCCCCCTTACATCAAATTGCTTCTATCCCCAAACCTCTTCATGGGAATATAACTCTCCTCTTTCGATTTCCTGTCTGGCTTCCTGTATAGCCTCCACTTCATCCGGCAATGCCGCATCCTCCTCAACAAATTTTAAAAGAATCCGGCAGACTGTATCAATTTCTTTTTCGTTTACCATTTCGACAAGACCACGCAATGTTTCTCTGCTCATAAAATCACCTCCTACAATCCTTTATACGCTTCACCCCTCGGTAAAACAGCATCAATAATGATTGTATCATTTTCTGTCTGATAAATAACCCTATAATCGCCAATCCTCAACCGATATAAATTTGAGTAACCTTGTAATTTTTTAATATCTCCAAAGGGTATTTTCTCAATTCCCTCTTTTACCCGGTCTTTTACTCTTATATCCAAAGCCTTGATGTTTTTTCTTGCCCTTTTCGTGTAGATAATATTCTGCATACTATGTTCCTCTCTTCAGTAATTATACTTTAGCATGTCAATATATCTACGTCAAACAATATTTAAAGAATCCACAGTGGTTTTTACTATGCGGGCGTTTTGGGACCGCTTAGAAAATCTTCATTCCGTTCACACTTCTCCAGGGAGCGGACAGTGTACTCCGCCTCCCCGCCCGGCTCCGCCTCAAGCCCCATATACATTCCTTTTTCCCGGATGATGCGGACCGTTTTCATTCCCAGCGCCTTTGCCCCTATAAAGTCCTTTAGGGGGTTGTCCCCCACATAGACCGCCTGATTGGGAGCACAGTCCAAGGCCCGGAGACATTTCTCATAAACTGCCGTCTGCGGCTTACAGAGTCCGAAATCATCTGTGACGATCACACTGTCCAGCCTGTCCTCCAGCCCCAGTGCCTTTATTTTCTCATGCTGTACCTGGCTGCATCCGTCCGTGATCAGACCCGTTTTCACGCCTCTGTCCTTCAGGCTTTGCAGCAGCCGCTCCCCATCCGGATACAGCCGCAGTATGGGTTTGGTGCTGCGGTACGCCTGTACAAGCTCGCTTACGGGGACCCCGATCCCAAGCTCCTCACAGAGTATGTCAAACACTTTCCCCCGTCCATGTTCCTCTGTCAGCTCCAGCATCCGCCGATAAAACGCTTCTTTCCTGTCCGGCATCCCAAGCCTGTCTGCAAGATAAGCCGCCGTGTTTTCAAATGCCTGCCTCACATATTCCCATTCGTCATACAGCGTGTCATCCAGATCAAATAGGACCGCCCTGATTTCCATCCTTATACCCCTCTTTAAGCGTACCAGTCGATCTCCTGTCCATCCGCCGTCTCATATACCGCCTGCTCATACCGAAGCATGGTCAGCTCCGAGAAATCTCCCAGATATTCCTCCTCTGTCCTCACGCCCCATCGCTTTCCGCCGCACATTTCTCCAAGAGCCTTCCCATAGTCCGCCCCCGCCGCAAAGGATAGGGGCACACCCCCGCCAAATCTGGGGTTGATCTCAATAAAGGAAATTTTTTCTTCATCCGATCCACCGGATAAAAAGCACTGTACGGTCAGCGGTCCCGCAACGCTGCCCTCCCGGTTCAACGCCTCCAGCAGCCTCTTTGTCTCCCGGACCAGGATCCCCCGCTTCGCCGTTCTGCTCTTTACCACCTCGCCGGATCGGACCTCCAGCCTGATCCGGGGCACGATATACACCGGAGTCCCCCCCTCGTCACACAGAACATCTATGGTATACTCCGTTCCGACGGCGCAGTCCTGTATCAGAGGCTTGTCCACATAACGGCAGAAAAAGTCCAACTGCTCCCTGTTCTCCGCCTGAAATACCCCCCTGCTCCCCATTCCGTCAAAGGGTTTTACGATCAGGGGATACCTTCCCGCCGCCTCCGCCTGATCCCGACTGTATACCCTTGGAGCAGGAATATCGTATTTCTCAAAAAAAGCCGCCGTCCTTCTCTTGTCATTACAGACGTCGATGACCTGCTCTCCCGACAGCGCCAGATGCACCCCCAGCTCTTCAAACTGCCCTCTTGCCTTATTTAAGACCGGAAATTCCCCCTCATACAGCGGAATCAGCATATCGATCTGCTCTCTTTCGCATATGGCAAGCAGGGCGCTGACGTAACCCGCCTCGTCGCATCGCGGCGCCTGATAAAACCCATCCGTGAAATACCTTGCGGCATTCCGGCCGGAGGCGTCCGCCCCCACCACCCGAAAGGTATTCTTCAGATGTTCGATCAGCTGTATCCTTTTCCCGATTGAAGTAAGCAGCAGGTTCATTTCTGTGTTCCTCTCCGATACTTTATCTCCGCGATCTCCCAGTCGGCTTCATTGTCGATATCCTGCACCTCCAGCTCGGAGACCACAAAGGGCAGGATATTACCTACCATCAGCCTTTTGTTCTTCAAGAATCCTGAAGTGCGGAACACATAAAACTGCCCTGCGTCATGGTAGTGGGGCTCCAGGTCCTGGGAACGGCTGTCCAGATATTCCGGATATTCAAACACCAGCCTGCCATCCCGGACGATCATGGCGCGCTGGGGAGGATAGGAGAACTGCACCACGGGGATCAGGGTGTCCGCGTCACTCTCCAACAGCTTCTCCGCCGCTGATTTAAGCTTTTCTCCGCTGACAAAGGGGGCCGTCGGGTAGATGCAGCAGGCCAGGTCAAAGGTCTCTCCCCTTTTTTTATATTCCGCCAGCACCTCCAGCAGCACATCATTGGTAGTGGCAAAGTCTCCGGCGGTATCCCCGCTGCGGAAAAATGGGACCTCCGCCCCGTATTTCTCCGCTATCTCCGCGATCTCCGCATCCTCCGTGGATACCATCACTCTGTCAAACAACCCGCTTTTCAATGCCGCTTCTATAGAATACGCCAAAATAGGCTTTCCGCAGAATTCCTTTATGTTTTTTCTGGGAATGCGCTTGCTGCCTCCCCTGGCCGTAATGATCGCTATCGCCCTCATCCCGCAGAATTCCTCTCTTCCCATATTTTTCCGTCCTGTACACGATACACAATATCACATTTTTCAATGGTCTGCAATCTGTGGGCAATGATGATCAACGTCTTTCTGCCCTGCAGCAGATTGATGGAGTCCATGATCGCCTTTTCCGTATCGTTGTCCAGACTGGACGTGGCCTCGTCCAGCACAAGCACCTCCGGATCGTGATACAACGCCCTGGCTATACTGATGCGCTGCCTCTGTCCGCCGGAAAGCCGTATCCCCCGCTCCCCCACCACCGTGTCCAGCCCATCCGGCAGGGAACGGATAAACTCGTCCAGCTGCGCCTCCTTTAAGACCGCCCAGACTCTATCCTCGCTTATCTTCTCATCCGCTATGCCAAACGCCACATTGCGGCGGATCGTATCGTCCAACATAAATATCATCTGGGGGATATAGCCGATATTTTTCAGCCAGCGCCTGTAATTGCTCCTGATGTCCACACCGTCGGCGCAGATGGTCCCCTCCCGCACATCCAGCAGGCCCAGCAGGATATCCGCCAGAGTGCTCTTGCCTGCGCCGGTGGTACCCACGATCCCCACAGACGCCCCAACGGGGATCACCATATCCGCATGACTAAAGATCAGCTTGTCCGTATTGGGATAGGCATAAGTGATATTTTTCAGCTCTATGCTCCTTTGCACCGGCAGCCGTTCCTCTTCCTCCGTGGCAAAGGACATATCCACCTTTTCACCGGCGATCTCATCCTGCAGATTATCGCTGACTCCCATAAAGAAGGGCTCGAAATAGGCGATGGAGGTAAGCTGATTATTGATGCGGTTCACACTGGGCAGCAGCACAAAGGCTGCAGCCGCCAGGGTGGTCAGCACCCCCAGCATATTCTCTGTGGACGTTCCCGTGACCACAAGAAAGATCATATAACCCACCATAGCCCCCACGCAGGCCGTCTCCATCAGCAGCTTGGGAGTGGCGTTATAGAGAGAATACTTCCGGACTGCATTGACATAGCCCTTTCCGCACTTCTTGTATTCCTCCACAAAGTACCGTTCCCTGCCGCCCACCTTGATCTCCTTGATGCCCTGCACCGTCTGGGAGATCCATTTGAACAGCCCGCTGTAATAGTCCTGATTATCCTTGCCCGCCTTATACATAATGGGTTTCATCACACATTTCACCAGCACCATCAAAATCACCAGGACCCCTCCCAGCAACAGGGTCATGGTTCCGTTGGTCAGGAAACAGTATGTGATGACAAACAGGGACATGACGCCGTCAGACACAAGGGTCAGCAGCGCCAGGATCAGGGCATACATATTATTGACATCCGAGGTGATGCTTCTCTGCACCACCGCCGTGTCCGCATTCAGGAAAAACTCATAGCCTCTCCGCATATAATTGCGCATCATGCGCTCGGAGGTGCGGAACTGATTAGTGTATACAAAATGGAGCGTCAGCTTCTGCTGTAAAAACAGGAACAGGTTCTTCACCGCAAACACCAGTATCAGCAATACCATCACCGCCACCGAAAAGCTCCGGTAATCGGTGAAGCCTAAGAAATCATACAGCCGTGCCACCATACGGTTGCTTTCCAGGGCGTCCGAATCGACCGCCACATTCACCACGTTCACCAGCATTCCTACGCCTGCGGTCTGCAGAAACGCGCTGACGATCATCATAAACACCAGCCCCGTCATGGCTGTCTTTTGCCTTTTATCCAGCAGAACATTCAGCTTTTTTAAAATCTTCTTCATTTCCCATCCTCTTGCCGGCGCCCTTGGCTCGATCCGCCAGCCATACCATTGTAGCACATTTTCTTCCCTGAGTAAAATAGCAGATTCCATTTTTACTCCGATTCTGATATAATGAGCATTACAAGGAGGTTTGGTCTGTCATGAACACCAGGACAAAAGGAAAAGCCGTGACCGGATTAGTAATTTTGATTATTCTCTGCATTGCAGCAGGCGCTTTTCTCCTGTGGCGGCACCGGATCGTGACGCCGCCAATCGACCTTAGGCATATCGGTTCTGCGAAGCAAAGTCTGCTTTCCCATTCCCCGCAATCCGTCAACATCCGCAATGCGGCGAAATACCGACATTCCCGCTCCGCCGCCGTCCTGCAGAACACCCCCCGGCAAAATGATTTCTTTAGTATCTTATTAAATACCTATGATACTGTGTTCCTTTCCACGTATCCCATTAAATCCTTCAGCGAAGCCGATTATCAATACTTCCGCGCCATGACTGTGTTAAAAACGGACTATCTGCTGCCTGACTTTTCTTCTCTGGAATACTATATGAAAAATATCGCCAGATCCGGCAATACCGTTTCCACCGTATATCTGGGCATTCGTCCGGACAAGATCACCGCAGAAGAGATAGCTGTGCTGGCGGCTGCCTGGCCGGAACTGGCCTTTGAAGTGATACTTGCCTGCCCCTCCGTCGAATACTGGCGTGGGTTATCCGATTCAGAATATGAACGGATCCTGACTGCATACTGTGACTTTCTTGCCGACGCCGATACGATTGCCGGTACTCACACCTATTTTTTCTCTGCGGAGGAATGGCTGATCTCCAATCCCCTGCTCTACACGGATAAGTGGAGCCTGACCGCAGACGCAGCTAAATTTGTCATGACCCACAGCGACAGTTTCCATGATTATCAGGTCACCACGGAAAATGCCGCCCTGCTCTCTTCCGCCCTGCGTCGGCTCACAGCTGTCCAGCGCACTGAGCCCACTGTCTATCCGGATCTGAGCAATACCGCAATTGTTTTCTTTGGCGACAGCGTTATCGGGAATTATCTGGATGGTATGTCCATTCCCGGTTTCGTACAGGGGTTTACAAATGCCACTGTCTATAACTGCGGTTACGGAGGCAATCCGGCCGCTATGAATGATAAGACGATCATCACGCTTCCCGGAATCGCAGCCGCCTTTGTGGCTCAGGACTTATCCGTTCTTCCCAAGGATGCACAGGTCTACGCCGGCATTTCCCAATATATCGCCAGCCCGCCCCAGACCGAAAAGCTTTGCTTTGTGATCAGTTATGGACTAAATGATTATTTTAACGGACAGCCCCTGTATTCCGAGGACCCCGATGATATCACCACATATTATGGCGCTATCCGTACCGCCGTCTGCTGTCTCAAAGAAAACTATGCAGATGCGCAGATATTTCTCTGCACTCCAACATATACTGCCCAGACCGGCGGGAGCAAAGACTTAAGCCAGGAGGATTATGTAAATTGCGTGATCAAATTAGCCCATGAGCTGGATGTAGCTGTAATTGACAACTACCGATTTCTTGGAATCGACGAAACAAATTACAAAACCTATTTGGTAGACATGGTACATCCCAACGAAGAAGCACGTTTTATGTTCGCGCAAAAAATCATTGACGCAGTTTGTAAATGACCAACTCCCCTTCTCTTCCGATCTCCCTGTATCCCGCATCCATGCACATTCTGTCGATAGTGCCGCCGGACAGCGTGGCAAGATACCTGCTTTCCAGCCGGTCAAAGTTCTCAATGATATATTCCCTCATACAGCAGCTGATCCCGAAGCCCTCCGGCAGACCGTACAGAAACTGCCAGCTTGTAAATGCAAGGCTCCCGTCAGGTGTCTCGTCCTGAAATACCCAGATAACGGAATTATCATAATTCGGAACCCCGGACTCCCGCTCCAGCTCCAGCCTTCCGTCAAAGATCTCTTCCCATTCCGTAAGCAGCTCCACCTTTTCCTCCTGACGGTATGGGATCTCATAATACAGCGGATCCGACGCCATATAGATATAAAAGTAAGCAAAGGTCACACCCACCAGCACCGCCTTCTTAAAAAACCGTGTATCCATAAGCGCAATGGCAAAGATTCCCGCCGTCATAAAGGTCAGCAGATGCCTGCTGCCCTCTTCCAGCTTGTACATCAGAAGCAGCGCAAAAAACATGGCCACAAAGCTGAAGGCCAGATGCAGCTGTATCACCAGACGGTTATACAGCCTGCGCCTCGCCGCCACATTGTCCTCGTCCCGCACAACACTGTCCTCGGAGGCCCTGCCCAGGGTCCTGAATCTTCTATAGTCCAGAAAGCTCTGGCCTGCCAGGATGCACAATATCACCACGTAGCCGCAGGAATAAGCTCCCATGGGCAGTCCTGTGCGAATGCCCCTGACCATGCCCTCCAGAAAGCTCTTTCCCATATAATGCAGCTTGGTGATACAAAACCGGATGCCTCCGAAAATACCCTGCTCGAAAAAGGCTTCTATCCAATCCGTGAAAAAGAGAGGCGCAAAATACGCCGCGCCCAGATAATGATTGATACAGGCATAAAGCGCCAGAGTCCCCCCTATCACCGCAGCCGACCCAAAAGCTCCCTTCCAGCCCTGTCTCCTGATAAGCAGATAAGAGGGCAGCAGCAGAAACAGCAGCAGATAAGGACGCATCAGCGTCATGACCGCTCCCATGATAAACAGCAGCACCAGCTTACAGGTCCTCCTTCGGTCCAGATAATTAACTGCCAGCCCCAGAAAAAGGATCACCATATCAAAGCAGAGAACCTCCGCCATACCGGAAAGCATATACCTTGTAAACGGAGTGTACAGGGAAAACAGCAGCGCAAGGACCCCCAGCTGCTTCCAGGCAGGCTTTACCAGCCAGACAAACGCAAAGCAGACCAGGGAAGTCAGCACGATATTGCAGACAACAGGGGACCACAGCTGCCACCCGAACAGCAGCCCCCATAGCACCCAGGGAAATACCAGGACCGGGCTCCAGGCCGCAAAGGAGAGCTTCAGCGCATGACTCTCGTTAAAGCCGAAATAACCCTGAGGGTATCCGTAATGCAGGATCCCCTCCACCTGCTTGTAATAAAACAGTTCGTCGTTCCACGCGCTGTTCGGCAGCCAGACGCTGCTGATCGTCTCACCATCCAGCGCACACCGCACAAAACAACACAGCACCGGAAGCAGCGCCAGAAGCACCGCCTGGGTGAATGTCATATACCTTTTATCCTGCTGCCACCAGGGCTTAAATCTCTTCATCAAAATTGATCTTCTCCCGAATCACATATTGAGGCGAATTGTTCAGGCTGATGTAAATACGCCCGATGTACTCGCCAATCAGCCCCAGCATCAGCATGATCATTCCGCCGAAAAACACCAGGGCAGCCATTGTGGAGCTGAATCCCATCGGCACATCCGGATTCAGCAGCCGCTTTACTATCGTATAGACTCCGTACGCAAACCCGACTATGGCGCTGAAGGCTCCCAGCGCCGTGGCGATCCGCAGGGGCTTTACCGAGAATGCGGTAAACCCGTTGAACCAGAGCCCCACCAGCTTTTTCAAAGTGTACCCTGAAGAACCTTCCTCCCGCTCCCTGTGGTTGACCGTCACATTGGTGATATTCTTTGTGGCGCGCAGCACAAGTCCGATCACATAAGGATATGAGTTCTCATACCGCACCATATCGTCCACCACAAACCGCTTCACTGCAAAATAACTGGAAATGTACAACCCTGCCGGTTTTCCCAGCATGATCCTGGTCATAAGCTCATTTACTTTACTCCCCAGATTGCGAAAGGGGGAATGCCGCTTGTGCTCATATCGGGCATAGACTGCATCATATCCCTCCTCCAGCTTGTCCAGAAGCTTATCCGCCTCCTCCGCCGGCGTCTGCCCGTCGTCGTCTAAGCAGATCACATAATCCCCGTCAGAATGCCGCAGTCCCGCCATCAGCGCAGAATGCTGCCCGAAATTCCGTGAAAAGGAAATGCCCCTGATATTGCTGTTTTCTTCACACAATTTTCGGATCGTCCCCAGCGTATCGTCCG
Organism: Bacillota bacterium; assembly: GCA_023663285.1. Classification (GTDB taxonomy): domain Bacteria; phylum Bacillota; class Clostridia; order Lachnospirales; family Lachnospiraceae; genus Acetatifactor. The sequence goes on from JAMPHT010000014.1 coordinate 45,946, forward strand.
GCGAGCAATCATTCACCAGAAAAATATCATACTCATATTTTCCCAGACTGTCCATTTTTTCCTTTATTTCCGCCACTACCCGTGGAAGCGTATGCTCCGAGCGGTAGCAGGGAATCACAAAACTGACTTTCTTCACCTTCATCCAACCTTCCTCCACAGGGAAAATCAACAACCTCGCGGCATTCGACAAATGTCCGCCGCGCAGCCGCCTGGCTTATTGCACACGGGAATCACGCATGAAAAGAATCATACGCGAATAAAAATGCGCCTGTTACAAACTCACGCAAGGGAAGAATCGCGCGGGAAAAATTGCGCTTGCGCAAAATCACCCAGGGGAAGAATCGCTTCCCTTGCGATTCTTCGGCAAACCGCCGCCAAACCGGAAGAATCCGCAATCGGATTCTTCCCGGAATGACTTAGATTTTCTTAGGTTGGGTCCAAAGAGGTGGGCACACCCCCTCTTTCCAACCTTAGAAAATCTTCATTCCGTTCACACTGGCCATCCACACAATATCCCTATATTCTCCATCTATGCAGACGTCATCCTTCAACAGCCCTTCCCGTACAAATCCCGCCTTCTCATAGCTGCGGATCGCCTGGATATTCTCCGCAAATGCCCGCAGATAAACTCTGTGCAGTCCTTCCTCTTCAAAGCAGTACCGCAGCATCAGCCTGGCCGCCGCAGTGCCCACGCCCCGCCCTCTGGCGGAGGCTTCCCCGATGAAGATACCATACTCCGCCTTGCCATGCTGCCGGTCAATGTCCCTGATGTACACGGAGCCCAGGGGCCTGTCCTCTGACAGGCTGCAGATGATCATCTGCACCACCTTCCCCGTTTCCACCATCGTCCTGACCCAAGTCTCATGCCCCTCTCTGGTAAAGGGCGTCTGATAAATAAAATTTTTTCGCACCGAATCGCTGTTTCGCCACGCCACGATCAGATCCGTGTCAGCATCCGTCATAAGCCGCAGATAGATCCCCGCATCCTCATCCCTGTATTCCTTCATTTTCAGTCCTGTCCTTTTCCCCGCTGATCCTGTTCAGCCTGTACTCAAAATCCCTTCTGTCCTTTGCCGCCATATTGTCAAGGATCATTCCCGCAAAAAAAGCCTGTATCCCGGCAAGCGCCATGAATCCGCAGACGATCAGCGTAGGGAATCTGGGCACCTGGCCCGTGCTGAGATACTCCCCGACGATCGGGATCATCAGTGTCAACGCTATCAGAAACAACAGCAGACAGATCATGCCGAAGAAGCGGAGCGGTTTATAATTTCTGTACAGCTGCACCATCTTGCGGATGACCTTCAGCCCGTCGCTGTAGGTATTCAGCTTGGAAACGCTGCCCTCCGGCCTGTCCCGATATTCCACCACCACGTTTTCTATCTGCATATGATAATTGACCGCATGTATGGTCATTTCCGTCTCGATTTCAAAGCCCTTGGAAAACACAGGAAAGGTCTTTACAAACTCATAGCTGAACGCCCTGTACCCCGTCATGATATCCTTGATATCCGTTCGGAACAGCTTGTTGATGCCAAAGCGCATCAGACTGTTTCCAAAATTGTGGAAAGGGCGCTTATTTTCGGTAAAATATGTGGATGAAAGCCTGTCGCCCACCACCATATCCGCATTATGCTCCAGCACCAGGTCCACCATCCTGCGGGCACAGTCCATGGGATAGGTATCGTCGCCGTCCACCATAAGATAGCACTGCGCCTGGATCTCCCGGAACATCCTGCGTATCACGTTGCCCTTGCCCTGCTTATATTCATGTCGCACCACTGCCCCTGCCGCCTCCGCAAGCTCCACAGTCCTGTCAGTGGAGTTATTATCGTAGACGTAGACCCTGGCGTCCGGAAGGGCCTGCCGCACATCGGCCACCACCTTCGCTATGGTCTGTTCTTCATTATAGCAGGGAATCAAAACGGCAATCTTATCCATTCTGCTGCACCTCGTTTTACCATAATTTACAACATTGCTGTATCTGTGATTTCTAAATCACAGTCTATAATACTCCACGATTTTTTTCACCGCATGGATCACATCCTCCACATCCCCGTCGGTCAGAGAAGGGTAGAGGGGAATGCTCATCACTTCCTCATAATACTTCTCCGCGTTGGGACACAGCCCCTTTTGATAGCCCAGCTTCTCATAATAGGAATGCCAATATACCGGAAGGTAATGGACCTGAGGACAGGTATTCTCCGCATAAAGGGCGTCAAAAAACTGCTTTCTGTCACAGCGCAGCTTCTCCGGCCGCAGCCGCAGGATATAGAGATGCCTGGTAGTATCCGATTCCGGGATCTCCCGCTGCACCACTATCTCCGGTATCGCTTCAAAGGCCCTGTCGTATTTTTCCACGATCTCCTTCCTGCGTGCAGAAAAGGCAGACAGCTTCTTAAGCTGGTTCCGCAGAAGCGCCGCCTGAAAATCCGTCATACGATAATTATATCCCAGCTCCACCTGTTCATTATACCACAATGCATCCGTAGGATGCACCATCTCCTCCTGTATCCGGGTGATGCCGTGGGTGCGCACCCGCATCAGCCGACGGTACAGCCCCTCGTCGTTTGTGGTAATTGCGCCGCCCTCGCCGGCGGTGACCGTTTTGACAGGATGAAAGCTGAAGCAGGTCATATCCGCAATGCTGCCGATGGGCTGCCCCTTATACTTGGTTCCAATGGCATGGGCCGCATCCTCTATCAGGATCAGCTCATGCTTCTCACAGATCGCCCGGAGGGCGTCATGCTCCACAGACTGCCCCGTAAAATCTACCGCCACGATTCCCTTTGTCCGGGAGGTTATCAGCTTCTCCACCGCCGCCGGGTCTATATTGTAGGTATCCGGCCTGATATCCGCAAATACCGGCGTTGCGCCACAATACAGCACACAGTTTGCAGAAGCCGCAAAGGTGATGGAGCTGACGATCACCTCGTCTCCTTCGCCAAATCCGGCCGCCAGGGCCGCCAGATGGAGGGCTGCCGTTCCGTTTGCCACCACCACCGCGTATTTCGCACCGGTGACCTGGCAAAGCTCCCTCTCCAGCGCCTGAACCTGGGGACCGCAGGTGATCAGATCGCTTCCAAGCACCGCCGCCACCGCATCTATATCATCCTGCTCAATGCACTGTCTCCCATAATAGATCGGCTTCTCCCGCACCGGCATTCCGCCGAATATTGCCAGTTCCTCCATATGAATCAACCTGCCTTTCCCAAGCCCCACAAGCTTTGCGGCTTTTCTATCGCTATGATTGCATTATACACATCTTATTTCCAAAAGTCTACCGCTTCTTTTGCGAGCAGTCCGCTGTTCATATCGGCGATAGTTTAGCCATGATATACCACAATCCTATTGACTTGTCTTTTCAAGATGATATAATCCCGTTTTCAACACTTAAAATAATTAATAAAGCCGGAACTCCCCACAGAATAAGGAAATTCCGGCTTTTGCCATACTTAAAAATGTTGTATATTTCGACTACTTCAAAATTTTTTTAATGATGCTGTTTAAATCCTTTGGCCGATAGTGACATCTGTCTAGGGGGAGCATAGTCAGCTGTGTCAAGGCGCCGAGGGCTTTGCTTCCTTTGTAAAGAGCCATATAATCCATATCATGCACATTCGCGACATTCATGTTCTTCAAGGTTGTTATCAGGGCACCTGGCGTGATATGTGTTCCCTGGGTATCAAGCTTCGTTTCCAGAAGCCGATACACCAGCAGTGCGGTATAGCAGATCAGGAAATGCGCCTTGATCCGCTCCGGCAGCCTGTGGTTTACAGGACGTCCGTCAAAATTTGTCTTCATGATCCGAAAGCAGTCCTCGATCTGATACCTTTTTCGTGATACCGCAAGGACATCTTTGGCTGGATCCGCAAGATTTGTGGCAACAGCATAGTATCCATCATATTTTTCTTCCTCTGCGATTGTATTTTCATCAAGAATGTATTCCACAACAGGTTTTTCACCGGATTTTGTTTTTGTAATCCGCTTCATGAAGCGCTTTATATCGTTCGGGCCTTTTTTGATCTCATCCGGATCTTTTCGGGAAAGCAGTTTTTTTGCCCGTTCGATCTGCCGGTTTCTGACAGTCCGCTGGTATTCCATCATTTTTCTGGAAAACGTGATGATGACACGTTGTTTCAGGACTCCTTTCGCTTTCCTTTGTACAGTGCGCCCGTTTTTCAGGGTCACATCCTCGTAAAGCCCCAGGTCAAGCGCTTTGTCAGCCTGGATGACCTTGTAGGCGAAGTCCTGGTAAAGTCCAAGGTTATCCGGGTTATGCCGGTCAAACTCTTTCATGTCTTTGATCGTAACGGGGGTGTCGTCGGAAAGAAGCTTATAATCATAGTCATTAAAGACGGCTTCTTTCAATGTATCGCTTAGTTTTTTGATGGATTGTGTGACAATGAAAGCCCTGCCGCCCATGCTGTTGAACTTTCTGATGTTATAGGAACCAAGTCCTGCATCAGCACAGTAGATAAATTTTGCATCCGGGATCATTTTTAACACTTCTTCCTCCAGAGGGATAGCTGTCAGCTGCTCACTTTTATTTCCGGGATGCAGGCACATGGTGATGGGGATCCCCCTGCTGTCCATGAACAGTCCCATCTCCACGATGGGATTGGGGCGGTGTTCTTTGCTGGTACCGTACTGGCGCAGCCCGGTCATGACTTCTCCCGTGACATCGTCCACGATCTCGTCGTCCGCTTGTTCACATTCAAAGTAGAAGTTCGTGCAGTCATAATAAAGCACGGAGGGGTCCCTCTTAACGATAGTGTCACTCTGCTGGTAGAGCCATGCCAGATAATCATCGTAATGTTCTTCCAAAAGATCCATAAAACGAAGGATATGCTGATAGTCAAAGTCCGGTTTTTCGTAATAGGAATCCAGCTTGTAAAGCATTGTGTATTTGGAAAGCGGCTCCATGATCCTGGAATAAATAAGGAAACGGTGGATGGTGTAACTGTCGAAGGTCATTTTTCTGCCGGCCGTCTTTTCCTTAAAAAAATCTTTGAGCCGGAGGCCGCTCATCAGGTTCTGCAGGAAAAAGTACCCTATGTTGAGGCTGGTGGAAGAGGAAGCAGAGTCATCCGTCCTTTCTACCCTCTCATTGTAATCAGTAGAAATGGAATGCTCCACTCTGCCGACACGGTATTCCTCATTCATTTTCCGGATTTCTTCCTTGACATAGGCGAGGGGGTCATCTGTGATCTTGAGCAGTTCGGAGTGCTTCCCGAAGCGTTTGACGTTTCTGGTTGTAACCTTTTTGCCGTTGCGGATTCCCATCTGGGCATAATAGATAGGGTCTTTACTGTTTTTGTTATAAAAGAGTTTCATTTGTTCACCGCCGTAAATGATATATATTACTATTATACAACATATACAACACAGTGTCAAGAAAAATTTGACAAAAAAATGCCGCATTTCTGCGGTTCCTAAGGATTTTATTCAGTTATAAGTGTTGAAGACCCGCTCCCTCTCCAGCGCCTGAACCTGGGGACCGCAGGTGATCAGATCGCTTCCAAGCACCGCCGCCACCGCATCTATATCATCCTGCTCAATGCACTGTCTCCCATAATAGATCGGCTTCTCCCGCACCGGCATTCCGCCGAATATTGCCAGTTCCTCCATATGAATCAACCTGCCTTTCCCAAGCCCCACAAGCTTTGCGGCTTTTCTATCGCTATGATTGCATTATACACATCTTATTTCCAAAAGTCTACCGCTTCTTTTGTGGCTTAGCCATGATATACCACAATCCTATTGACTTGTCTTTTCAAGATGATATAATATAATAAAACAAAATACAAAGGAGGTTCATTACAATGAACAAAAAGAGAATCACACTTGCTGCCCTTGGCTGCGTAGTATGCATGGGCCTTGGGGTCCTGGCTGCTCCCGCCGCCACGCTTCCCGTTCAGGCGGCCGCTGCCCAGGAAGAGACTGTCATGCCCATGTCGGACGCCATTTCATGGAGATATGCCGTCATAAACAAAAAGCTGTACAAGCGCCTTTACAATTATTCCACCATGGAATGGGTAGGCTCTTGGGTATTTGTCAGAGATTGGCCCTATGAGGATTAAAGTTTCACCGCCATAGCATCGGAAGAACCCTCAAATCGACGCAGAGAAACTTCCTAAATAAAATCAATAACCCGATGATGCAAAGCAAAATGCATCTGCGATGCATATGTATCAAGCCTGCAACGCTGCAGAGCACAATGTGCTCGCGGGAATCAAGATAAAGGAGCGGACAATGTCCGCTTGCGAGACTTGCTTCGCAAACTCGTTATTTCATACGGAAATCCCACAAAGATTTCTTATTTAACAATAGAATTCACGCTTCGCGAAGATTTTATTGTTATATTTAAAAAAGCGGCCCCGCCGAGGAGCCGCTTTATGCTTTCATCTGTTTGTTTTCTTCATTCTCATTTATTCCCACGAGCAAAATGTGCCTTTCAGACACATAAACCAAGTCAGCTATGTTGACTTTGTGCCAATGTTTAAAGCCAGCTATAAGTTGGATTGGACATTTGGTAAATGTCGCGATAGTCATTCCAACTCTTCTCTGACAGATATTCCAATATAGCACTCCAACGTATCCACATTCTCTGCGAAATGGCCGTTCAAATAAACATCATAGGTGCCATCCTCTCTGAGAACGGCATACATACAGTCGTCCGCAACTGAGTTGCTTACTGCCACATCCCAAGGACGGAACGCATATGCCTCCAGTGTAAAGCAATAAGAAGCTATGTAGATTCCAACCGCAAATGCCGCCAGCCCATAGAACAGCGGGCCTCTCTTTTCCTTATTCCGGCGCATCATACTCTGTCTGCGCTCCAGATCCTCGCTCTTGACGTCCGCCACAGGAATAGCCGCATCAATGCCCGGCATGGCGGACTTTCCACGGATCTCCTCATTGACGCGGTCCAGGGTCCGGCAGTAGGCTTCCCTCGCCACCGCATCTCCTGCGATCAGCTTCTCATCCACCCGCATTTCCAGCAAAAGGTCTGTTTTCTTCTCCATCTGCCCGGCCAACGGATTCCACCAGTAAATAGCGCGCAGGATCCCTATGGCATCCTTGAGCAGCGCATCATGGCGGTAATAGTGAGCCGTCTCATGGCGCAGGATATAATAAATCTCCTCCTCCGAGAAATTCATGGTGCTGGGAAGGACTATGTAAGGCCGGATGGTCCCGTACTGCATAGGCGCACCGTAATAAGGCACCTTTACCACCCAGAGAGGGTTCCTGCGGCTGCCGCAGATCTCCGCCATCATCCTTTTGTAGGGTTCCCGCTTGGTCAGATTCTCTCCGTATCGGATGATATAATGCCGACATGACGCCTTATCCTTGAAATGCTTGTATATAAAATACACCGTCCCGCCAATCCAGACGCATCCGAGTATGGTACAAGCAGAAATGCGTATCATCCCAAAACGCAGGAAAGGATGCCGAAAATACGCAACACCCTTCGACAGCCAGCCGGGAAAATAAATATTTCTCGAAAAAGGCACCTCAAAAGGAAACAGGAACCGCAGCACTGTCAGAGCCAGAAATACCGCTATCAGTTTGTATCCCACCGAAAGCAAGATCTTCCGGCTCCGGAAACAAAGCACTATCATCACGATCAGAAGATTGCTCGCCAATACGGTCATCAGCATAGTAGAAAATGAATAATTCACAATCTCTTCCTCTTACATTACTTTAGCTTCTTCTCACAGTCTGAAATAATGGCCTTAAGCTTCTTGATCTCGCTCTTCAGCTTATCCGGCTGTTCCTCCACGTGCAGGATCGCCGCGCAGATATCCGACTGTGCGATCACATTTTTAAAGTTAGCGTAATCTGTTGCGAAATTGTCCAAAATAACGTCTCTGGACGCTGCCGTAGGACGATAGGTCCTGCTCAACACCTTCCCGCTGTGGGTGACGCCGTCAACCTCCACCAGGTCCTCCTTCAAAAGCTTTCTGAGAACAGCGATGACGGTGCTCTGGGTCAGCCCCCTCATCTCATTCACAATGTCGGTAGAAGTCATCGCTTCACCGGACTTCCATAAGATATTTAATACGTCTAATTCTCTTGGGTTTAACTGTGCCATCTTTTTGTAACCTCCTTATATAGGCATAATTATATCATTCATGATAAATAAGTCAAGCATCCTGAACATTTTGCATTCTTTCCATCAGCTCTTTCGGCGGAATAGCGTCCCTGAACCAGTCGTACAACTCCATAAAGTTCTGGAAAAGAACCTCTTTAGACTTCGGCGTAGGGACATACGTCCTTCCCAGCACCCTCCCGCAATAGGTCGTCCCGGAAACCTCGATCAGTCCGTCATCCAAAAGCCTTCTTATGACGGCGGTCCCGGTGTTCTGTGTAAGTTCCCTTTTTTCTGCCACAATATCACTGCAGGTCATGGGCCGGTTCTCCCGCCACAGTATATTGAGCATATCAATCTCTCTTTGACTTAACAATGTTCTCCCATCCTTATCCTATTTTATTACCAACCGGTCTATAAGCCCGGCCGACATTTTTTATTATATTTTCTGCTGTTCCTATATGTCAAGTGTTCAGAGCAAATTTTCTAATTTTTCTTTTTGATGTCTCTTTTGTTTCCAAAACAGACGCAAAATAAATTTCTTTCTGATATTTCTTTGAAGCCATGACATACCGTTCTCACAATAAAACCTTTTTCGTTTTTCAGTATACCGCGAAGCTGTAAAATCACAGAAATTTACGATTCGTTAAAAAACCCTTGATTATTGCACCCCCGGTATGGTAGAATTAAAAATTATAAGAAACAGTAAATCCACATAGGACACATAGGATACGAAAAGATGACAAGTACTGAAGTTTTCAACGCAATCAGCAAATCAAACAGCGAACAATGTTATGCTATTGTCTACCTGGTCAACAATTATAGGATCGAAGAAGCCGTAGACCTGATTCTGGAGCGCTTTGACTGCAGCAGGGACGCTGCGGAAGAAACGGCCTATATGATCAAGGCCAAATTAAGAAAATAGAAATGAATACAGAAGCTTTGTCTTTGTAGTGCCCGGCTCCTTTTCATCCCACGAGCAAAATGTGTCCACAGGATACATTTTGCTTTGCAACGGGGTCATGACTTGGAGGCCGGGCATTGGTTAGTGCTGTCATTCCGCTATGACGCCGCCCAGCACCGTTATTTCCTGTCTGCTCAACAGTTCCAGTTCTTTCAGTATCTCATCGTATAGTGTCACGCCTGCAGTTTCCACAAGCACCACGCTTCCGACGCTGCCCAGCCGCTCCATTGCCTCCGCATCATACAATACATTGCTCAATGTGTTGACTCCAATGCCTGCCGCCTCCAACTGTTCCTTTATCTGCTCGCAGATCTCCAGGGTATTTCCCTTCAGCTCACAACCCAGAAGGCACACCGGCTCAGCGCCTCTCTTCATCGCCGCCATCTTTACCGCCACAGCCGCCAGACTCACGGATTCCTCCGGTGAAAACCTCCTTTTATTATGATAACGCAGCTTCAATATCCACTGGTCCACAATGTCAAGGAAACGCTTTCCGGATGGCGCTGGCACCGTTCCAAGCTGAGGTATTCCATAAAGCTCGCAGAAATCATCCGTACTGCGAATCCTGGTATTCATAATATATTTCATAAAAAGCGCAAAGACATAAACGCCGGCGAACAAAATCATTCCCAGCAGCACATACTTTACGCTGACGCCGGCTTTAACAGCTGCCGATTCCGGCGCTTCCGAACCGACTGCCCCCCCCGATTCAACTTCGGCACTGTCCATCGGACTGCCCGCAACCAGATAATCGTAATACGCCTGTTCCTCTGTGCTAAAATCCTTCAGCAGATTAGAATGGTAGTTTACAAGCGAATAAAAGGACGTCGCATAGCTGTTCTGCCTCTCTGCCTCTCTTCTGTCAACTACTTCCCCCTGAGAACGGCTGAGCAGGATGATCTCATGGCTTCCCAACGACTGCCCCAGCTCTTTCTGCTGCTGCCGGATAAATTCCTCCGCCGCATCCGCCATGGCGCTGCAGGTATCTGCATCATCATGCCGAAGCTGCAGGCTCAGCACATACACACTGCTCTGAGGAATATCCACCACTACTACGCTATTCCTGTCTGCACTCTGGTCTGCACTGGCTTTCGGCTGATTCAAGGAGATCAGCTCTCTCACACTGCCTTCCAGTCCACAGCGTTCCTCCGTATACTGAAAAAAGGCCTCACCGGTCAACAAATACTCATAAGCGCTCCCTGCGCCGTATGCACAGTCGGCATCCTCCGCCCGAATCGCAAAGGTTAAATCCGCCTGCTGTATTTTTGCCGGATCAAGCTGCATCAACAGCGAACTCTGCTGATAATCAAACTGTTCCTCACAGCACTGCCGGAGCACAAACGCATTTTGAACCTTGACCACTGCGGCGGCATCCAATCGCTCTCTCAGGTACTCCCCCTGGGCTTCCCACTGGTCCAGAAGCTCCTGCTGAGACATACTCTGCTGCTCTGCAAGAAGCTGCTGCTGTTCTTCCGCCATCTGCTGCTGCCTTCCGGCCGCCTGTGAGGAGCGCATATAACTGAACCCGCCCAGCAGGACGCCTCCCAACAGCATGACCACAAGCGCCATGCGCCAGTGGAGCAGAACCTCCACAAATAAATCCAGCAAACTGATCTCTCGTTCCCGCATTTTCACATTCTCCGTAACTATATTTTCCGTAGCCATACTCAATATTTCCTCCATACCAGCTTGTCCACGACAGACGTGTAACTCTGTATGATCTTAACCACCTTTGTACTGACATTTTCCTCTGTATAATCCGGCACCGGCGTTCCGTAATGCCCTGCGCTGTTCAGTTCTACGGCCACCTCCACCGCCTGCAGCAGTGAATGCCCGTCAATACCTGCCAGAACAAAGCTTGCCTTATCCAGCGCCTCCGGACGCTCGGTGCTGGTCCTGATGCATACCGCAGGAAAGGGATGGCCCACAGAGGCAAAGAACGCGCTCTCCTCCGGCAGGGTCCCCGAATCGGAAACCACCGCAAACGCATTCATCTGCAGATTGTTGTAATCATGAAAGCCCAAAGGCTCATGCCGGATGACACGTTCATCCAGGCGGAAACCGGATCTCTCCAGCTTAGATTTACTGCGGGGATGGCAGGAATACAGGATCGGCATATCGTATTTCTCCGCCAGCCTGTTGATTGCGGAAAAAAGAGAATCGAAATTTTTCTCCGTATCAATGTTTTCTTCTCGGTGGGCAGACAGCAGGATATATTTCCCCGGTTCCAGCTTCAGCCTTTGCAGAATATCGGAGCCTTCGATCTCCGCCAGATTCCGATGCAGCACTTCCGCCATAGGACTTCCCGTCACATAGGTGCGCTCCTTCGGCAGCCCGCAATCCGCCAGGTAGCGCCGGGCATGCTCACTATATGCCAGATTTACATCCGCAATGATGTCCACGATCCTCCGATTTGTCTCCTCCGGCAGGCATTCGTCCTTACAGCGGTTTCCGGCTTCCATATGGAAGATCGGAATATGCAGACGCTTGGCCGCAATGGCGGACAGACAGGAATTCGTATCTCCCAGGATCAGCAGAGCATCCGGCTCTGTCTGCTTCATGAGCTTATAGGCGGTATTGATGATATTTCCCACCGTCTCTCCCAGATCGTCTCCCACCGCGTCCATATATACCTCCGGTTCCGCCAGCTTCAGATCCCGGAAGAAAATACCGTTCAGATTATAATCATAATTCTGTCCCGTGTGGGCAAGAATACAGTCAAAGTACCTTCGGCACTTCTTGATCACCTCGCTGAGCCGGATGATCTCAGGACGGGTCCCCACGATGATCAGCAGCTTCAGCCTGCCGTCGTTTTGAAAATGTATTTGAGAATAATCTGTTTTCATCTGCGCTCCTCCAGTTCCACCTGTCGTACCTTTTCCGCCATTGTATCCGGCCTTTGCGGGTCGTAACATTCATTGCTCCACATCAGCGTCACCATATCTGTCTCACCCGTGTTCACGATCTCATGAGTATAACCGACGGGGATGTCCACCACCTTCAACTCATCTCCGCTGACAGGGTACTCGATGATCTTATCTTCTCCATGTCTGCGGAAACGAATCACTCCGCTGCCGCTGACCACAAGAAACTTTTCATTCTTGGTGTGATGCCAGTGGTTTCCCCTCACAATGCCCGGTTTGGAGATATTGACAGACACCTGCCCCCGGTCAACGCTTCGCAAAACTTCCGTAAAGCTCCCTCTCGCATCCTCGTGCATGGTAAGCGGATAAGAAAATCCGCCCTCCGGAAGATAACTTAAATAGGTGCTGTACAGCTTTTTTTCAAAGCTTCCCGCCGTCACATCCGGCACCATCAGATTCTTCCTGCTTTCCCTGAACCCATACAGCAGATCCGCGATCTCTCCCAGCGTCGCCTCATGCACCGTCGGCACAAAGCAATAACCGTCTCCATCCATGTGCGGATGCCCGTCCAGGGCCTGCAGCAGTTCTTCCACCACATCATCAATATAGACCAGCCTCAGCCGTGTGCTCCTGTCATTCACCTGTATCGGCAGGTCATGGGCAATGTTATAGCAGAAGGTGGCCACCGCGCTGTTGTAGTTCGGCCTGCACCATTTCCCAAACACATTGGGAAACCTGTAAATATAAATATTTGCCCCTGTATCCCTGCCATAATCAAGGAGCATATCTTCCCCCGCTTTCTTACTTTTACCGTAGGGGTTGTCCAAGGCCGCCTGAATGGATGAGGAATTCATGACAGGACAATGGTTTCCCTTTTTTTTCAAGGTTTCAACCAGCGTCGCGGCAAAACCGAAATTTCCTTCCATAAACTCTTCCGTATTTTCAGGCCTGTTCACACCGGCAAGATTGTACACGAAATCACAGCTTGCGCAATACTCCTCCAGCCGATCCGCAGGGGTATCCGTATCAAAGGGCAACACCGTCACAGCTTCACGCCTCTCCAGCCAAGATCTCAGATTTTTCCCAATAAAGCCTTCTGCTCCCGTCACCAGAACCTTCATTATCTGCTCTCCCACTGTGCAATTTCGTCCCTGATATAAGATAAGGTCAACAGCTTTTCCTTGACCTGCTCCACATCCATCAATTCCGTATTATTTGAGTTGAACTCAGACAGCTTTACCCGTTCTGTATTTCCGTCCGTGAAATATTTATCATAATTTAAGTCCCGCTTATCCGCCGGAACGCGATAGAAATTACCCATATCAACAGCATGGGCACACTCCTCATTGGTCAGAAGCGTCTCATACAGCTTCTCTCCATGGCGGATTCCAATCACCTTGACCTCATTGTCTGCGTGGAAGAGCTCTTTCACCGCCTGCACCAGCACGCCGATGGTACAGGCCGGCGCCTTTTGCACCATGATATCCCCGCTCTCCGCATTTTGAAACGCATACACTACCAGTTCCACCGCCTCTTCCAGGCTCATCACGAAACGGGTCATAGAGGGTTCCGTCACCGTCAGCGGTTTTCCCTCCCTGATCTGACTGATAAACAGAGGCACCACAGAGCCTCTGGAGCAGAGCACATTGCCATATCTGGTGCAGCAGATGCTTGTCTCATCCGCGGATACTGTCCTGGCCTTCGCCACAATGACCTTTTCCATCATCGCCTTGGAGGTTCCCATGGCATTCACGGGATAAGCCGCTTTATCCGTGGACAAACAGATAACCTTCTTTACGCCCGCTTCCACGGCGGACTGCAGCACATTTTCCGTCCCTAATACATTGGTTTTCACCGCCTCAATGGGAAAAAATTCACAGGAAGGGACCTGCTTCAACGCCGCCGCATGAAAAATAAAGTCCACTCCATGCATCGCCTTGTCGATGCTCTGGCGGTCCCGTACATCTCCGATATAAAACTTCAGTTTACTGCTGTATTCAGGGAATTCCCTTTGATAAAAATGACGCATATCGTCCTGCTTCAACTCGTCTCTGGAAAAAATACGGATCTCTCCGATATCCGACGCCAGAAACCTGTTAAGCACCGCGTTGCCAAAAGAACCGGTCCCCCCGGTGATCAATAATGTTTTTCCTGTAAACATTCCAACGGTCTCCTTTTACTTTGCATTGGCTTTTTGCCTTCTGCTGTACAGTATACCACAAGTCGGTGAAATTGCACAACCTTTCTTCTCTCGGAATATCATTTAAGACCGCTTTTCTCAGAATCGCTTCTGCAACTCCAGATACTTCTCATGTGCATCTGTTCCCTGATACGGTGATACCTGAGCGCAATAGAGCGTATACTGCCTTTTGGGAATACCATTCCACGCAATAGCGTGTACGAAGCCTGCATATCGTCTTCGGATCGTCGCCATTTTTGTTAAAAATCGTAATCAATAAGTTAAGGAAACGCTGATTAAATCAGTATTTTAACTATCTTTCCGCCACCATATATAGTAT
>JAMPHT010000015.1 GCA_023663285.1 Bacillota bacterium
TGGAATCTTTCAGGGTTGCATTACTGTTTGTTTGTCAAAGAACAAAATCTCCCGCTTTGCGAGAGCTTGGCGCTTTTGCCTTAGCTGCCGACCATCTTTGGCCGCAACTCAATTATCATATCATGGGTATTTCTTTTTGTCAACAATTTTTTTAAAATTACAAAAAATATGTTACCCAAAAGCGCCGCCACTTTTAACGGTGGAACTTTATAGTAGCCTAACTTTCTTCATTTGTCAATATTTTATTGCGGGTTTTTTATAAAAAAAATTACCAAAACCACCGCTTCCCCTTGAAAAGAAAATGAAATGATGCTACACTGAACTCAGATTACAGATAGAAAGGTGGCTTATGTGTGTTAGCAATTCGTATTCGCTGATCAGGCAGTCAATAACCCCGCTGCAAGCAACGGGCATGGAATTTGAAGCGCTGCAAACAGCGGGGTATTGACCCTCGCGGCATTCGCCAAGTCAGCTTGCTGACTTTATGTCCTATGCAAGCATGGCCGTTTGGCTCATTGCTCGCGGGAATAAAAAGGCAGTTGATTCTTCTCATGGAAATGGGCTTTTTTTGTGTGCGAATACACCTAATACACAGGCTTACCGGATAAAGAAGGACAGGGTTTGCCCTGCTTCTTTATTCTATATGTTATATTGTATGCTATATATGCAGCCTGCAGGAAACGCTCATTTCAGGAGTATCTCCTGCATTTTTATTGCCTTTTTTAACGTGATGAAAATACAGGAGGTGCTATTATTAATGAAAAGAGCGGGAAAAACAGACGGCTCATTCAATCTGACAAATTCACAAAATTTTATAACGAACTCAAGACTGCTCCAACGGATCGTAAATATGAGTAGCATTACCAAAAAGGATACGGCGGGGATTTTCTCAAACAATCGCTGCCTGCAAAGGGGGCGTACAAGGTATTTGCAAACATACCTTATTTTATCACCACACAGATTTTGGACAAATTAACCGGCTCACCCAACCCGCCCACGGATATGTGGCTGATCATGGAAAAGGGTGCGGCAAAGCGTTTTCTGGGGATACCGAAGGAGACCAAAAAATCACTGCTGCTCAAGGTCAACTGGGATATAAAAATACTTTATCACTTTGATCGGTATGATTTCCATCCCGTACCCAGGGTAGATTCCGTTCTGCTCTACCTGGCGCGAAAACCGGTTCCCGATCTGACAAAGAAAGAACTGGCTTCCTTTGAAAGATTTATTGATCGCTCCCTGCGCTGCGGCTTTGCCGGAAACGCGGGCCTGCTGCATGGCATCTCCCGCAGGATTACGGCCACCTTTGAAAGCAAAAGAGATGCCTGGTTTTCAGACATCTCTCATTCTTCTGGCAGATTTGCTAACGGAGAAAGAGGGATTTGAACCCTCGCGCCGGTTGCCCGACCTACACCCTTAGCAGGGGCGCCTCTTCGGCCTCTTGAGTATTTCTCCACAATCCGAACTGCGACACTGCCAATATTGAATTGCCGCGCCTGCGATTCACGACGCAAGAATTATTATACCTAAGCCTGCCGCATCTGTCAATCATTTTTTCGGATGTTTTCAGCATTTCCAATATGCTCACATTTCAAAAACTTCTCCAATATCCGACACGGATTTATACAGATCATTGCCCTCCGCGTCCGCCACTACGATAACCGGGAAATCCTTTACCTCCAATTTCCGGATCGCCTCCGTCCCCAAGTCGTCATATGCAATCACCTCAGAGGAGACAATGGATTTTGAAAGCAGGGCTCCTGCTCCGCCGACAGCGGCAAAATAAACCGCGCCGTTTCTCACGATTGCATCCAGAACATCACGGCTTCTCTTCCCTTTCCCAATCATTCCCTTCAGGCCAAGATCCAACATGGCCGGAGTATACTTGTCCATTCTGCCGGACGTAGTAGGTCCGGCGGAGCCGATAGGCCTTCCGGGTCTTGCCGGAGAAGGCCCCATATAATAAATGACATTATTTTCCAGTTCCAGGGGAAGCTGCTCCCCCCGCTCCATGGCCTCATACATCCTCTTATGGGCAGCGTCTCTGGCCGTGTAGATCGTTCCGGTCAGATACACATAATCTCCTGCCTTCAGTTCCGCTGCTGTTTTCTCCGTCAAGGGCACATTTATATGCTTTTCCATATTTTCGTTCCTTTTCATTCCGCTTCCGGCCACGGCACAAATATCAAGCCGCAAAAACATTATTTTGCATTCTTTCACGCGAAAATCGGACGCAGTCAGCTTCTCCCCTTTCAATGAAGAAGCTGCGCAAAGTGCAAAATCGCCCGGCGTAATCTTGCATTTAGCGAATTTCCTCACATTGTCATAATAAGCGCGTCACATGGCGGTTTACATGACAGCAGATATTGACCGCCACAGGCAGCCCCGCAATATGTGTGGGATATGTATTGATATTGACCGCAAGCGCAGTAGTGCTTCCGCCCAACCCGCCGGGACCGATGCCTGAGGCATTGATCTTTTCCAGCAGTTCCTGCTCAAGCTCTCTCACATAGGGAATATCCGATGGTTCATTTACGGGCCTGGTCAACGCCTTCTTCGCCAACAGCGCACACTTTTCAAAGGTGCCGCCGATTCCCACTCCCACCACCATGGGCGGGCAGGCGTTGGGCCCGGCAGCCTTCACTGCCGTCAGCACAGCTTCCTTTACACCCGCAATACCGTCCGCCGGTTTCAGCATAAATACCCTGCTCATATTCTCGCTTCCGAAGCCTTTAGGAGCTACGGTCACCTTCACCCTGTCACCGGGCACGATCTCATAATGGATCACTGCGGGCGTGTTATCCTTTGTATTATCCCGAATCAAAGGATCCTTTACAACAGACTTGCGCAGATAGCCTTCTGTGTAGCCCTGCCGCACTCCTTCGTGGACAGCGTCCTCCAGAACCCCCCCTTCAAAGTGTACCTCCTGCCCAATCTCCAGAAAAATCACCGCCATACCTGTATCCTGACAGATAGGAATCATATCCTGCCCGGCGATCTCCAGATTCTCCTGGAGTTGATCCAGGATCTGCTTCCCCAGAGAGGACTTTTCCGTCTCCGCCGCACATTTCATGGCGCATTTCATGTCCTCCGACAGGAAATGATTGGCTTCTATGCACATTTCCCGCACATTCCCGGTTATCTCACTTACGTTTATCGTCCGCATCTACTCCGTAATTTCCTTTCTTACGGCTTTCAGTTCCTCCCCGGAAGGCTCGGAGGGGACCCAGTTGATCTTTTGCCCGTCCCCTTTATATCTGGGTATCAGATGCAGATGGAAATGGGCTACGGTCTGCCCCGCCGTCTCGCCGTTATTCTGCACCAGATTCAGACCGTCACAATGAAGCTTGTCCCTAAAGCACAGCGCCATTTTCTTTGCCAGCTTCATTGTCTCCGCCGCCGTCTCATCCGGCAGCTCATAGAGATTCGCCGCGTGATCCTTCGGCAGGATCAATGCGTGCCCCTTTGTGGCCGGTCCCAAATCAAGGATCACCCTGAAACGTTCATCCTCATATAACGTTTCGGAGGGTATCTCTCCCGCAGCTATCTTACAAAAAATGCAATCCTCTTTCTTCATCCTTCACCACCTGCCTTTTTTTCTTCAAACACAAACAACTGGTCCAGGGTTCTCAGCACTCTGAAATCTCCCTTTGTTTTCATGGCCCCTGACATAAACGCCCTCTGAAAGGTCATTCTTCCGGTGACGATCTCTTCCATGGCAGCGCGGGTAAGCTGCATCTCCACATCAGCCTGTTCCACGCTTCCGTAATAGCACTCCATCTTCGGGCCGTCCACCTCTATGATCAGCTTTTTCTTTTTCTCCTCTATATTAACGGAATATATGGCCGTAAAACCCGCCTGTGGATTGAAATGTCGGCGGAGCATTCCCAGATATTCTTCCTCACTGTCCGCTCCCTCTTCGCTCAGCATATCCCGAAACAGGCTGGTCAGTTCCTGTATATCCTGCTTCTGCCGCTGTACATAACTGTCGTCCGACACATACTGAGACAGCTGTTCCGTCTCCTGGGGCGTCAGATCATTTTGCTTCGGCACTGCGATTTTCTGCTTTACCGCCTGGCTGCTGGCAGGAAAACAACTCACCTTCTGATTGATCGTCCTGTACAGGTTTTCCGCCTTTCTCTCAATGATCCTGGTATACTGCTCATTCATCTCCAGCATGACCGTGTTCTCGATATAGCCGCACAGCCCGCTGCAGGGCAGCCCGCCCAGAATCTCCCATGCGGTCTCAAGATTCAGCTTACCGTGCCGCTCGCCATACGTTGTTGACATAACTACCGGACACATATAGATCTTTGAAATTTTTTCCTTATCTCCGAACAGCCAGCAGGAATCCAGAAACTGCTGCATATATCCGCCCACGCCGTACCACTCCACTGTGGATGCGAGAATGATCCCATCCGCCTCCTTCAGCGTCTGCGGAAGAGTGGGTATCGTACTCTTGCACTCGTACAGATTATAACGGGTCACATGGACGCGAAGCTCCTCCAGGATCTCCTGCATCTTGTTGATAACAAATAGTGTAGGGTCGTCGATCAGTCCTCTTCCCCCATAATAAATATTAATATTCAAATCCGCACCTCCTACTGCCCTCTCCTGCGCTTTGCCCGCCGCAAAACACATATGATGCACCCGACCAGGAAACCGGTCGCCAGGCCGCCCACATGAGCCGCATTATCAATATTTTCCCCGTTGAAACCATTATATAACGAAAGCAGAATCATCAGCATGACCCTGGTCGGCGTCACCGTCGGCATTTTTCTGTCTGAGAAAAACACCATGGCCAGCAGAACACCGTCCAGGCCAAACACCGCGCCGCTTGCCCCGATAGAAGCGGATGTATCATGATTCATTGCCTTGACAAAAAGAGATACCAGATTCCCGCCGATTCCTGACAGAAAATACGACAGGGCATAACAGCCGTGTCCTATCTCCTTTTCTATCATAGCCCCCAGGAAAAAAAGTATCAGCATATTGTTGAAAATATGAGAGATCCCGCTATGCAGAAACATGGACCACAAAATACGGCCATACTCATGATTTGCCGTCACATCAATGACATTCAGATCTCCCAGCCGATACAGGCGGTTGCCCATAAATATACATAAAATGTACACTATGATATTGACAGCCACAAGCGCTCCGCTGACAATCGGCAATTCCTTCCATCTTCTCAACCTTTGTCACCTCAACACAGTTCCTTCGATTCCGAACAGTTACAGATTAACACAATTCCTCCCGTTTTTCAATCATTCTATCTGAAAACCATGATGACTCTCCCCGTCTTGATCTCATCCTCCTGCTCCAGTTCGCGCCTTTCATAGGGTTGAAGCCGAAGTCCGTTCTTAAATGTGCCGTTGGTGGAATTCAAATCTTCGATGTAATATTTCTCCTTCTCCTTTACGATTCTCGCATGAAGCCTGCTAACTGACATATCCTCCAATACGATATCCGCTTCCTCCTTTCTTTTCCCGATAGTGGTAATAGGTCTGTCAATCACCGCCAGTACCTTGCCCTCCGGCGTGCATATCTCTCTTTTTGTCTTTATTTGCTCTCCGCCTTCGATATAAATTGTTTTTCCGTACTCCTCCCCATACGTCGTCTCCTCCGCCACAGCATATCCCTGCATACGCTCCTGCATATCCTGCCGATAGCTTTCCCGAAGCTCCCTCTCCTTTTTCTTTGACATAAACATCCCGAAGAAATGCTTGTTTCCCGTTTTCTCCGCCTTTCCGGAGCCTGCTGCTTCCACATGACCCGCTGTTCCTCCAGCGTTTCCTGCCTCTGCCTGTTCTGCCATTTTTGCAGGACTTCCTGCTCCCGTGAATTCTGCTGACCTTCCGGTATTTCCCTCTTTTTCAGCGCTTCCCTGCCTGTCCGCATTTTCCAGTCTCTCTGCGTCCTCAAATATTTTGGTCTGCAGATAAACGTCCCCATTTCTCTCATATTGCTCATACATTTGATAAATACAGGCGGTCAGCGCCTCATCATTATAGTCGATCTGCTCCACCCAAAATTCCAGCAGCTCCTTAAAACCGCTTTCGCCCTCATAATAGGGATAGTATAGGAAAGAAAATACATTGCTCTCCAAATCCTGATAAATCTGGTCCGGATGCAAAAGAATATTTTTTCTGTCCAGCAAAAATCGTCCCAACTCCCGTTCAATCTGCCGGAAGCTCCACATAAAACCGGTTATCCATGCCCTGGTGATACAGCGTCCTCCATACAGCTGCCGGATATTCTGTTTTGACGATATATTATAGTACAGATAAGCCGCCCCGTTGATATAGCGAAGGCTGCAGGGAAGCAGTCCTTTGATGCCGCCTCTGTTCAAGATACAATATTGATATCTCTTTTCCTCCGGCTTTTCCTCCAAAAGAATTCTCTCATAGTTGCAATTAAGACTTCTTACAAATTCTGTCTGCACCTTTTTCCTCCTCTTAGCTTGTGTTTTGTCTTTATCCTCTCTTGTCTTTTCCTGTTTTCCTTTTCCGACTTTTCCTTTTCAGTTTTGCCTCTTCTGGTTTTACCTTTTCCGGTTTTACCTTTTCCGGTTTTGCCTTTTCCGGTCTCTGCTTTCGGTTATTCACCCCTATTGGCCCTTGATCTTTCGATACAGCCGGATATGATCCGCCGGGGAAATGCGCATTGTCTCTCTGAGCACCCCCGCTCCCCACTCATTCTCTTTCCCGAAAAAATTCCACTCCGGCAGCGGCAGTGTCAGGTATCCTCCGCCTTTTACGCTCACCCTGTCTCCCCTGACCGCGATCTGCAGTTCGTTTATTGTCCAGGCCACATACTTATCCATAAATAATTCCGATGCCTTCCGTCGAATGATCGTCTCCAGCTCTGCACTGTTTTCCGCTGTCGCCGTCCCCGCGCATAGCGCCAGCATATTCATATCCTGCTCCAGCAGGCATCTGTCATATTGAAAGATAAACAGGAAGATCGTAAAGATCAGCGCCCCCATGACAAACGGCAGAACCAGCGCAGCTTCCACTGTAAAGTATGCGTTTGCAGGAACGGCTTTCTCCGAGAATATATGCTTCTTCCATAAAAATGTATTTATCAATCTAACCTCCCCAGTTCACAATCAGCCAGCCCACTGCAAGAAAGGGGACGAAAGGAATTCTGGTGTCCTTTTTTACCCTGCGCAGTGCCAACAGGACTCCCGCAAACAAGGCAATCAGAAAGAGCCCTCCCAGAGACGCCGCCACACAGCCCTCATATCCCATAAAGATACCCAGCAGCATCAGAATAACGCCATCGGCCATCCCCGCCTTTCCGGTAACATATGCCACTGCCAGTAAGATCGCTCCCGGCAGCAGCGCCCGGCATTCCTGCCAGCCATTCAGCCTGCCGTTTATCCCCTCGTACAGCAGCATTCCCGCAGCGGCTGCGCCTCCAAGCCACAGTATCCACACAGGCACTCTTTTACACCTTGCATCCATAATACTCACAGGCACCAGCCATATGGCTGTCAATATCTCCTTCCACATTTCCCTCTCCTTCCGGGCATACTGCCGCATACATACTGTGCTGCATACACATTGCCGCTATACCGTCTACATTCCCAGAGACAGCCACACCGGCACTGACCGCTCTCGCAAAACGCCGCCTGCTGCCCAACTCTGACCGCTTCCTCCCAAGCGCGCCTGCCGCACCGCACTGACCGCTCTCGCAAAACGCCGCCTGCTGCCCGGCTCTGACCGCTTCCTCCCAGGCGCCACCTGCTGCCCTGGCTCTGACCGCTTCCTCCCAGGCGCCCCCTGCTGCCCTGGCTCTTTCACTGTCCGCCGCATCGACTGCAGGGCGGATAGGCGGCGGCCTCCTCCAGCGTCAGCGAGGTGACGGTCCTCTTGATTCCCGAACAATCCTCCCTGTAGTGGTAACAATGTCCTTCCTCCGTCACATAAAGCGTGTTCGGCAGCTCTCCCTTTCCGCACTTTTCACAGGCGCTGTATCTTTGTCCCCACTGGTTCCTCAGGTCTCCCAGCTCCTCCCTGCCAACACTGCGCACCGAGAGCTGCAAATGGGTACAGCTCCTGTCCCGGTGAAAGACTGTTCCGTTTTCCGCCACGTAGACATAGGTGACCGTCTCCGACGCTCCGGTGACATCATATCCGTTCCACAGCCTGACATAGCAGCGATTCGCCATACGAAAGGGTTGAAAACCCGCAAGCAAAGACATTGGCCCCACCTGATAGGTAAGCTTGATATCCAGCTCATTGCCGGTGTCCGACAGTCCGGTCTGCCAGAGCTGCAGCCCCCCGCTTCCCTTGACCAACGGCGAGCTGTCGAGATAAGCTTCCCCCACGCTGTCCCGCACTCTGTTGCCGATATAGAAATCCGTGACCAGAACGGATATACTGTCCTCTTCCTGCCCACAGCCATACATGGCGACCCTGCTGCCCGCATCCCACAGGGCAAACTGCAGATTATTATGCAGCCGTATGATTTCCACCGCATAGCCGAGGTTCATGAGAAACATAAGGCATAAAGGCAGGGCGACCGCCGCCTCTACTGTCATTCCCGCCCTGACTTTTTTGAAAAGCGAAGGAAACAGTGATGACCTCTTTACGGAGCTTTTTACAGGATTTCGGGCAAAATCCTTTTGGTTGTCATAGTTGTTTGCGAAAGAAGGTTTTTTTGTCATTGTTTTCAGTTTCTTATTCCTTTTCCATAAAGAAGCCATCACTGTTTCCTCCGCCTTATCTGCCGACATGGCTTTTCCTGGCAGGCATAGTTTTTCCTGATAAATATGTTACTGATAGGTTCTTTCCCTGCGCAGCTCAAATTTATATCCGAAGGAGCTGCTGATTCGCATGACCGCCTCCACCTCTGCATAACAGCCATCCAGACGGAAGCGACTGTTTCCCGGTGTCAGGCGTATATCCGCCTCCACCATATCCATGGCCCTGGCTGTCAACGTGTCAATATCTGTCAGCATCATCAGTATCCTCAGATAATCCTGGTATGCCAGCCCGTTTCCCTCTCCTCCCGTATCGTCCGTATTGCCCCACAGAGCGTTTTCCAGAGCATAATGCCAGCTGCTCCTGTCCTTCATGAGAGGGACCTTCCCACCTGCCAGCAGCGTTTTCACATCATATATGCTCTCCGCATACGCCCATCCGAACAGGATGGCGGCTTCCATCAATGGTATCAGCTCCGGCAGCGCGATAAAGCCGCAGGCCAGGATCGCCGCCTCATGGATCTCCATACTCTTCTCCGCATCCGCCAGCAGATAGATCACATTGGCCGCCTCCCTCAGCGCGGACAGCCTGTTTGCCACGCTTTTCAGATTATCCGTGTCGCAGTTTTTTCCCGCGATCAGATACTCGATCTGATAGTCAAGCGCCCTGTCCTCCTCCCCGCTCCCGTAGCGTCCCAGATACCGCAGCAGGTACTCCTGAAATAAAATACGCTCCCAAAGGCCGTCCGAGGACTGCACCTTCCTGTTTCCGCTGTTGACATTTCCCTGTCCCATGCGGTATCCCACCAGCACGGTGCTGTCTATGGCCTTGCCGGACAGGCTTTCCGGTTTTTCCGTCACCAGCTGCAGAATTCCCAGTCCCCGCTTGGCATTCACCTGCGCCGCCGGGTTTTCTACCTCCAGGCATACGGTTTCCGTCTCCGATATCTGTACCTCCTTCCCGTCATATTCCTCCAGAGTCTCGTCCAGCTTCTGCCTTTCCGCATCATGATCTGTTTCGCTTAACCCGTTTACTTCCACCACTGACATCCATTCCTGCATTTCATCCAGAAGGCTTAAGCCCACATCATTTCTGACTGCTTCGATCGCCATGTCGCGAAACACCGCCCCGCCCTCATCTGTCAGAATCGACACTCCTGTCAGTTCCGCATCATCCGCCTGCAGCCCCAAAAAATCCCGATATAAATATTGCCCAAGACCACCGTCCATACTTAGATTCTTTCTCAAATAATCCATAAGATGCGCCTCTGTATTCTTACGTCCGCATACATCCGTGCCATAAGAGGAATCAATGGCAAACAGATTGAATCTGTTCAAAAGCTCGCGGTGATATTCCGCCATGATATTCTGCATTCCCATCTCCGCAGCACAGGCTGATTCCATGGCGGCTCCGCCCCGCCTGGCTCCGTCTATCAGAGCCAGGTACAGGGACAGGATCAGCGTCAGGCAGAGCGCAAGATATACTGTCAGATATGCGTTTTCCCTCTTCATTTATATCTTGCCTGTCTGCGCGGTGATCTTGCTGAAGAGGTTGTTGACGATCTGCGTTATCTGGTCCTTGAAAATGATGACCAATCCCACAAGGACCACAATGATCAAAATGATCTCCACCGTTCCCATACCATCCTCTTCCTGCAGAAATTCCCGCCAGTTTTTCAATTCCCGACCGTTTCTGATCTCCATATTGGTTTCCTGAACTTTCTTCTTCATACCTTCTTATCCTCCTTTTCTTCTCATACTTACTTATAAATTTCCAAATGCCGGAACCATGATCATGACCATTACAATGGCAAGCATCAGCACCATGGGCGCCAGCAGCTTCGTTCCTGCCTCCTCCCCCAGCTTTCTTACCCTGAGCAGGCTTTCCTCCAGGGACTTTTCCGCCTCCTCCCGCAGACGTTCAAGAAGCGTACTGCTTCCCCGCTTCAGGTTCTGTCCCAGCAGCGTGCTGAGCCTTATGTACTCCCGCAGGCCGGTCCTTCTTCCGAAGTGCTCATAGGCAGCTCCTTCCGCTACTCCCGTCTGTAGTTCCCGGCAGGTGTACAGCACTTCTTCGCACCCTGATCTCACAGGCTGCCCCTTTTTTACCTTTTTTTCGTAATCACCCCCTATCTTTTGAAATGCCCCGCGTATGGTCATCCCCGCCCCCACATAGAGCGCAAGCTTATGAACCAGCTCCGGGTATTCCCGGCTCAGACTGCTGTGCTTTTTTTCCAGTTCCTTCCGCAGGTCTCTGTCCGAGGACAGATAGATCAATACCGCAACGGCAGGCGTAGCCCCCCAGATAAGCAGACTGTAATCCCCCGCCGCCAGGCTCCAGCTTATTTCCCTCCCCTTCCACTCCTCAGGCAGGCTCCACCCCTCCTCCCCCCGGCTGCCCGCCTCCGCCGCCACAAGATATTCCTGCATCTCCAGGCGATCCTGCTCTTCAGGCGTCAGGCTGACCGGCACCACCGTGACGCTGATCTCCCCCCTTTTGCTGAAATCATGGTACTTCAGAGTGGCGCACAGCTCTACCTCCACCGGCTCGTCCACCTCCCACACCCGCCCGCTCCTGTCCACAATGGCTTCTCTGCCGCTCTCCCACTCCACTTCAAAGGGAAATCCCGCATATTCCTCCTCCAGGCTTAGGTTCGATGTGATATGCCCGGCGTCCTGATTCCCATTCAGGATCAATGTGTCCAGCTTTTCAAAAAATGCCGCGGACAGCTCCTCAGTCTCCTGCAAAGTCAGTGTCCTGGGGGAAACGGAAATCTCAAAACGCCTTTTCCCTTCCCCGTCGTCCGCCTCCAGCGTCACCTGCCTGTCTCCTTCTTCATAGCTTCCCCTGTGTATGACAGCCTCCTCCCCCAGCTCATTCCTGCCTGCGCTCAGCTTTGCGGCAAATCCCAGAAACGCCCCTGCCGCCAGTATTCCGATGCACATGGAAATTTTCTTCACGTAATAATCCGTCTTGACACACTCCACCCGTTCTCCCGGATGCAGCAGCGCCAGATCGGATTCAACGCGCTTTCCGCGAAATAGAGGAAGCTTCAGGATACAGGCTCTCTTATACAGAAGCATTGCCGCTTTCTTCAGTAATTCCATTCTCTCTTCATCCTCCTTATCACAAGCTCTCCCATGGCCCATGCCCCCATATAGGCTAAAAGGCACCCTGTCATAATGAGCCTCCCCTGCAGGCCGCTGTACAAAATGTCGAAATATCCCGGATTTGCAGACCCTACATAAGCCAGTATGGCAAAGGGCATGAGCTTCATAATGTTCAGTTCCATTTTCTTTCCGCTCAAAAGGGTATCGATCTCCTTCTTCAGCTCCGCCTTTCTGCCGATCAACTCCGCAGAGCTTCTGATGATTTCCGCCAGATTGCCGCCGCTTCTCTTGGCGATGGCGAAAACCTCCGCAAACTGCTGCATTTCCTCACAGCCGCTTCTTTCGCCCAGATCCGCCAACAGCTCCTCCAGAGAAACATTGATATTCAGCCCTCTGCGCACCACCTTCAGTTCCCCGCAGATCAGGGCCTCCTTCCCGTACATCAACGCCATGTCCTGCTCACACTCCAAAAAAGCATTTTCCACGGAGTAGCCTGCTCCAAGCAGCGTAGACACCGCCAGGATACATTCCCTGAACTGCTCCGTCAGCTCCTCCCTCTCCCGCTCTCCCTTTTCTTTCCGGAGCTTGCGAAAAAGGACCACCCCTATGGGCAGAAGCGGCAATACCGCCCAGAAGCTCCGGTAGAAAAAATACGCCGCAAAGACCGTCACCGCCGCTGATACAAGCACCGCTGCGGCCCACTCCCATTTTTTCCAGCGATAGCTATGATAATCCTGCCGCTTTGAGCTTGTTTTCCCGAAGGAGCGTTCCTTTTTTATGAAGCCTCCCGATAATACACCTTTCACTATCCTCTCCCTCCTCCTCAAATTCAAACAGAGGATTCAGCCTGATCTCATTGTTTTCATAGCCCAGGATCTCTGTGATCTCCAGCACTCTTCGCGATCTGTCCCGCAGTCTGCCCAGATGAACCACAATGTCTATCCCCGATGCGATCTGCTGCCGGATCGCCGCCAGGGGCAGTTCCATTCCCATCAGTACCATGTTCTCCAGCCTTGCCAGCATATCCTTTCCGCTGTTGGCATGGCCTGTTGACATACTCCCGTCATGCCCCGTATTCAGACACTGCAGCATATCGATCGCCTCCGCCCCTCTGACCTCCCCTACCACGATACGGTTTGGCCGCATCCTTAAGGAGGAACGGATCAATTCCCGAATACTGATCTCCCTGCAGCCCTCCACATTGCTGTTTCTGGTCTCCAGGCGCACCAGGTTTGGCAGTCCCAGCAGCTGCAGCTCCGCGCTGTCCTCAATGGTTATGACGCGCTCATCCGAAGGGATAAACTGAGACAGAGCATTTAAAAAGGTAGTCTTGCCGCTTCCCGTTCCGCCGCTGATGAAGATGTTATACCCCGCCTTCACCAGTGTCTCTAAAAACAGGGCTGCCTGCTGGGATATGGAATCATTCTTCACAAGCCAGTCCATTGTAATGGGCTTGTCCGGAAACCGCCTGATCGTCACGATAGGGCCGTTCAGCGCCACCGGCTGCATGACAATGTTCACCCGCGAACCGTCCGGAAGCCTTGCATCCACGATGGGGGACGCTTCATTTACCACCCGGTTGCATCCCGCCACGATCTGCTGTATCACATCCTGGAGCTTTTCCATGGAGTCAAAGCCCTTGTCCAGCTCCTGCAGCCTGCCTTTCCTCTCTATGAATATGTGATCCGTCCCGTTGATCATGATCTCCGTCACCGAATTGTCCTCCACAAAGATCTGCAGGATGTCCAGCCTTCTCAGGGAGTCAAACAATTCCTTTTTCAGCTTCCACCGCAGTTCAACAGGATATGTCACCAGCTCCTCCTGCTCCAGAAGCACCTCGTCTATGGCCTCCTCCACCTCTCCGTCGGTCATTTCCCTGGTATAACCCATCCGTTCCTGCACCTTTTTGCGCAGTTCCCGCTTCAATTCCGCATATTCCATTCCTATACTCCTTTCAGCAGATCGTTTACCAGCGCCGCCAGGTCCCCTCTGGTCAGCTGTTCCAGTTCCTCCGGCAGGCGCTGTATATGGGGCAGCCTCAGGCGACGGGTCTTTTCCAATACATCCCCGTATTCATACAGAGACAGCAGCTGCTCGTACTGCAGAAGCTTGCTTCTGGCGATCCTGTCCTCCTTTGTGAGGGTAAACACCACCTTGCACATACGCAGGATCTCAAACAGCCCCTGCATACTCTCGCTTAAGTCCAGAATGACATACTCGTACTCCCCCGTCTCTTCTATCCTCTGAAGCAGCTCCAGCCACTCCGCCTCCGTGATGGTCAACAGATTCTGTCCTGATTTCATGGGCGGTATATAGTCCAGATCTCCCATATGCTTACAGATGGATTGCAGCCTCAAGTGGAATTTCTCTTTGTCTCCATGGAGAAAATAAAGGAGATCCGCCATGTCTGAGGTCTGTATGTCGGGCCGCAGCTCCCCGATCCCCCCATAATGTTCAAAGTTCAGGTACAGGGTGGGGTGATCCTTTGCCAGAAGCTGTCCCATGGTAAGCGCAAAGGAGGTCTGCAGGGCTCTGCGCACCGGCGAATAATTCCCGATAAACGTGATGCTGCCGCTCTTTTTCAGCTTCGGCAGCCTTGTGTCTGCTATCTCCATATAGATCCGGATCAGCTCCTTCAGCACCTCTTCCGCCTGCTGATATTTGTCCACATATAAGACATTCTCCCATCGCATGACGCCGCTCTCGCTTAAGACCACTGTGCGCAGCGCTTCTATTTTCCGCAATTCCTCGCAGTATGCCGACTCGGAAACTACCAGCAGCTCCAGGTCCTTTTTCTCCTCCTTGATCAGCTCCTGTGCATCTGTGTATGTATGGAGCTTCCAGGGCAGTTCCCTGTTCTTTTTTAAAAATTCCGTCATGAGCTGTGCATATTCCTCCTCCGTGTCGCACAGCGCCATGATCCTTTCCTCGTTTTTCAATAGACACCCCCCATACAGAGCAGCAGACTGAGCAATGCCGGGCCGGACAGACAGACGCCTGCCGACTTTACTTCCTTTCCCGTCGCCGGGTAGCGCTGCACGGTTCCCTTTTTCGCGATTTCTTCCAGATATCCGAAAAATATGCCCAGACGCTCTCTGAAATTTTTGTTTACCAACAGTTTAATAAGTGAAATAATTGCTGCAATCAGCAGAGAAACAAATGAAAATAGAAAGATCTTATTGAAGGGAAGATACCCTGCAGCCGCCCCCAGCAGCTTCACATCTCCGGCCCCCAGGCCGCCCATTTTGTATAAGGGATACAGCAGCGCCGCAATCGCCGCCGCTTCCCCCAGATAGAGCGGCACTCCCACCGTCCCGTCTCTCCGGAATCGGAATACCGTTCCGGCCAAAGCCATAACTGCCACAAGACCGTTTGGAATTTTTCTGTTGCGATAATCAGATCCACAGGCAGCTGTCAACAAAAGACATAAGACCGCCAACACATCATCTCCTTTGTACTCTGTGTATTTCTATTCCTGTCGTACCTTGAATTCCGAGGCGACATCTGCCTCAAAGAATAAATTGAACTGTAAGCGCATTATAACCGATAGTATTTTCCTTTGCAAGCTATAAAATCAAAAAAAATCATTTTTGTAAATAGTTTACAAAAATTTATAAAGCCCGATTCCGTAAAGTGCTGCAATCCCAGGAATTCCAAGGATTCCGGATGTCAAAACAGTCGCTCCGTTGATGCCTACCCCCAGCGAGATCCCCGCGCTTTCCAGTGCGGCATTGATAAAATAGATCGCAATCACTCCGAAAACACTTCGCAGCACTGTGTTGAGAAGCCATTCCTTTTTCATATGACACCGCCTTTTTTGTACATCCTATGCCCTGCCCCGCTCAAATATTCTTTAAATTCTGATAACAGTTTTTTCCTTTTCTGGAATAATTTTCTTTTTAGGAGACTATAATTGTAACAACCATATGAAAGGAAAGATTTACCATGAAAATGTATTTCAGCCAGAAAGCGGACACCGTTCAGACCGTGGAAGAAGATCTGACCCCCATATCCTTACGGGAATGTATAGAAAAAACCCACAAGGCGCTTGACATTGCCTATGCGGGCTTCAACAATGCTACCGATACGGACTTGATCGACAGCTATATTTATGAAATCAATGCTCTGCAAAAAAAGTACAAGCACCTCACCGAGCTGGCAGCTCTTGAGTCCGAATCCGAACGGGACGCCTCACACATACATTCCCCGATTCGCGCCCTGGTCAGCCATGTTTTCAATTAAAGAATTTCTGCCGTAAGTCAGTCCGGCATACACTGTCTGAGAGTTGCCCATGACTGCCCCGGCACTGTTCTGTCCGGCGATCTGCTCATAAGCATCCCTAAGGGGCGTGATGATTCGCTTGATCTCCTCCAGCGGCAGCGCTCTTTTTCCGCTCTCCGCCGAAGCAAGCTTTCTGACGCAGAAGCCGTAAAGACCAAGCAGTGCGGGGGCAGGCTCATACCGCAGATCCAGCGAATTCATCAACTCACCCACGCACCCTCTTGCCCTGCGGATCGCCGCATGGAATTCCGTTTCGTTTTTCTGTTCCAGCGCCGCTTTGCCGTCCCTGATATAGCTAAGCAGCATTTCATATAAGATAACTACCATCTGTGTGGAATTTGCCTGAGATATCCTCAATGTAAAATCCTGCTTTTCCCTGTCGGTCATACAAATCTCCCCAGCATTTTATGCATCACACTATTGAAGCAGCTGCAGCACCTGAGAAGGTCTTTCATTGGCCTGGGCAAGCATGGACGTACCTGCCTGGGTCAGCACCTGATAGGTAGTATAATTGGTCATTTCCTCCGCCATATCCACATCCATGATCCTGGAGTACGCCGCAGTCATATTCTCCGAGGTGACATCCAGGCTGTTGACTGTGGATTCCAGCCGATTCTGATAAGCGCCCAGCATACCGCGCACCTTTGAAACATATTTTACCGCGCCGTCAATATCCTCGATGCCCTTCAGCGCGCCTTCCTTTGTGGATACATCAAGGTTCTCGATCCCCATATTCCGCAGTGAGATAGCGGGGATCTCCACAGGCAGGACCTGGCCTTCATTGGCGCCGATCTGCAGCCGCATTGCGCCGATACCGGTAGCGTCTATCCGCAGCACGGTATCCTTGCCGTCCTCATCCTTGGGCTTATATACAAGCTCCTCCCCCGGCAGCAGATCCTCAAATTTCTTCTGAACGCTTACATTGGGCTTTGCCTCTTTGTCCTGATTCAGTCTGGACAGATCCAGCGTCATCTCAAAGCCGTTGGTGCCTGAAATGGTCAGCAGATTGTCTTTCGTCATCTTTGCGGTAAAGCCGTCCGGGAATCCGCTGTTCGCCGGAACTGTTATCTCCGCCAGATAATCTCCCGTCCAAACGTCCTCCATAACGGCCTTGTCGGGATCGTCATTGACAACATTGCCGTCCGCATCGAACATATTGCCCTCTTCATCCGTTACAGGCGCTTTTACCGTTTCCTTCTGCAGCTTGATCTCGGAAATGAAATAATCCTTAGCGGGAACATCCATAGAATAACCGGCGACCTTAACGTCGATATCGCCGTAGACATAGCCTTTCAGCTCAAACTCTCCGTTCAGCAGCTTCTGACCGTTGAATTCCGTGGTCTCAGCCACACGGGTGATCTCTTCCTTCAGCTGGGAGATCTCATCCTGCACGGTGGCCCTGTCGCTCTCGGACATGGTCCCGTTGGCGGATTTGATCGCCAGCTCATTCATTCTCTGCAGCATCTCGCTGATCTCGGACATAGCGCCGTCCGCCGTCTCTATCACGGAGATACCGTCGTTGGCATTGTCATTCGCCTGGGACAGGCCTTCGATCTGTGCGTTCATTCTCTTTGCCATGGCAAGCCCTGCGGGATTGTCCTTGGCATGGTTGATCTTTAATCCGGAGGACAATCTTTCCAGCGACTGAGCCAGAAGATTGTCATTATTTGCCAGCGCATTATTAGAGAGCATGGCGGATACATTGTAGTTAATTCGCATAAGAAACCCCTTCCTGTTCTGCGGATTCTCCAAGCTGGAACCCACCCTGTACGGCGTGCAAAAATACCTTTGCTACGCGATACAGTTCTGTGTTTTCTGTTCCGGCATCCATGCCCACTCCGGCTGCTTCCGGGAAACGGACGTCCGTAGTCACTACGCTGACGGTTCCCATTTTCCAGCTCTCACCGGCTTCCTTTCTAAAAATATCGGCTATCTTTTCCGTTTTCATAACCCCATTTTTATTTTCATTTTTTATTATTCCATTCAAAGCTCCGTCCTCAAAACGGAAAACTGCCTGCATTTCCTGCTCTTCCCCGGATCTCATGCGGATCTCCACCCGGCCTGCGCCATCCCCGCTCCTGTCAAGGGTCAGATGTACCCTCGTCTTTCTGCCGCCGATGTCCACGGGAAGGAAAAATTCCTGCTGCTTCGCCAGATTGCCGGCAATGGTAAGCTGCTTGTGGGTCAGCTGCATATGGCGCACATCCAGGCTGGTATCCGCAGATCGAAAGGTCGCTGCCTCCACCTCCGCCTTCGCCCGGACAATGCTGTCCTCATATTCCTTTTCAAATTTCTCAGGCCGCTCAAGAAGCTCCCAAAGCTCTGTTTCCTGCTCTTCTCCGCCTCCGCCCGCAAACAGGTCCCCATCCTCCTCAAGCAGGGCGGCAGCCGCAAGCAGATCATCCGCCCCCACAGGAAGCTCGCCCCGCTGCAGCATAGCGGTACACTCTCCATCTGCAGCCGCAAGGGCAGCCCTGTACTGTTCCAGCTGTTCCCTGTTATATGCCTGCTCCGCTTTCTCACTATATGACACATCTGTCATAAGTTTCTCCGCATCCCCTGCAAACGCCCTGGCGATCTGTCCGGAAATACTTTCCCCATTTTGTATCCGCTCTACCACAGTCCCCAGCCTGTCTCCCACCTTTGTATCCAGAGACTTGAACCTGCCGCTGCGGACGGCGCTGAGCAGATTGGAAAAATGAAGCTCCGCCTGAGTATTCACCAAAGCGCCCACAGCCGCTCCGTCGGTCTTTTCTATCTGCCGCACCAGGCGGTAAATGCCGATATAGCTCTCCCGCTCCTCCGGGGTGACGGCATGATTTTTCTCAAGCCCATACAGGAAACGGCTGTAACTCTCGGACTCCTGCCTGTAATCCTCCGGCAGTTCTCTAAAATACTGCTCCAACTCGTCAAAGGTCTTTTCCAGCGGATTTATTCCGTCGCGGATCATTTTCAAGGTCGCCGCCGGGGTCAGCTTTTCCACCACAGTCTGCACCACCCGGTCCGCCTCCCTCACCTTTTCCAGGTTTTCCAGGTTCATCTCCATGCGGTTATAGCCCAGGATGCGCACTGCCCTGCGGTTTTCCTCCGTGGGCTCCTCATTTAAGTCTTTCAGGATATCGTCCACATTGGCAAAGGCTTTTTTGATGCTGTCTCCCAGATCCCGCCTTGGTTCGGTCTTAAGCGCCTCATAGCTTATCCCTGCTTTTCTGTAAGTATCCTGCAGGGCCTTACCTTCCTTATGAAATTCCCCCAGGCTCTCTACATTCTGTTCCTCGGTGCGGACGACCCCCTGATTCTCCCGGCTCTGTCCCTCCGCAAAGACTCCCAGCACAGCTGCAGGCAGACTGGGCAGCTCCCCCATGACCGTATTCGTATCCCGGAAATTCCGGTATTTCTCAACGCTTTCCGCATCATTCGGGAAATACTGTGCCGCCAGCTGTTCCTCCGCCTGCCGCAGGGCTTCCACCAGCTTCTCCATGGGAGCCGTGTCAATGGAAAAACCGCTCTTCAGCAGCTTCACATTCACCTCCGCCGTCATGCGCAGACGTATCTCCTCCAGCTGCCTTCTTGCGGTGACGTCTCCCGCATATTCCTCCCACACCTGACTGCTTTGGTAATATGCCTCCACCCGGACAGCTTTCTCATATATGTTTTCCGCTTTCCCGGAAAGGGAGCCATAGACAGGCGCCTTGCCATCCGCAACCGCGTCTGCGGCAGCCTCTGCAAAACGCTCCGGCGTCACAGGCATTTCCAGCTTCTTCAGCTCATCCAGACGGTCCAGGCTCTCTTCTGTCAGAGGCAGCCCGTTCTCCAGCAGCCAGGCTGCATCTCTTCGGCTCTCCTCATTGACCTGCCTCCCGGAGCTCT
Source organism: Bacillota bacterium (assembly GCA_023663285.1). Lineage (GTDB taxonomy): Bacteria > Bacillota > Clostridia > Lachnospirales > Lachnospiraceae > Acetatifactor. Next base: position 19,973 of record JAMPHT010000015.1, read on the forward strand.
CAATAATGCCATCCATCTGACGGGCAAGCTCGCCCTCCGGGATCAGCTCCTCCACTCCTTCGGGAGCGCCCGCTGCGGCGCCGCTGTTTTCCGCCACATAGAGATTCCATATCTCACTGTCCATCTCATTGTCGATCAGATACCGGATACTCCCCTGCTCCAGAGGCTGCAGCTGCGAGGCCATCAGCCATGCCGTCTCAATGCTTTCCAGATTTTCCTCTGTCAGCGGAACATCCGCCTCCCGGAAGCTCTTGGCCACCGCCTCGGCCAGCGCCTGGCTCCCCAGGGCAGCCGCAAGGGTCTCCATATCCACATCATCCGTATAGCCCTGGATATTTTTGCCTGCGCGCACCAACTCCGCCTTGATCTTATCTACAATGGTAACAGTCTCCTCCGGGTTCATGCTGCCAAAATCAAACCCTTCCTCCTGGGCTTTGGCATAATCCTCCTCCGACAGGGTATGTGACATGACTGTCATATAGTCCTGACTGATTCCCACATCCATATTTTGGGCTTCCTGCTGGATCTCGATCAGGCTCTTGCCCTTCTCCGGCGCATTTCCCGGCATACCGCCCCAATTCCCGCCGGGCACATAAACGCCCGCTTCGGACGCCCCTGACTGCGTCTTTCCAGGCCCACTCTTCCCGGAAATGTCCTTACTGTGTATGGCATGGCTCTCTGCCTGCCGCTTTTCTGTCTCGCCTACTGATTGCTGATTAAAGGATATTCTCAAAATGTTCTCTCCTGTCTGCTTCTTACTGATAAAGGGTAAGCGCACAACACGCTTACCCTTTATTTCGGTTCAAAAGCAAAAATTCTTTACATCAGAACACATACACTGCCGCGCCATAGGGGGGAAGATCCAAAGCAAAGGAATACTTCTGATAATGGAAGGGCTCCTTCTTGGCCGTCACCTCCGCCGGAAGCTCATTCCCCCAGCCGCCGAAGCGCTCCTCGTCACTGTTTAAGAGCAGCCTGTACTTCTTATTCTTGGGAACGGCCACCCGATAGCCCTCCCGCTTCACGGGCGTCATGTTCAGCACGAACAGCAGGCTGTTCCTTCCCGTGGAGGATTTCCTCACAAAGGAATACACGCTGTTCTCCGCATCGTCCGCGTTCATCCACTCAAAACCGTCCCAGGTATCGTCCAGCTCATAGGCAGCGGGATACTTTCTGTATATTTTCAGAAGTTCTTTCACGTAATCGTGCAGCCCCAGGTTATTTTTTTCACCCAGCAGGAACCAGTCCAGCTCCCTGGCCTCGCTCCACTCTCTCTCCTGCCCGAAATCCTGTCCCATAAACAGCAGCTTCTTTCCGGCGTGGCCGAACATATAGGTATAACCCACCCGCAGGTTGGCATATTTGTCCACCGTATAGCCGGGCATCTTATTGACCATGGAGCATTTCAAATGCACCACCTCGTCATGGGACAGAGGCAGGATATACTTTTCGCTCTCATTGTAGCTCATGGCAAAGGTCATGCCGTAATGGTCGCCCTTGCGGTAAATGGGATCCAGCTTCATATATTCGCAGAAATCGTGCATCCAGCCCATATTCCACTTAAACGTAAAGCCAAGGCCCTCACCGCCGATCTCACCGGTAACATTAGGCCAGGCGGTGGATTCCTCCGCAATGGTCAAAAAGCCCGGATAGCTTCCTCTGACCACGGAGTTCATATGCTTGAAAAATTCAATGGCCGCAAGGTTCTCATGGCCGCCGTACTTATTGGGCACCCACTGCCCCGCCTGCTTGCCGTAATCCAGATAAAGCATAGACGCCACCGCGTCCACGCGGATACCGTCCACATGGAACTCCCTCAGCCAGAACAGCACATTGGCTATCAGGAAATTCTTTACCTCCGGCTTCTCGTAATTAAATATCTTGGTGCCCCAGTCCGGATGCTCTCCCAGACGGGGATCCGGATGTTCAAAAATACACTGTCCGTCAAACTGTCCCAGCCCGTGAGCGTCCGTTGCAAAGTGGGCAGGCACCCAGTCCAGAATGACGCCCACGCCCGCCCTGTGCAGCTGATTCACCAGATACATAAAGTCCTTTGGCGTGCCGTAACGGGAGGTAGGAGCATAATACCCCGTCACCTGATAGCCCCAGGAGCCGTCAAAGGGAAATTCCGCGATCCCCATCAGCTCCACATGGGTATATTTCATTTCTTTTAAATACTCCACGATCCTGTCCGCAAACTGGCGGTAATTATAGAAGCCTTCCTCCGTTCCGTCCGGATGCTTCATAAAGGAACCGATATGACACTCATAGATCGCCATAGGCTCCCTGTTAGGATCCTTTTTATCCCGCTGCTCCATCCATGCCCCGTCCTTCCACTCAAAGCCGGAAAGGTCCGCCACGATGGAAGCCGTGCCCGGACGGTATTCCGCCTGATTTGCAAATGGGTCAGCCTTATAAAGCTTCCTGCCGTCCTGGGCGGTAATCAGGAATTTATACATATCCCCTACCGCCGCCTCCGGCATAAAGAGCCCCCAGATGCCTACCGGGCCAAGCTTTTCCATTGGAGCCGCCTGTTCATTCCATTCATTGAAGGTGCCGACAACGTGAACAGCCTCTGCATTCGGCGCCCATACGCCAAAATAGATACCGGCCACGCCCTTCTCCACTGACGGGTGCGCGCCCAGCTTTTTGTAAATGTCGTAATGGGTCCCCTGTGAAAACAGATACTGATCGGCCTCCGATATGAAAACCTTTTCTACTTTCCCTGCCATACCTGTTCCTCCGTTATACAAAATCTTTTTCAGTCAGAATGATCATGTCCTCTTCATCATACCGCCTTGCGAAGAGAATGTCAAAGAAATGTCCCAATGTTTTTCTGTTGGCATGGCGAATCGCGTCATCTACAATATCCTTTACTTCCATGACCGTCACCGCATGATCCAGCGTCTGCCGTTCCTCTATCCGTGTGTGAAGGGCAAGCACCCCCAGCTCGTCGATGGAATACTCCATCTCTCTGGCGTACTTTCTTCCGAAAGCCACCAGCGAATCGTTGCTCATGGCCTCCACGTCCATTCTGGCCGTAAAGCTTTCCCGCAGCTTAGGGTATGCCGCCAGGAAACGCTCCATAGCCTTTTTCGTATCCTCCAGGAAAATAATGATGCCGAAGTTTTCCTTTTGGAGCGTTTTCTGCAATGCCTCCACAGTGGAGGCTTCCATCTCCGACGCTTCCTGAACGATCAGAGCGCCGCTTCCCAGATGCTTCAGGGTATCCTCCACGTTTTTAGAATTCAGCCCATGCCCTGATACCTTCGCAACTTTTCCGGAGAAATTGCTGTCCGTCATCTGGATCTCGCGAACCATATTTTTGGCAAGGGACATTGTATCCATCCCTTTCTCGCCGGTAATGATCACATTTCCGGTGTAGGCTGCCATACTGATACTGTCAATGGCTTTCACCAGGCTTTCTCTGCCGGCACGGCTCTGGATAAAGGGCGCGTAAAGCTCCTTTTCCTCACGGGTCAGCGCCCGCACCGCTGTCTTTTCCTGCCGGGCTGGCGAAGCCTTTTCCGGCTCCTCGTTTGCCGCTTCCGCAGCCTTCTCTTTCGGCTCATCGTTTACCGTTTCCGCCTTTGCTTCTGCAGGCGCTTCCGGTTCAGGCTCCGCGGGCTCTTCCGGCTCTGCTCCCTGGGATTTCGCCTCCCCTGCTGCCGCTTCCACAGCCTTTTCTTTCGGCTTCTCGTTTGCCGCTTCCACCTTTGCCTCTGCGGATCCTTCCGCTTCTGCTCCTGCGGATCCCGCCTCCACAGCCCTCTCTTCCGGCTCCTCGTCTGCCGCTTCCGCCTTTGCCTCCGCAGATGCTTCCGGTTCAGGCTCCGCGGGCTCTTCCGGCTTCTCCGAACCGGCCGCCCCGATTTCTTCTATTATAATCTCTTCCAGCTCTTCCTCTTCCGGCTCAGGCTCCACCGGCTCGCTCTCCAGCTGTTCCAGCAGACCGTCCTTCCGAGACGCCTCAAACTCGGTAAACATATCGCCCGTCTGCTCCAGAACGTGCTGACGCACCTCCTCCTGCCGCTTCGCCTCATTCTCCCGCTTCAGCTTCTCCCACTCGCCCAGTATTTCTTCAAAATTCATCTGGCCGGTGATCTGCTTTTCTACCTCTTCACTTTCAGGCACCACCAGGCTGATCTGCCCGTCGGATTCCTGGGACAATACTCCCGCCAGCTCTCTGGGCGGCTGTGCCGTCAGCACCTGCTCCACCTTCCGGCTCATCTCCTGCCGCAGCTGATCCATCACTATCCTTGCCGTATCGTCAGGATGCAGCTCTTCCATCCCTTCCGGTACGGATTCCCTGCTTACAGGCTCTCCGGACGCCGCCTGTAGCCCTTCCGACGTCGTTTCTTCCGAAATCAGCTCTTCCGTTACAAACTCCGCCTCTTCTTCCTTCCGGACAGCGCCCAGCTCACCCGTCTCTCCGAAGAACACCTCCGTTTCCTCCATGACCTCCCTGACGGGCTCCAGGTCGTTCTCATCCACCTCTTCTATCTCCGGAAGATCAAGACTCTCCGTGTCAGACTCCAACAGGGGGGCAATAATGGACTGAGTGATCGCGTCCGTCCGGGTGCCGTCCTCCGCCAGCACCTCCTGCAGCCCTGCGGCAATTTCCGCCTGCAGATTGATGGTATTGTAGGCCCCTACGTCCATAGTCTTGACCTGTATGTCCAGTTCCTCCGGTACAGGCTGTTGTGCCGGCTGCTGTACTGGCTGCTGTACCGCCGGGGCGGGAGCCTTCTCCTGTATTTCCGGCTTCGGCGTAGACAGCACCCAGTCCGTTCTGGTATCCATGGAGACCGCTGTGCCCTGCGCCGCCCAGCCGGCATAGACCCCGGCCATTGCCTCCTGCCCGGAAGCTTCCGGCGCCGGCTGGACCTCCGGCATTCGGTCCATAGCCGGATTCACGTTTTCCGCCCGGCCTCCGCTGACAGAGGATCCGGCTTCCCCATAAGACGGCTGCCCTGCACTTTCACCTGACTGCTCCCAGCCGGACTGCGCTTCAAAAGCCTGGGGCGGATCCGCCCATACGGCTCCCGTCTCCGCCGCTTCGGCTCTTTCTTCCGGCATCTCCGCCGCAGGCGGCCGAACCGGATCAAATCTGTGGTCGTATTTTTCCTGCTGGGACGCCGACAAAGGCTGATGCAGCATTTTCAGCTCCATGGCCTTGATAACATATTTCCCCTCGCCAAACCAGAGGATCAGCTCGTCGCATTCCTCCACACAACGGGTAGCCAGACCTACCCTGTGATACAGATAGGCCAGCTCGTATGCCCATTTCTCCCGGTAATCTCTTTTCTTCAGCTCCTCCAGCACGCCGATGCGCTCTTCCAGCCCCACCTCCTGGGCCTCGTAAAGCTTATACTGCAGAATGTAGCGTCCCGAATCCTTGGGCGCAACCTGCACAAACTCCTTATAGTAATTGACAGCCTGCAGGAATTCTTCTGTTTTGATGCAAAGCTCACAGAGGGAATAACAGATGGTCTTTCCCCCCGGTCTTCTCTCGTATGCCAGCAAAAGCATATTTTTAGCGTCTTCATAACGTCGGTTTATCTTATACAGATCGCTGATGGTACAGAGCATCATAACGCTCTTGACCCTGCGCCAGTCAATGGTATCTGCGATCTCCGCCGCCTGCTGGTAATCCCCCTCCGCTATCAGCTGCTTTATTTCATCCGCTCTGATTCTATATTCATATTTATCCAAGGTAACACTCCCTATCCTATGTGCGCGTACAATAAGTAGACTTCCCCACTATTTTGTCTAGTGTACCATAGATATAGTGCATATGTCAAAAAGAAAAGGCAAAAAAAATACAAGATATAGTATCGTTGTTTATTTGTTGTCTTTTGTATTATAATATATCAAATCATACAACAGCTTTCATACAGACATAAAAGGACAGGCAGACATATGACTAAATTATTGATCGTTGACGACGACAGGGCGCTTCTCACCATGCTTACGAGCCACTTTGAAATGAAGGACTTTGAGGTCCTCACCGCGGAAAACGGCGTGGATGCGCTGGAAAAACTTGGCAGCCGCCCGGACCTCATTCTGCTGGATGTGAATATGCCCCGGATGGACGGGCTGCAGCTGTGCCACCTTATCCGGGATAAGGTGGCCTGCCCGATTTTGTTTCTGACGGCGAAGGTAGATGAGGATGACCGGGTGAACGGTCTGCTCTCAGGGGGCGACGACTATATCACAAAGCCCTTCAGCCTAAAGGAGCTGGACGCCCGGATCGCCGCTCACCTGAAACGGGAGCAGCGGCATAATACCGCGTCGGCCTGCCGTTTTCAGAACGGTCTTATCATTGATTACGGTGCAAAGACCGTACACCTGGACGGAAACTGCCTGGAGCTTACAAAGGCGGAATACGGAATCATGGAATTCCTGTCCATGCATCCGGGCATTGTATTTGACAGGGAACGAATCTATGAAAAAGTTTGCGGCTGGGATGCAGAAGGTGACAGCCGTGTCATCACAGAGCTTATCCGTCGGATACGCAGCAAGCTTCGGGCATTCACGGAGACCGAATATATTGAAACCGTATGGGGGATGGGCTATAGATGGGCAAAGTAAGAAACCGGATCAAAAACCTTTCTATCAGAAAAACGTTGTTTCTGTATACCGCCGTCAGCCTGCTCTGCTGCTTTCTGCTGTCCGCATATATCATCCTTCTGGCAAGCCGGACCCAGGTGGGCATCTGGCGGAAATACGGAGAGCAGGAAAGTTATGCGCCGAAAGAGACAGAGACTGTCCCCGCAGCAGAGGACATACAGCAGGGGAAATATGATCCGCCGGCGGAAACATCTGTTCCTCCCCCGGCAGCGGATGTGGAGCGTCCTGTTCTCTCCCTCATGACGCCTCATGACCGCCTGGCGTCTGAGATATGTGATTTTTTACAGACCTACACCGTGCTGATCCTGTCCATGATCGGCTGCTGCTGCGCCGTCTTATTATTTTATCGGAAGAAATTGAAATATCCTCTTGCGGAGCTGACGCTGGCGTCCAAAAACATTGCCCGAAACGATCTTCAGTTTCATGTGGTTTATAAAAACAAGGATGAAATGGGAGAGCTGTGCCGGGAATTTGAGCGGATGCGTTCCCAGCTTGCGGAAAATAATATCCTGCTGTGGCGGAGCCTTGAGGAGGAACGGGCTCTTAGGGCCGCTATTGCCCATGACATCCGCTCTCCTCTGTCCGTCCTGAAGGGATACCAGGAAATGCTGGCGGATCACCTTCCGGATGGATCCATCGGCCTGGAAAAAGCAGTGGAAATGCTGCATGAATGCGGGAAACAGCTGGAGCGCATGGATAAATTCGTGGAGACTATGGGAAAGCTGAACAGTCTGGAGAAGCGGACGCTGTGCTCGGAGGCGATCACGGCCAGACAGCTGGAGGCAGACCTGCTTGCCGAGATCGGCATTTTGGAAAAGGACGCGGGGAAAAGGATCCTGCTCCACACTGTTTCCACAGAGGATGTATTCCGGGGGGACAGGGATATTATTCTGGAGGTCACGGAAAACCTGCTGTCCAACGCCCTGCGTTATGCCAGAACAGAAGTGGAGCTCACCCTCTCCTTAAGCGCCGGCGAGTGCCGGATATGCGTCACAGACGACGGGACCGGATTTTCAGAGAAAGCCGAGGAATCTGCGAAGGACAGTCTGAAACACCCAGGGCTGGGGATGTATATCAGCAGACTGTACTGCGAAAAACACGGCGGCAGGCTTCTGTCAGGGAATTTACCCCAGGGCGGCGCATCGGTAACGGCAATATTTTCATCCATTGCTTTTTTGTTGTGATTTACCTCATATCCTGTATATACCAAGATCCCGGCAGCGCTCCGGATCTTCTGTGCAAAGATGTCTCCGCAGGACTTTGTCTCAGACACCGAGGGCGGACAATGTCCGCCCAGCCATGACGAAATTTCCCAAAAAAGGAGGTCACATATGCTTGCAATTTTATCCAGAGAAGTCCAAAACTACTTAAAACGTCCCCTGTTCTGGCTGGGGATCCTCATTGTGATCCTGGGCGTCTACTCGGCGGTCAGTCCCTATCTGCAGATCCATTATCTTACACCGGAGGAACAGATCGTCAACTCTTACCCGGAGACCATCCATGCAGGCGACGTCTTTGAGGGCTATATCCCGTCAACGCCTGAGGAACGGCGGGCGTTCTGGGAAGCAGGCATACGGCAGAATCTGATATCGGGCTTTGGCATGAACAGCGCCGAGGCGGAAGCCGCCGTAAACGCCGCAAAGGATCTAAGTCTTTCCGAAGCGTTTCGGTATTTTGAGGAAAAACATTCTATGGCGAGAAATGCTGCTGCCTATGAGCTCACAAAATACCGGAAGGGAACCAATGAGGAAATCAACGCCTACCTTTCGGAGGTCCTGTCCCAAAATCCCTTTTCCTACTATTTTTCCAGGAAATTTGCGGACTTTGCCAGCCTGTATATGGGATTTTTCGCCACCATCATGCTGGCGGTGCTGTTCATACAGGATACCAGAAAAAATACTTATGAGCTGCTCCATACCAAGTCCGTCAGCGCAGGAAGCTATGTGGCGGGAAAGGCTCTGGGCGGATTCTCTGCGTGCCTGATTGCGCTGGGGACCTTAAACCTGGTATTCTGGGTGCTTTGCCTGCTCTTCACCAGAGGCAGCGGATTTGAAGTCCGGCTCTTCGATTTTATCAGGGCTTCCTGTCTGTATATCCTGCCCAATATGCTTATGATCGTATGTATTTATGTTCTCATCTCCCTGCTGTTTAAAAACCCTCTTCCCGGCGCGCCGCTTCTGATACTCTATATCGTGTATTCCAATATGGGCGGCAGAAACGCAGATGGCGTATACGGCTATCACGGGCGGCTCCTGGCTGTCATGGTGCGGTTTCCGGGACAGTTTTTCGACACGGCTGAGCCCCCCTGGCTGCTGCTCAACCAGAGCTTTCTGCTGGCGGCGTCCGCTGTCATGCTGCTGCTTTCAGTCCGGCTGTGGAAACGGAGGTGGGTGTAATGTATAAAGAGCTTAAAATATCCCTGCCCCTGTATAAGGTTGCTTTCGCTCTCTTCTTTATTGGGATCTTCAGCCTGATACGGGGCGTATCGGTGAGCTATGAGGTGGGCGCGGCCCTGGAGCCTGCCCTGGCGATCCTGACAACGGCATTCTGCGCGGACACCTATGTGCAGGAAATAACAGGCCGCCGTTCAGAGGTCTGGCATCTGTATCCCATGTGGAAAAAACTGCGCGCTATCGGCGCCAGACTGCTGATACAGGAACTGTTTCTTCTGCTGCTGGCAGCGGCAGGCTACGGGCTTATTTTTCTCTTTCAGCGGCCTCTCCTGTCGGGCGTCATGCACCCGGAGACGGGGACGGAGCTTCAGCAGTTTTTGCTTTATCTGGGCGCAATGCTCATAACCCTGGCCTTCTGGTCTGTCCTGTCGAACACTATCGCCTGCCTGTTTGGCAATCAGTGGTTCGGCATAGGCGGATGCCTGATCCTGTGGCTCGTTGCCAACTCCACCTTCGGACAGCGTATTTTAGGCGCCCTGAACATATTTTCCTATACCTTCCGAAATGTAAAGGATATAAGCGACCTTAGCTGGCTTGCGGGGAAAGCTGTCTGCGTCCTGCTCTGCGCTCTGATGCTGCTGCTCCTGCCGGCTTTGCTGAAAAAACGCCCTGACTGAAATAAATCATAACAGAAAAGAGGATATGATCATGAGTATTCAAATCAATGACCTGACTATAACCTTTCGCAATAAAGTGACCGCCATCGACCACGCCAGCCTGGAGATCCCCACCGGGATATTCGGTCTGCTGGGGGAAAACGGCGCAGGAAAAACCACGCTTATGCGGGTGCTGACCACCACCCTCGCCCCCACCGGCGGCACGGTGACCCTGGACGGCATACAATATCATGAAAAAAATTATGCACTGATCCAAAAGCAGATCGGCTATCTGCCTCAGGAAATAGACCTGTATCCCGGTCTGACCGTGCAGGAATGTCTGGAATATATGGGGGCTCTGGCAGGCGTTTCCAAATCCCTCTGTAGAGAGCGGATCCAATATTATCTGGAGAAAACCGGCCTGAAGGAGCACCGAAAAAAGAAAATGAAGCAGCTTTCCGGCGGCATGAAACGAAGAGTTGGCCTGATCCAGGCGCTTTTAAACGACCCGGCATTTCTGATCATCGACGAGCCCACCACCGGCCTGGACCCGGAAGAGCGCATCCGGATACGAAATCTCCTGGTGGATTTCGCCGAAAACCGCACCGTCCTGTTCTCCACCCATGTGGTGGAGGACCTGGCTGCCACCTGCAATCAGCTTGCGGTGATGAAAAAGGGTAAATTCCTGTATTCCGGCAGCATACAGGGGCTGCTTGCCAACGCCGAGGGCTATGTGTGGGAATATGAGACAGACGACCCCGTCAATGCCAGGGACATAGAGCAGAAATATCGTGTTTCCTCCAAGCAGTACACAGAGGGCGGCATCCGGCTGCGGGTCTTGAGCAGGGTAAAGCCGGAGATCGAATGCAGACAAATCCCCGTCACGCTGGAGGACGCTTATATTTTCCTTCATAATTATTGATAAAGGCCGGTTCACAACGCCTCTGTCTGACAGGAATGAACCTTCGTTCTCCTGTCATAGCTGATTCCCACCGCCAGTATTCTTCCTGTGTATTTGGGAGTCTCCCCCAGCTTTCCTCTGAAACGCAGGGCATATTTTTTACTTTTGATCTGTTCAATGGCCTCCGCCGGTGTGCTGTCTACCTTCAACTCCAGAATCAGAGCATCTGCGCCTTTCCGCTCAGGATAAAAAATGAAATCTACATACCCTTCGCCTGCCTTATCTTCACGCTCTACCCGGTACTTGTCCCTGGCGGCAAGGTATATTAGATTTACAACAGCTGACAGCTCGATTTCGCTGTTGTAGGAAAAAATCGGAGACTCTGTGTCATGAGCCAGCTTTAAGATCTCCGCCATCGTCACTGTGTCACCCGTCAATGTGGCTTTCAGCATCCTTTCCGACTCCTTTGCCAGACGATAGACATATCCCAGACTCTCGTTGGATAATAAAAGCTCATCGAATTTATCCATCAACTCCCTGTTGGGAATAAACACCGCTCCGGCTTCATAAGTCAGCAAACCGTACACCACCATTGCCGAAAAAATCTGATTCTTTGTATTCAGTTCCGTTGCCGCCGCCGCATATCCCTGCAATTTGATTTCAATCCGCTCCCCTGAAACCATCATAACCAAGTCGTCGCGGACATCCTCAATATTATTTCGGATATAGTAAAAAATCTCATCGTAAGGCCCGGAACCGGTCCAGTAATTACTGATCTGATTGTCCGTCAGCGAGCAGACCACCGAACGGGGATTATACATTCTGACGCCGGAAGCCGTATGATAACCGTCGTACCATTCCGCCAGAGCTTCCCGTGTGATTTTCGGGTTTTCAGTGGTCTGCCTGTAGACCGTAAACAGACGGTCAACCTCAGAATCCAGAAAGCCAAAGTATTCACTGAATTTCTCCTTGGTGGCCATGTCGTATTCCTGAAACATATTCATCTCGGAACCGCCGGAATATTTTTCAATAGGCAGGATGCCTGTCATATATGCCAGTTCCACATAAGGCTGCCCTTTCAGCAAATCCCGAAGGAACTCCAGATAGCTCTTTTTATCTTCTTCTAAGATAAAGCTTTTATGAAAAATCGCATCCCACTCGTCCATTACAAAAACGAATCGGGTCCTGTTCTGCTCAAACACGATCCGCAGATTGTCCCAGACCGCGGTATCGGGCGCAAGCTTCAGTTCGGGATAGCTTTGCGCCAGATCCGCATTGATTCCGTCCTGAATCCGGGAAATATACTGCCCGTAACAATGACAGTCCCTGGGCAGGCGGCTGAAATCAATGTAGATCATATCATACTTATGCAGATACTCCCGATAATAACCGGATCTTGCAATTTCAAGACCTTCAAAAACATCTTCCTCCTCCGATATCCTGCCGAAAAAAGCCCCTATCATATTTGCCATGACGCTCTTGCCAAAACGTCTGGGTCTGGTAATACAAATATATCTTTGTCCGTCCTGCATGACCGTTGAGATGATTTCGTCGATCAAGGAAGATTTATCAACAAAAAATCTGGTTCCGGCAATATCCTTATATCCTTCATACGGAGCTATACTGTTTAAATAAAATCCCATACGCATCCTCTCCCGGCTGATTATGTATAACAGTATAGCACATTTTGCTCAACACTTCTATAATTTTTGTCTTTTGCTATCGGCGCGGTTCCTCACCTATAAATCACTTCTATCAAGGGCGTTTCAACATAATCAATAATTATACTCTCCAATTTTGAGGTGATTTCAAATGCAGTCCGACTAATCTTTGTTTCGCTGCTGGCTATCTGAGCACCTACCAGATTGTAACAATTATTAAAAGCACGATTCCCTATTTCTTTGACGCTGGCCGGCACGATAATAAACTCTAAACTGCTACACCCATAAAAAGCCCTCTCCCCTATCTTTGTAACGCCATTTGATATCGCTATATTCTTCAAACTGGTGCAATTTTCAAACACAGAACTGCTTATTTCTGTCACGTTGGCTGGTATATCTATGCTTTTTAGGCTTGTACAGCCGGAAAATGCAGAATACCCTATCTCTGTTACACTGTCCGGTATTTCTATGCTTTTTAGGCTGGTACAGCCGGAAAATGCAGAACGCCCTATCTCTGTTACACTGTCCGGTATCTTTATACTTTCCAAGCTGGTACAGCCGAAAAACTCAGTATCCCCTATCACTGTCACGCTGTCCGGTATGACTATACTTTTCAGACTGGTACAGCCGGAAAATGCAGAATACCCTATCTCTGTTACACTGTCTGGTATCTTTATACTTTCCAAGCTGGTACAGCCGGAAAATGCAACATTCCCTATCTTTGTTACACTGTCCGATATGACTATTTTTTGCACATGCTCCGTATTATAGCAGAACCGTATATCCACTACATAATATGTTTTCAAGCCATGCTTTACTTTTGATGGAATCTCAGCTATTGTAGTGCCCTCTTTGACTCCTATTACACACACCTGATCACCACCCCATTTCTCATACATGAGTGATCCGCTTGTAAATTTCTTTGCCAAAAAGAGATTATATACCGCTATACATAATATAAGCAGTAAAGCAGCCCCTGCTGCCCCGGCAATGAGTACCTTCTTTTTATTTCCCGCCTGCTTTGTCTTGTTTTTCTTTTCCTTGTTTGTCTTGTTCTCGTTTGACTTTTCTTTGTTTGTTTTTTCCTCGTTTACCTTTTCCTTGCCCGCTGTTACGGCTCCTGCCTCTGCCCCGCATTTCGGACAAAACTTCTCATTTTCTGACAACTCGCTGCCACATTTTCCACAAAACATAATTTCTCCTCCTGCTCATTTATTTTTCTTGAGTATAACTTGCTTTTTCTATTTTTCAGCGTATACTTTATTCTTCCTGTTTTCTCATTTTCCCGTATTTTTCCAGTTCCTCGATAACATCCAGTATTTCCTTACTCTTTTCCGCCTGTCTGTATTGATATAGAATCACTGCGCCTACTCCCGCCATAATAACAAAATATACTATTAAGCCTATCGCACAGAATATTGCGCGTCTATTTCCCCAATCTGTCAGCCATACCAACTGCAAAAACACTGACAATATTATAGAAACCGGCGCAGACACGATCTTATAGATTTCATTATCTTCTATTTTTTTCTTGCAGCATAATTTGAATAAAATCAATTCATCAACCGACATTTTCTGAAATATTTTCATTCGCTTCTGCAAATCTTTTTCCTTTAATATTTCTTTAGAAAGAGATTCTGTTTTAGAACTTGCTTCTCTATTTCCCATAGCCGCTCTCCTTTGTCTTTTTTCTGCCAATAAGTATACTTTTTTGCAAGTTTTTCACAAATATATTTTGGAGTTGAATAACAGCCTTTTTTGTGCTATTATGCTTTTATGTGATACGAAAAGCGGATTTGCCAAAAAGTATACCTTTTTGTAGATCCGCTTTTTATAACACATTATTATTTTCATAACCCTTTGCCTTATATCGAAAGGTCGTCAGCGGCATCTTACATTCCTTCGCCGCCGCAGTTCCCGTGATCTCCCCGTTTTTCCAGCGTTCACAGACCTCATAAAAATTCTCCGGCAACGGGCCGGTCGGTCTGCCAAAATGGACCCCTCTGAGCTTTGCGGCTGCAATCCCTTCCGCCTGCCGCTGCCGGATATTGACACGCTCATTTTCTGCAACAAAGGACAAAACCTGCAAAACAATGTCGCTCAGAAACGTTCCCATCAGATCCTTCCCCCGTCTGGTGTCCAGCAGCGGCATATCCAGCACCACAATGTCGATCTTTATCTCTTTTGTCAGAATCCGCCACTGCTCCAAAATTTCCGTATAATTACGCCCCAGCCGATCAATGCTTTCTATGTACAGCAAATCGTCTTTTTTAAATTTTTTCACCATTTGCTGATATTGTGGCCGGTCAAAATTTTTGCCGGACTGTTTATCCACAAAAATATTTTTCTCTGCAGCGACACATTCCTTCAATACGATCAATTGTCTGTCCTCGTTCTGATTTTGGCTGCTGACTCTGGCATATCCGTATATATTGCTCATCCTTATACCCCTCTGCGTGCTTAAAGAGGGGTGCTATGCACCCTCTTATGCGTACCAATCAATATTTGAAAATTTATTTCACACTTCCAGTCATGCCTGCGCAGCAGGCACAAACAATCCATGAGAAGAATCGCTTCCCTTGCGATTCTTCAGTGTGAGCAGGCGCTTCCTTGCGCCGTAGAATTTCTTTGCGAAATGCCCTCTGGCATGAGCATTAGAAATTCTTCTCACACTTATCAGAAAAGTAAGACCGCCGTACAGAAATGATTCCATACGACGGTCTATATCAGTATACTATTATATTATTATATTGTTTTTATTTATGTCCGTTGCATATCACTTGCCCTTGCTGTCCAACTGAGCTGGCGGAAGAGCTGCTGTTATCCTTTGATAATAGCCTTCTGCGGCGGTCCGGCTTATTTCAAATCTTTTTACCAGCTTTGCCAGGATAATTTCCTTTCCGAAACCGCTTTCGATGTTGTCAAGAACCAGAGCTTCAATACCCCGCTTTATGCCGGCCCTCATACCCTGTTTTCTGCCACGCTTCACTCCGGTCGCTATACCCTGCTCCATACCACGCTTCACTCCGGTCGCTACTCCCCGCTCATATTCTTCCTCCCGGATAGCCTGTCTGGCAGCCTCCTCGTCATATTCATAGATACTCATGCGCTTCACCTCCGCCTTATTCGCCAAGAGAAATTTTCGCAAGATCCCTTCCCTGATGCACTCGTCCACCGCGCGATCCACTGCTTCCTCCATGCTCATGAAAGCTGCGTATCCCCTGACCCTGTCCACATACTGCATATATTCCCCCAGCGTCCGACATTGCCGCTTCAGTTCCGTATTATAGCCCTCGTTGATATTCAGGACTAATACACGCAGATCCATCTGCGGCAGGTCCATCTGTGGGTCCGGCTGCAGAGCTCCCTCCTGTGTCCGGAAGGCATCCGAAAGCCTCATGGCCTGCTTCTCCGGCTGGGGACTCCTGCCATTATAGAATACCACAAAATGCGGGGTCGGGAGCGGGATGCGTCTGCTGCCATATATGTTTTCCTCCGCGGAAAGCTTCCCGTACTCCTCCGTCACATACTGTAAAAACCGGAAGGGCATATTCAGGTTCACCGTGGACTGATGCTCATACAAGTACAGATGGAGATCCACCAGAAATGCCAGATCGTTTTTGACGCCCATATAGATAGCGTTCTCCAACGTCACGATCTCCAGCAGCTCCGGGTCTGTACAGCTTTTCCCGCTGACTGCGTTGTACAGCTCCAGCAGGTTCTCCTTTTCCCTGAACAGCATCCTGAATACGGTGTCCTTGTACTTCTTTTCTGCCTGTGGCTTCGACTGTCTCTCCTGCCTGCACTTCCCCTTAGATCCATGCCTTATAAAGTGTTTTGGAATAAAAGCACAGATTTCATTGAAGTCATACAGGAGAACTCCCGGTCAGAAGCGGTCTATGCCGCCAGAGATTCAAAGAATATATGCTTTGCATTTATCTTACCAGAATAAATATATTATTGCAATACATTTTTCTCAAAAAATCAAATCCTGTTGCTCAACTCCGCAAACTGCTCCAGCGTCAATGCCTCGCCGCGAATCATGGGCGGAAGATCCATTTCCTCCAGCACGGCCAGTACGCGTTCCTTTGAAATTCCAAGCTCCGGCGCGTTTCCCAGCCCGTTTACCAGCGTCTTGCGGCGCTGGCCAAAGGACGCCCTGATAAGAGAGAACATTTTGCCTTCGTCCTCCACATAGACTGGCGGCTCAATATGCCTGGTAAGCCGGATGACTGCGCTTCCCACGCCCGGCCTGGGTATGAAGCAGTTCGGCGGCACGTTCGCCACCACCTCCGGCTTTGCATAATACTGCACCGCCAGAGAAAGCGCCCCGTAATCCTTTGTGCCCGGCCCCACCTGCATACGCTCCGCCACCTCCTTCTGTACCATAACGGTAATGCTCTTCAAAGGGACGTGCTTCTCAAACAGTCCCATAATGATCGGCGTGGTGATATAATAGGGCAGATTCGCCACCACCTTCACCGGTCTGCCGCCGTTTTTAAGTTCCACGAGCTCGTTGATGTCAACCTTCAGTATGTCGTCATTCATGATCGTCACGTTGTCATAACCCGCAAGCGTCTCTTCCAGTATGGGAATCAGATTTCTGTCGATTTCCACCGCTACCACCTGTCCTGCATTTTCCGCCAGATATTGGGTCATTGTGCCGATTCCGGGGCCAATCTCCAGAACGCAGTCATCCGACCTGATCTCCGCCGCCCGAATGATCCTGTCCAGAACCGAGGTGTCGATCAGGAAATTCTGCCCAAACTTTTTCTGAAAATTGAAATTATATTTTTGAAGTATCTCTATGGTGTTACGCGGTATACCCAGCGACGCCATCTGCACACCTCCCCTGCGCCTCGCTTTTTGCCTGCTTCCATTCTTTATCGCGACAGACGCTTTTCAACCGATTCCCTGCACCGGCGGCTGTCTTAAGCCTTAAAGAAGCTTAACACTTCTCCCAGATCCTTAAATATCCTTTTGCTCAGGCGGACCATTTCCTCATCCGGTGCGATCATGTCCGGCACCATCAACGGCGCCATCCCGGCGGCATAGGCGGAGCGGATCCCGTTTGGCGAATCCTCAATGGCGTATGCCTGCGCCGGTTCCACTCCTAGCTCCCTGCAGGCCATCAGGTATATATCCGGCCGGGGCTTGGAATACTCCACCATATCCCCTGTGACCACTGCCGAAAAATACCCGCCGATCCCTGCCTGCTCCAGATGGTTCGACACGGTAGAACGCCGAGTAGAGGAAGCAAGCCCTATGAGCCAGCCTTCCTTTCGCAGCCAGGTCAGGATCTCCCTTACTCCCGGTTTCATGGGAAGCCCGTTCTTTTCTATATGATCCCAGAACCAATCCGAGGCGCGCTGCCGGAATCCCTCATAATCGAAATCCTCCCCGTATGCCCTCATGACGATTCTTCTGCTGTCATTGGCGTTTCGGCCAATACACTGCGGAAATATTTCATCCATACCCGGCAGCCCGTCCTCCCTTGCCACCGCCAGCCAGCTGTCCTGGCAAAGACGCTCTGTGTCAAACAAAACGCCGTCCATATCAAATACGACTGCTTTCATAATTTACTTCCCCCGTTACAGCTATTGTACCACACTTTTCTCCAATCCGCCAACAGTGGCACAAACCCGCTTCCCTATTTTCGCAAAATGTGTTAGAATATTCTTCATGCGGCAATCAGACAACAATCATTACAACGAGGGAACTATAATGAGCGAAGCAAAACAGAAAAAATTATCCCTGATCCCCTATTTATGGAGCTACAAATGGCATTATCTTCTGGGCGTCATCGTACTGCTGCTGGTGGACCTGGCAAGCCTCTATATTCCACAGTACACCGGTGAGATCATCGACGGACTGACGAAGGGAACCTTCGGCTTTGAGGGGGTAAAGCCCATCCTGCTCAAGATCCTTCTGGCAGGGCTTACCATGATGCTGGGGCGCTTCGGCTGGCGCTTTTTCATCATCGGCGCTTCCCGCGGCGTTGAATATAAAATGCGGGGCGACCTGTTTCGGCACTTGGAAACACTTTCCGCCCGCTTTTACAACAGCCACAAGACGGGGGATCTGATGGCCCATTTCACCAACGATCTGCAGGCCATCCGTATGGCGGTGGGGATGGCGGTCATCACCACCTTTGACGCTGTGGTGATGACAGTCATGGTACTTGTCAAGATGATCGTCTATGTGGATCTCAAGCTGACCCTGCAGGCATTTATTCCCCTGATTCTGGTGGCTTTCGGCTGCTATTATTACGGCATCGAACAGAAAAAAAGGCAGACCAGGCGGCAGGAGGCATTTTCCTATCTCTCCGACAAGGCCCAGGAAAGCCTGGCAGGCATCCGGGTGCTGAAGGCTTTTGTCCAGGAGGACTCGGATTTCAGTTCCTTTGAGGCTGCCAGCAAAAACAATATGGAAAAAAATCTGGCGGTGGCAAAGCTCCAGGCGGTCTTTGGGGCGCTGCTGGATCTGGTCACCGGCTTAAGTCTCCTGCTGACTCTGGTACTCGGCGGAAAAATGGTGCTGAACGGCCAGGTATCCATCGGCCAGTTTGTGGCGTTCAACTCCTATATCGGTATGCTGGTCTGGCCCATGATCGCCTGCGGCGACTGTGTCAACACCTTCAGCCAGGCGGCCGCCGCCTTTCACCGGGTTGCAGCCATCTTTCGGGAGGAACCGGATATCCTGGACGCGCAGTCCCCTCTTCCCACGGACTGCGAACTGCACCTGGAGGGCGATATCCGGCTGCAGGATCTGACCTTCACCTATCCGGACGGAGAGCTTCCCGTGCTGAAAAATATCGATCTGCATATCCGTCCCGGCGAGATGCTGGGTATCCTGGGCCGGACGGGAAGCGGGAAATCCTCGCTGGCAGACCTGCTGCTGCGGGTCTACGACTGCGAAAAGGGAATGCTGCTTCTGGACGGAAAGCCCATAGACGAGATCCCCTTACATATACTGCACAGGGATATGGCCTATGTCCCCCAGGATAATTTCCTGTTTTCCGATACTCTGGAGGAAAACATCGCCTTCGGCCTGGAGGATCGCATCCAGGAGCACCCTGAGCTGAGGGAGAGCATCCGGCAGGCGGCAAGGGACGCCTGTATCCATGACAACATCATGGATTTCCCCGACGACTATCTGACGCTGGTGGGAGAAAGGGGCGTCACCCTGTCGGGCGGGCAGAAGCAGCGAAGCTCCATCGCCAGAGCGCTTTTGAAGGATTCCGCCGTGCTGATCCTGGACGATTCCCTGTCAGCAGTCGACACGGACACGGAGGAACAGATCCTGGAGAACCTTCTGCGTCTGCGCAAAGGAAAAACCACTATTGTTATCGCCCACCGCATTTCCACCCTGCAGAAGGCGGACCACATTGCGGTGCTGACGGAAGGCGAACTGACAGAGTACGGCACCCACGACGAGCTGGTAGCCCTTGGCGGCTTCTATGCCCACATCAACGAAAAGCAGCAGCTGGAACAGGAATTGCAGGAGGAATAAGATCATGCAGGAAGATAAGATAGAATCCAATTACAGAGGAAGCGTTCTGTTTCGCCTCCTCTCCTATATGAAGCCTTATCTCGGCTGGGTAACGCTCTGTCTGATAATGGTATTGGGGCTGACGGCCCTGGAGCTGTACCGCCCCATTCTGATCGGCGACGCCATCGACCTGTTCAAGGAGCAGGGGGATTATGCTGTGATTGAGGAAACCGCCATAAAATACGGCATTGTGCTGGTCTTAAGCTTCTTTTTCACCGTGGTCCCCATATGGCTGCTGCAGAAAACCGGACAGCGGATCATTCATGCCGTCCGCAAAGAGCTTTACTCCCATATCCAGCACCTAAGCAGCCGGTACTTTGACCTGACTCCCGTGGGAAAGCTGGTGACCAGAGTCACCAACGACGTGGAGGCGTTGAACGAGATGTACTCCGGCATTCTGGTCCGCCTGTTCCGGAACATTGTAAAGATCATAGGGCTTGCCGTGGTCATGCTGATAATGGACTGGAAGCTGGCGCTGATCTCTTTCATCCTGCTGCCGGTTGTCGTCCTGCTGACCGTAGTATTCAGGGAGATCTCCAGAAGGACCTACCGTATCACCAGGACACGCCTCACCGACCTGAATACTTTCCTGTCGGAAAATCTTTCCGGTATGCGAATCATTCAGCTTTTTGGGCGTGAGGAAAGAAAGTTCGAGGAATTCAACGACAAAAACTATAAATATTACAGGGCCTTTTATCGTGAGATGCTGGTATTCGCCATCTTCCGGCCTCTGATATATATTCTCAGCATCCTGTCCCTGATGCTGGTGCTGGGCATGGGCAGCCGGGATGTTCTGGGTGAGATCATCCCCATCGGCACCCTGTATATTTTTGTACAGTATATCCAATCCTTTTTTGACCCCATTCAGGAGCTGGCGGAGCAGTTTTCCACTCTCCAGTCCTCCCTTGCCTCCGGCGAAAAGATCTTTACCATCATGGATGAGGACGCGCTGGTGCCCGAAGCGGAGGAACCTGTGGTCCTCCCTGAGATCAGGGGGCGTATCGAATTCGATCATGTGTGGTTTGCCTATGACGATGAGAATTATGTGCTGCGGGATGTGTCCTTCGTCATTGAGCCGGGGCAGAGCGTTGCCTTTGTAGGCGCTACCGGCGCAGGCAAATCCTCCATCCTGAATCTTATCGGCAGATACTACGATATTCAGAAAGGGCACATTTATATCGACGGCGTGGATATCAGAGACTTAAGCAAGAAACAGCTGCGCAGCGCCATCGGGCAGATGCAGCAGGACGTCTTTATCTTTGAGGGAACGGTGGAGAGCAATATCAAGCTTTACAATGAAGAGCTCACCTCGGAGGAGATCCGGGCGGCGGCAGAGTACGTCAACGCCTCCCACTTTATCGAAAAGCTGCCGGAGGGCTATAGAGAGCCTGTGTCCGAGCGGGGCTCCACCTTCTCCGCAGGGGAACGCCAGCTTCTGTCCTTCGCCCGGACGCTGGCACACAAGCCAAGCATCCTGGTCATGGACGAGGCCACCGCCAACATTGACACGGAGACGGAACTGCTCATCCAGGAAGCCCTGGAAAAGCTGATGAAGGGCCGCACCACTATCATGGTAGCCCACAGACTTTCCACTATCCAACACGCGGACTGCATCATGGTGATGCACAAGGGCAAGCTCCGGGAGCGTGGCACCCATCAGGAGCTGCTGGCTCAGAACGGCATTTACAAAAAGCTGTATGAGCTGCAGATACACCACGAGATAACGGCGTGAATGCAATACGCCGTTATCTGATCTGACTACGGTATCCGACATCGGAACGATCCACGGTCAGTCTCTTTAGTTCATCTCCTCGATATGGGAAATGTACTCCAGAGAACGCAGCGCCTCGATGATCTCACTGTGGGTCTTGTATTTCTTCAGCTCCTGGCTGGTAATGGTAATAGTGATGGAATACACGCTCAGGCCCGATCCCAGATAGGCGCTGTTTGCCTCAATATCGTCGATCTGCAGTCCCAGCCTGCGGATCGTAGTCACGAAATCCTGCAGGTTTTCCTTGCTCTTCAGCTCCAGATGAATCTCGAAATGGTTGGAGCGGTTTTTCAGATAGGTCTCTACCGTCGGCAGATAGGTCAGTATGCACAGCAGGAGCACAAAGGAAATCAGCGTCACCGTATAAAATCCCGCTCCCGCCGTCAGCCCTATGATGCCGCAGGACCACAGCCCGGCTGAGGTAGTCAGCCCCTTGATCTGGTTCCGGGAGCTGAACAGGATGGAATTCCCGCTGAGCATGGCAATACTGATGACTGCAGCCGCTGACAGAAGCGGAAATTTTACGGTGGTCTCCTGCATCAGAAACAGATCCAGCAGCATCACAAGGGCGGATGAAAAGGATACCAGTATAAAGGTCCGAAGCCCGGCTGAGTGACGCTTGCTGGCGCGTTCACAGCCAATCACCGCAGCGAACAGAACAGCAGCCGCCAGCCGCAGGCATACCGAGCCGATACCTATGTTGCTTGCCCATTCCCCCAGCATTCTCGCGATCGGGTCATATATCACATCATTCATACTCCATACCTCCTGCTTGCAATGTGCAAATGTCTCATCATAGCATACTGTTCTTCCGCCGCCTCCGTAAAGGCAAGCTCCTCCTCCGAGGGCGTGTTCTGGTGGACGGGCAGCTCCTTTTGGATCGCCTGTATCCGACGGATCAGCAGCTCCACCTCGCTCAGCTTCTCCTCCGGCGTGGCCGTGATCTGAGGCGTCAATGCCTCAAGCTCCTTAGAATAGGATTTGGACAGATAAAGAGAAAGCTTTGCGCAGGCCGGGCCGATCAGCTCATACAATACGCTGGACGCCAGAATAATGGTCTGCAGTGCGCTGCCCATCTCTCCCCCCAGGGTCCTTGCTCCCAGCGCCGCAAGTCCTATGGCTACCCCTGCCTGCGGAATCAGCGCCAGTCCAAGGAAGTTACGCACCTCTTTCTTTTTTTTCACCACCAGGCACCCCAGAAAGGCGCCGGCGTATTTTCCCACGATCCGAACCAGGAAATAGAGCACGCCCACCACGATCAGGGGAACCGCTCCCACCGAGACGGAATTATCCACCAGGGCGTCCAGCTTGAAGGTCAGCCCTGAGCGGACAAAAAACAGCAGCAGAATAGGCGGGCTGAAATAGTTCAACTGCTTGAACAGCTTGTCGTCCTCCGTAATGTTGATATAGACCATGCCCATGGACATACAGCCCAGCAGGGGCGACACATCCAGCAGAGCACAGATCCCGCAGAAAGCAAACAGGGTAGCCACTGAGATGATCAGCCGGTTGTCCGTGGAACGCTTCTTCGGCATCAACAGCTTCATCAAACCTCCGAACAGGCCGCCCAGCAGAAGCACCCCGAAATTCATCAGAATGGGCTCTATAATGCTCGCGACGCTGAATTTCCCCGTCTTTGCCGCCAGCGCCACGGAAATGGCAATGCTGTACGCGATCAGCCCCACCACATCATCCAGCGCCACCACCTGAAGCAGGGTATCCACAAAATCTCCCTTTGCCCCGGTCTGCCTTATGGTCATCATCGTGGACGCCGGTGCGGTGGCGGCAGCCAGCGCCGCAAGAACTATGGAAAATGTCAGGTCCAGCCCCAGCAGAAGGAAGGTGACGCAAAAAACCAGAACAGAGGCCAGAAGAGACTCCAGCACCGTGATGACCACCACCTTCATGCCGTTTTTCTTCAGCACGGAGATCCTGAAAAATTCCCCTGTGCTGAACGCTATGAATGCCAGCGCAATATCAGCGATAAAGTCCATCCCCTCTATAAGAGGGACCGGCACTATCTTAAAGCAGTACGGCCCCAGCAGTATCCCCGCCAGTATGTATGCAGTGACGTTGGGCAGACGCAGCTTTTTTGTGATGCGGGTCATGGCATACCCGGAAAACAGCATAAAAGCCACAGAGATAATGATGGTGGCTACCGTGGACGAATCCTGCAGTTTCTCATAAAACGAATTCAGCATACTCTTCCTCTCCCGCGACATAATAAGCAGACGTAAATTTCTTGTAAAATAATATGTTATATGTTACACTATCTCTATAATAAAGTAAAATTATGTTTTTTTTAATCAGAATAAATATTCTTTATGGAGGAAGTATGATAGATTCTAAATTTGAAACACTTTTGGCAGTTGCCGAGCAGAAGAATTTTACCAGGGCGGCCGAGATCCTATCCCTGACCCAGCCCGCCGTGAGCCACCACATCAGCCAGCTGGAAAAAATTTACGGAGAACAGCTTTTTGTGCGTAAAAAGGGCGGACTGATGCTGACAAAGGAGGGAGAGATCATTGTAAAATACGCAAAGAGGATCAAATCCCTGGATTCCCAGATGCGGGCGGAGATCGCAGACGCGAAGCTGGACCTGAATAAGATCAGGGTGGGCGTGACCCACACCTCAGAAAGCAATCTGATGATCGAGGTCCTGGCAAGATACAGTAACGAAAATCCAAATATAAGCATTACAGTTATCACTGATACCATAAAAAATCTTTATACTATGCTGGAAAATTTTGAGATCGACATTGCCGTTGTGGAGGGGAAAAACACGAATCTGAGCTTTAACGCTCTGATGCTGGATACTGATTATCTGGTATGCGTCATGTCCAACGCTAACCCCCTGGCCAAACGCTCCATGATCACTCTGGCTGAACTGAAAAAAGAGCGGCTGATCCTCCGCTCTTCTTCCTCCGCCACCCGAAAGCTTTTTGAAGCCACTCTGGAGAGTATTGATGAAAGCATCGACGGCTTTGACGTCACAATGGAGGTAGACAACATCGCCACCATCAAGGATCTGATCCGTAAGGAGCTGGGGGTATCCATTCTGCCGAAAAGCGCCTGCATGGACGAGCTGCGAAAGGGAAAGATCGCCGTCCTTCCCATCGAGAATCTCAGCATGATACGAGAGACAAACATCGTCTACCACAAAACCTTTTCCCACACCGACGTGCTTCAGCATATCACCAAGATCTACCAGGATACCGCCAAGAAGTACATCATCAGCCAGACCAATAGTTAGAGGAAATCGGTATCCCGCTTCTTTACGAGAATAGAAATTCCTTTCCCTCCGTACCGTCCAGAAGCCGCACTGCCTCCCTGTTCAGGACGGCGCGCCCGAAATCATGAATATCGATCAGTCTCCGGGGAAACACCATGCCGCCTCCAAGCATCAGAGTGCTGTGCTGGTCGGAGCCTGCGGTCAGGGGCAGATTATGCTTTTTGGCATACTCCAGGGCGCGGTCATTGTATTCCGGGTGCCGTTCCTCCTTTTGCAGGCTGGAATGACTGGCATTTATACCCTCCACCGCATCCACATGATACGGATAGGTACGGATCTCCTTGATATACCAGGCTTCCCTGTAAGGGTGGGCCTGGCTGACGATCCCGCCGCCCTCATGTACCAGCTGCAGCTGCTCCTCCACCGTGGCATCACGGATCTCAGGGTGCTCCAGCAGCCACTGCTTATCCAGTCCGTACACCAGAAATTCAGGTCCGCCGTAGCCGGATTCCCACCCGAAAAAGACCTGCAGACCTATTTTATCACCCTCCTGCTTCGCGTGCTCATACCCCAGGCAGAACTGCTCCACCCACCTGCTCCAGGGAAGATCTCTGTCTACCGCCGTATTCCCGTACACAAAATGATCCGTGATAATGACGCCGGTATACCCCGCATTCTTATAGGCCCTGGCCATTTCCGCGCCGGTGTTGGAGGCGCAGGCGCTGGCCTCCGAGGTATGCATATGTGTCTCATACAAAAATCCGTCCATATCATTCCACTCCTTTTTCATCTGACCGCATTTCCCGCAGCACGCTTATCCCCAGAGGCAGCGACAGCAGGAAAGAACAGATGTCGGACCAGGTCTGGCACATCTGCACTCCCAGCAGGCCGAAGAACATGGGCAGTATCCAGATCAGGGGAATAAAGAAAATGCCCTGTCTGGCTGCCGCCACAAGAGACGCCTTGGCTGCCTTGCCGATGGACTGAAGCATCATATTACACATGACGATCCAGGCGTTCAGCGGGAACACCAGACACTGCAGCCGCAGCGCCAGCGTGCCGATACGGATGACCTCCGCATCCTCCTTTCTGAACAGCGTCACCAGCGGCTCCGCGAACACTATGCCCGCCACGGACACCACCACCAGAAAGATCGCCGCATATTTCACGCAGAAGGAAAAAGCCTGCCGCACCCTGGCATACCGCTTCGCCCCGTAATTCATGCCGCACACCGGCTGGAATCCCTGGCCGAAGCCGATCAGCGCGGAATTGGCAAACATGGAGATCCGTCCCACAATGGACAACGCGGCTATAGCTGCATCGCTGAAATCCCCGCCATATGCTCCGGCGGAATGATTCAGGCAGACCTGGGCCAGGCTGGCAAGCCCCTGCCTGCAGAGAGAAGGGATCCCGCCCCGGAACAATTCCTTATACAGCGTCCAGGAGGGCTTGAAATTGCGGAAGGAAATACGGATATTACCTCCCTTCCTGCTCATGAGGAACAAGATCACGAAGCTCACCGCCTGGCTCAGCACTGTGGCCAGCGCCGCTCCTGCCACCCCCATATCCAATTTGAATATCAACACGGGATCCAGCACGATATTCAGCGCCGCCCCGGCGACGATCCCCACCATGGCATAAGAGGCGCTGCCCTGAAAGCGCAGCTGGTTGTTCAGCACCAGAGAGGACATCATAAAAGGACAGCCAATGAGAATGATTCGCAGATAGTCTTTGGTATAAGGCAGGATCGTGGGGGTGGAACCCAGGGCCTTTGCCAGCGGCGTCAGAAAGATGATCCCCAGGATCCCGGCTATGATACCCGCGAGGAATGCCGTGAAAAATCCCACCGCCGCCATACGGTTGGACTCCTCAAACTCCCCTGCTCCCAGCTTCCGGGAAATAAAGTTTCCCGATCCGTGACCGAAGAAAAATCCAAATGCCTGAATAAACGCCATCACGGAAAACACTACGCCCACTGCAGCCGTAGCCTGGGTATTCAGCTTTCCCACAAAAAAGGTATCCACCATATTGTAAAAGGAAGTCACCAGCATACTGATGATGGTAGGCACCGCCATCTGACAGACCAGATTGGGCACCGGCGCACTGAGCATATACTCCACCTTTTCCTGCTGGTTCATACTGTGCACATTCATACTGTCAAATCGTCCTTTCCACGCCGATCAGCTCCCTGCACCGATTCAGGGCCGCATACAGCTCCTGCTTCCGGGGCATGGCAAGATTACCGGGAACGGAACCCCCGTCGCCGCCTTCACCGCTCCGTCCCTGACTGCCTCCGCAAAAGACTCCGAAGCCTTTCTCACTGATACGGCTGTACATATTCTCCACCGCTTCTCCCAATGTCCTTTTGCCGTCAAAGTCGTGGAGCTTCATATTTTTGATCATATATGACAGTGCTGTCAGCTGCTCCGGATCCACCAGCTGCTCCACATACCGCAGATCCACTTCCTCCCGGTTGATGGAAAAACCGTCCAGACCGTCCGTCCGCATCTTGATACGGTCGTCCTTGGCAAAGGCTGCGTCCCGTCTGACTACCCGGTGAAAATCCGGTTTTCCTGCACTGACAGCGTCCCCCAGGGTATAGGGATAGCTCTCCGCTTCCTTTTTCGCAAGCTCCGTGATCTCCACGGGCTGATATTTATTCATCTGCACAATGCAGTCTGATTTATGGAAATAGGAACCGCAGCTTCCCGCCACCAATATAGTGGAAATGCCGTACTTCTCATACAACTCCCGCACTCTGTCAATAAAGGGAATGATAGGTTCCACATCCCGGCTCACCACCCTCTGCATCAGTTCATCCCGAATCATGAAGTTTGTGGCGCTGGTATCCTCGTCGATGAGAAATACGCCCGCTCCCGCCTCCATGGCCTCCACCGTGTTTGCCGCCTGAGAGGTACTGCCGCTGGCGTCCTCAGTGTAAAAGGCAGACGTATCCCTGCCGTTGGGCAGATTGCGGATAAACATGGAGATGTCCGTCTTTTGGATGCTTCTGCCGTCCTCCGCCCGCAGCTTCATTGCAGTCTCGTCCGTGATCACATACTCTCTGCCGTCCCCGGCGATATGATCATACACTCCCAGCTCCAGAGCCTCCAGCAGGGTGGATTTACCGTGGTAGCCGCCGCCCACGATCAGGGTCACTCCCTTTTTGACGCCCATTCCCGCCAGCTTTCCGTGATGGGGCAGCTCCAGGACCACCTCCATGGACGCCGGGCTCTTAAAGGCAACCGCATCCTTCATGGGCAGGGATGAAACCCCCGATTTTCTGGGCAGGACTGCGCCGTTTGCCACAAATGCCACCAAATCCCGCTTCTTCAGTTCCTCCCGAATATACTGCTGATCGTCCGCCAGGAACAGCACTTTTTCCAGACCTTCCTTTGGACAGGTAGACGCCAGCAGGGTCTGCCTCACGCACAGGGGCAGGAAGTCAAATAGGATCTTACTCAGCTCTCCTGCGTTGATGGTGCGCCCGTTGGCGGGAAAGCCTATCTCCATGCGGACGGTCAGGTCTCCGTTTGCCGTGTTCACCGTACAGGCGCTGCGCTCCAGTATCTCCTGTCCCGGATGACTGACGCCCAGAAGGCCGCTCTTGCCGGAGCCTTTTGCCTTAAAGGAATAATCCTTGATCTTCACTGCCACCCGGCGCAGCAGGAAATCCTGAAACGCTATTCTTCTGACATTACTGTCATAACATTTCCCGTCAAAGCCCGCCACCTTTCCGGGCACAAGAATGCTGACCTTGGATGGTGCGGCAAAGGGATCCCCCTGCACATGGTCTATTGACAATATGTATTGTTGAAACTGATATTTTCCTCTTGTGTCCTTGTACGCGGGATAGCCCTTATGGTCTATCTGCCGCAGCAGTGTCTGCAGATCAGCCGCTGTTTTCATATCTGTGATTCCGCCTTTCCTTACCTTAATTCCCGCGAGCAAAATGTGTCTTTCAGACATATGTGCTTCTCAAGCACATTGTACTCTGCATCGCATCTTGCCTGATGTCCCGTATGCTCCATTTACTATTTTAATCCGTTTTGAAAAAGTGTCAAGAAAACAACTAATGCCTGTCAGGTACATTCCCAAAATCAACCACGATTCCGGTGATACAGGTATCTTCATACATGGTTCCGGGATATACCTCCTCTATTACAAATTTAAAAGTCACTTCCTCCCCGTTCGCCACCCTGATATCACCCTGAGGTATGGTAAAATATTGAGGATCTATGGTATCCTCAAGCGCAAGGCGGGCATAGGGCTGATCATAAACATACATCATAAGAGTTTTTACCCTGCCGTTCTCCTGCCAGGTCTTTTCATTTTTAGCGTAGCCGTTCACGATACAAAGCCGCGTATAATCTATATATCCATTGTCACCATAAGCGCCTGCCCTGAAAATGCAATCTCCGTCGGACTCTATCAGGTCCTCGGCAAACACAGTCTGCGTATAGACGATATACTCCCCGATCCCTGCGCCTTCTGCTCCCTCCACCCATGCAAATTCTCTGTTCCCACGGATGGCGTTATCGGCACAGTAGCGGTCTGAAGCAGAAGCCAGCTCCGACGAAGCGGCTGCCTGATTCTTAAAGTCCCAGACATGGCACCACTTGCTGCAGCCAATTGACTGCCAATCTACAAAACCGAAATTAGGCGCATCCGGCGCTTCCTCAAAGCTGTTGAACCTTTCGTCCTCCCAATCATCATATGTGCCGCCAAGCTTCCCGTAAAAAAAGCTTCCGATCTCCGGCGTCAGGAGCAATGGCTCTGAAGGCACATTAATCTGCGTTGTCAAAGACGCTTCCGCCTGCAATCCGGTAAACGCCGCGCTGATATCATTGATGGT
Source organism: Bacillota bacterium (assembly GCA_023663285.1). GTDB lineage: Bacteria > Bacillota > Clostridia > Lachnospirales > Lachnospiraceae > Acetatifactor. Next base: position 49,626 of record JAMPHT010000015.1, read on the forward strand.
ATCAGCGATCAATTCCAAAATGAAAGCCATACATATGCTGATAAGCCGTATTCCCATGATTTTGACCATTTACCTTTCTTTTTCACTGTTAATATTATATTAGCATACTTTCCGATTTCGTCAATTGACTTAAAAAACGGAAGTTGTAATTCTACATGACCTAATGTAAAATGGAATGCAGCGTTTATTCAGAAGCGAAAAGGAGTACTATGACATGGCGTCCCATATCAAAAGCATGACCGAGGGGAGACCCGGCAGATTGATATTGACCTTTGCGCTGCCGCTTATGGCAGGCAATGTGTTCCAGCAGCTATATACCGTGGTGGATACCGCCGTGGTGGGAAAATATCTTGGTGTCAACGCCCTGGCGGCTCTGGGCGCCGCCGACTGGCTGAACTGGATGATGCTGGGAATCATTCAGGGCTTCACCCAGGGCTTTGCCATCCTCATGGCGCAGGAATTCGGCGCAGGACGCCATGCAAGGCTCCGAAGGGTCATCGGAAGCTCCGGTATTCTCTCAGCCGCCTTCGCCCTTCTGCTGATGGCTGCAGGACAGCTGATTGCAAGACCTGTCCTTCTCCTGCTGCAGACCCCGGAGGCTATCATAGGGGACACTCTGTTGTATCTTCGCATCATGTTTCTGGGCATTCCCATTGTGATGGCTTACAACCTTTTTGCCTGCATCCTGCGCTCTCTTGGAGACGGGCGGACGCCCCTGTATGCCATGGTGGCAGCGTCTCTTTCCAACATTGTCCTGGATCTGCTCTTTGTCATGGTCTTTGAATGGGGCATTGCAGGCGCTGCGGCCGCCACCCTGATTGCCCAACTTATATCCGGCGTTTACTGCCTGTACCATATCTCCAGGATCGAGATCATGCGGTTTACAAAAGAGGATTTCCGGCCGGAGAGCGGTCTGTCCGGAAAGCTCTTAGGGCTGGGCTTCCCCATGGCTTTCCAGAACTGTATCATTGCCATCGGCGGCATGATCGTACAGTTTGTGGTCAACGGCTTCGGCGTCATCTTTATCGCCGGATTTACCGCCACCAACAAGCTTTACGGCCTGCTGGAAATTGCCGCCACCTCCTACGGCTACGCCATGATCACCTATGTGGGGCAGAATATGGGCGCAGGAAAAACAGAACGCATCCACAAAGGAATGCGCTCTGCCGTGATCCTTGCTCTGGTCACCTCCGTCTGCATCGGCGCTGTCATGCTGATCCTCGGCAGACTGATCTTAAGCTGCTTTATCTCCGGTACGCCGGAGGAGGTGGAGCAGACTATAAAGATTGCCTATTTCTATCTGACGATCATGAGCGTCTGTCTGCCCATTTTATACATCCTGCACGTGGTCCGCTCCGCCATACAGGGCATGGGCAACACCCTGCTTCCCATGCTGTCCGGCATTGCGGAATTTGTCATGCGCACCTCCACAGCTCTGCTGCTGCCCCTGGCAGTGGGTGAAACAGGCATCTTTTTCGCGGAGATCGCCGCTTGGCTGGGGGCTGACATTATACTGGTCATCAGCTATTTTGTGACCGTCAAAAAGCTTCCAGCAGCTTAAGGCAGCGGTATCTGGACAGATTAAAGGTACGCACCCCAAGCCCTTTCGTCCGGTCCTGCATCCTCTCCATCCAATAATATCCAAAGGTATTCGCCTGCCCCCTGCCTGTATATCCGTCATTGATTTTCAGGCCATATTCCACAGGCGTTTCTTCTGCCGCCCAGGCTTCCATGGCATAGCCATGCTCCTTCATGTAGGGTGCCAGGACCGGGGCCGCATCGGCGCACAGGCCGCTCAGATATCGATAGTCAGGATACCCCGTTTCAGGATTTCCTCTTTCCCCCTCCGCAACGGCATTTTCCACGTTCACTCTGGCAATGATGTAATCCGGATGAGCGAAGGACAGAGCCAGATACAGCACCGTTACCACTGCCACGCTGTAACGGAACAGGGGAAAGCCGGCCTTAAAAACATTGATAAGCACCCCTACAAACAGCACCGCCAGCAAGGCCAGCGCCCACAGCACCAGCACCCGCAGAAAGGTCAGATAATAGCTTCTGATATACAGTACCATGCGCATGGCGCTGGAAGCTATCATAACAAAGGTGCAAACTGACATAATTGTCAGAATCGTCTTTAACACCTTACTTTCCCTGAAATAATACAGGCACACCAGCACGATCACAAGATTCAGAAAGCTCACTGTCAGCAGCTGGAAAAATCCTTCCCTGGCATAGGAAGCATAGGTATAGCCCTCCGGCAGCTGCAGCCTGCCCAGAAACAGTCCCTCGATCTGGACCACGGAAAACACCAGATACAGCGCCGTCAACATCCCTGTCACAGTGATCGCCGGTATAGGCTCCCCTGTTCTTTTATCCTTTACCTCCTCCTGAAGCCTCTTTCTGCACAGCCGGGCGGTGAGACAATAGGACGCCAGGAACATAAAGGTAATGCGGAAAACCACATTCATGGTATTGCCTATGCTGATATTCCCCAATAGGCCGTCCGTCATCCGGCGGAACAGAACATCCGCGCTGGCCAGGAGCATCAGCACCACAAACACCAGTGGCACCCCTACCAGAAGCCCAAGCCCCACGGCCCAAATGCGCCTGTCACCCTTCCCCTTGCCGCTTCTTCTATACAGGGCAGCATCCTGAAAAGGTCTTGCCACCTCCCCAAAAGCCCCAAAGGTAAGATAAAAAATGCTGTGCAGGAATTTCCCCAGGCCCCATTTTGAAGTGTCAAAATACTGCTTCAGCAGCAGACTCATCATCAACAGAAAAATGCCCAGCTTGTTGAAAAAAATGATCCTGCCGTCATCTGTGCAAAAGGTGGAAACGCCCAGCAAAATCATTGCCGCCATGTAAAAGACGCTTCCTTTTTTTAAGGTAGTCTCCAGCTTTGCAAGCGATAAGTACAAAAACAAGAGGCTGCCTGCCACGAAAAAAGGGAATGTCACCCCCGATCCGTTCCGGTACATACAAAAGGCGTAAAACACCGCATAGATAAAAGCCGCCGGACCGAAAAAGCCGAAATTATCCTTCAGACGCCTGGTCTCCTCCGTTTCCTTTTCAGTTCCCGGCCTTTCCTTCGCTGTTCCCTGCCCGTCGATCACCTGCATCTGCGGCTTATCCTTCTCATTTTCCGAATTTCCGCCCGTTCCCGGCTCCGCCCAGATATTTTGTTCTGTTCCTGCCATGTCCGGCACCTCCCTTGCTTTCTTATTTGTTCCAGTCGTATTCCGATTCCATGCCCTCCGGTATATCAGTGACATTTATTTCTTTCCACAGCATTGCACCACCGTCCACAGTCAAATAGTTAGCGATCCATTCAGCCGTGGAATAATCTTTATATTCACATACTCTGTTGTCCATCTCTCCGTCAACATAGCCAATTTGTGTTCCGCAATCGTTCTTGGAAACCGCGCAGAACGGCACATAAGTCCTGCCTTCCCACACAATAGCGCAATATTCATCATTCACAACCGTACTCATGTCCACTAAATCATCTGCAAGATTCTGCTTTCTGCCGCAGGCACACAACATGATCAGCATAAAGCTGCACAGACAGATCATTCTGCAAACTCGTTTTTTCATGACTGAATACCTCCATCATCGTCTTTCTCTACATCCTCCACGTACTCCAGAATATCTCCCGGCTGACAGTTCAGCGCCTTACAGATTGCCTCCAGCCTGGAAAAACGCACTGCCCTGGCCTTGTTATTTTTTAAGATGGACAGATTGGCAAGGGTTATGTCCACCTCGGCCGCAAGGTCAGTGAGGCTCATTTTCCGCTTTGCCATCATTACATCCAGATTTACAACGATTCCCATGGCCCCTCCTATACCGTCCAGTCCGTTTCTTCTTTGTATGCCACTGCCTGCTCAAACACAAAGCTCAGCACCTTGCTGAACAACCCGGCAATCACAAATACCAGGATCACCACGCCCATGGCCGGCGTCATGTACACAATGCTCCTGACTACCGACATCAGGGCAATGAAAAAGCTCCAGTTACCCATTTTCTGCAAACTGACCACATTTTCTCTGACAAAGCAGTTCTCCGCCAGCACCGTCCTGAAAATTTTCCGCAGCTCCCAGAGCAGCTTCTCCGCCGCAATGCCCAGCACAAAATAGATGATCACCGACTCCTCGTAGTGCCGGATAAGGTCCGGCAGCTGCTGCCCGATCCACCTGATGCTCCAGGGCAGGGAGACCGTCACCAGGATTCCACCGTAAAACATGAAGTCCAGAAGGTATTTTGTTCCTTTTGTCCATATCGTATCGCGGTTCTCTGCTTTTTCGTGCTTTTCTGCTTTTTCGCATTTCCCTGCTTTTTCCCGCTTTTCTGCTTCCCCGTCTCTTTTCACCATTACACCTCCTTACCTGCTTTAGCACGCCTACCAATAATATTTAGAAGTTTACTTCCAAACTTACACCTCCTCTTACGCGTGCCAAGCAATATTTTGAAAATTTATTTTTATACTTCCAGTCATGCCTGCACAAAGAGGTGTGTTATACACCCTCTTTGAGGTGTGTTATACGCCCTCTTTGAGGTGGGCTATGCCCCCTCTTGGGCACATACAATAGAATCAAAAGGCTGATTCTATTGTCAAGAACAATCAATGAACCGCCGCCAAATCGGAAGAATCCGCCCTGCGGATTCTTCTCGGAATGATTAGATATTCTTAGGTCCGGTCCTTTCTGACCTTAGAATATCTTCATTCCGTTTACACTTTGTACCGCCAATATAGCACCCATATAATCGAATGTCAATATATTTTTATTGATATTCAATAAATCTTAAGAAATTCACTTTACCGGCTTTCTGTGCCATAGGCTGTTACCTCCATAAATAAACTCCCTTTTCGGAATTGTTTACTTGCCAAAAGTGGGTTATAATTGTACTTACAAATCGGGATTTGTGGAGTGGCATAATGAAAACTTTGATATTAAATGGTTCTCCAAGAATAAATGGTGATACTAGTACATCATTTATTATTTGACTACACTTTTTAGGAATTATGTGTTATACTC
>JAMPHT010000016.1 GCA_023663285.1 Bacillota bacterium
ATATATGGTGGCGGAAAGATAGTTAAAATACTGATTTAATCAGCGTTTCCCTAAACTCCTGTCATACCCTCCACGCGCACCGCATACAAATGGATAAGCAATGGATCTGCGGGAGCAGGGGCGGGCGGAAATGAAGATTTTCGGAAAACAGATACAGACAGGCGGGAAAAATCTGCTGCCGGTGTTTTGTGCCGGAGTGCTGGCCGGTATTTTGATATTAAATATAGGAAAGAGCACATTTGTGGACGGCGCGGGATCGTTTGACGAGTCTATTCTGTCAGGCATGAAATATATGACCGTGGACGGCAGTGCTCTTTTTTATTATGTTCTCAGAAAGCGGCTGTTTGTGCTGCTTGTCCTGGCAGTGCTTGCCACCACCTACCTGGGATATGCGGCCTGTATAGGAACCGCCGCATGGTACGGCATGGCGGCAGGCGCGTATGTGTCGGTCCTGGTGCTGCGCTATGGGCTGAAAGGACTGGTGCTGGCCGCAGCAGGCATTTTTCCTCAGTACCTGCTGTATGCTCCCGCCCTCGCGCTGCTTTTGGGGTGGTGTGAAAGCCTGTACAGGGCGATTTATTCCAGAGGGGTCTGTGTGGATGGGAGAGACAGGATGTTCTGGCTGAAAAAGCTGGGGAAACTGGGAATCATCTGCGCCATCGCGGCGCTGGGCTGCCTGTTGGAAGGCTATGTGAACCCGCGCCTGCTGACCGGCTATCTGAAGATATTCTGAAAGGCTCTGTGATTGCATCTCTCCGGGTTTATCAAAAGCCGGAAGCCGCCGCCCGCAGGCAGGACTCACTCGTACTCCGCAATATCATAGATCAGTTTTTTGGAGTCCTCCCAGCCCAGGCAGGGATCGGTGATGGACTTCCCGTAGACGCCGCCGCCTACCTTCTGGCAGCCCTCCTCGATATAGCTTTCGATCATAACGCCCTTTACCAGCCTGTGGATGTCAGGATTTAATTTGCGGCTGTGCATGACCTCCTTGACGATCCGGATCTGCTGCTCAAACTGCTTGCCGGAGTTGGAGTGGTTGGCGTCGATGACGCAGGCAGGATTCTTCAGATCCATCTTATCATACATTTCCAGCAAAAGGTTCAGGTCCTCATAGTGATAATTGGGAATATTGTTGCCGTGCTTGTTGGTGGCCCCGCGCAGGACGGTGTGGGTCAGGTCGTTGCCGGTGGTATTGACCTCCCAGCCCCTGTAAATAAAGGAGTGGGGATGCTGGGCCGCATAGACGGAGTTCAGCATCACGGACAGATCGCCGCTGGTGGGATTCTTCATCCCTGCGGCCACGTCAAAGCCGCTGACTGTCAGGCGGTGCTGCTGGTCCTCCACGGAGCGGGCGCCGATCGCCACATAGGAGAGAATGTCCGACAGATAGCGCCAGTTTTCGGGATAGAGCATTTCGTCGGCGGCGGTGAGGCCCGTCTCCGCCATGGCTCGGATGTGCATTTTCCGCATGGCGATCAGTCCGGCCAGGAAGTCCGGCTTCCCCTCCGGATCAGGCTGGTGGACGATCCCCTTGTAGCCCTCGCCGGTGGTGCGGGGCTTATTGGTGTAGATACGGGGTATCAGGATCAGCTTGTCGCTGACCTGCCCGTTTACTTCGGCAAGCCGGGTCACATAGTCGCAGACCGCGGTCTCATTGTCCGCGGAGCAGGGCCCGATGATGACAAGAAACTTATCGCTTCTGCCGGTAAGCACCTCTCTGATCTCCGCGTCCCGCTTTTCCTTTATTCTGACCAGATCCTCAGGGAGGGGAAACTGTTCCCGGATCTCCGCAGGCGTGGGAAGTTTTTTCACAAATTCAAAGCTCATGTATATTGTATTCCTTTCTTCGGCAATCATATTTACAGACTCGGTATATTGTAGCATATCCCGAAAAATCCTGCAAGAGGGCTGATAAACTCCCGTAAAATCGTATAAGTATAAAAATTTTATTTTTATCTTTCCGAAAAAGAGGGAATATGCTATACTTAAGTCTGAAAAGTGAAAATGGAATGGATGATATTATGGCGGAGGACAATAAACGCATAGCTGCCGCCAGACGACAGCGTATACAAATGCTGAAAAAATGTATTATTCTGACAGCAGTGATGGTGATACTGCTCCCCACTGTCTTATGCTTTATTCTGTTGGAACGGATACAGGGCATGGATAAGACCCTGGACAGCTTGATCGTACAGGTGGAGGCGCTGACAAATATTGTGACGGAGCAGGAGCTGCGCCTGGAGGAGTTGAGCCGTGAGGCTGTGACTACCGGAGAGGGCAGTGCGAGAGCCGGCGGCTCAGAGCGGGAGCAGCCTGAGCAGGAGTGGGTCCCGGCCCAGAGTACGGCCAGGGGAGCCGGGGGAGAACCGGAGGAGGCTGACGCCTCTCAGGACGGAGAAGGATACCCGGAATCTGATACGTCTCAGGGACCGGAAGGATATCCGGAAGCTTCCGAGGGCGTACAGCCGGAGGGTTCTGCTGAAGCCGGAGAGCCGGGAACAGCTGCCGTTCACAAGGTATACCTGACCTTTGACGACGGTCCCAGCAAGTATACTTATGATATTCTGGACATACTTGACAGCTACGGCGTAAAGGCCACTTTTTTCGTGGTGGGGAAGGAGACTGATTATTCCAGGGAGGCAATGCAGGAGATCGTAAACAGAGGTCATACCCTGGGAATGCATTCTTACAGCCACAAGTACGCGGAGATCTATGATTCGCTGGAGGCTTTCGCGGAGGATTACGGGAAGATAAGAGATTATGTGTATGAGGTCACGGGGGTGGAGAGCACGGTGTACCGCTTTCCGGGAGGAAGCTCCAATTCAGTCAGCGACCTTGATATGGAGATATTTGCGGATTATCTGGATGAGCAGGGAGTGCGTTTTTTCGACTGGAATATATCGTCGGGCGACGGCGGGAAAAAGCTTCTCTCGGTGGATACGCTGGTAGAGAACAGCACCGAGGATATCAAACGGTTTGGAACGTCGGTGATCCTGATGCACGATGCGGCGTCCAAGTCCACCACAGTGGAGGCGCTGCCTGAGATCATAGAGACCATTTTAGCTCTGGAGGATACGGTGATACTGCCGATTACAGAAGACACGGAGCTGGTTCAACATATACAGCGCCGGGAGGAAACGCCCGGTGACTAAAGAATGAATGGAGGGTTTGATTTACAATGGGTTTTTTCTCGGATTTAAAGGAGGACTTATCCCAGGCTGTGAATGAACTGATGCCTGAGGAGGAAAAAGTCAAGGCAAAAGAGCCGATGGAATTGGAGGATCCGGGGGTCTCTCTGGATGAGATGCTTAAGAACATTGATGACTTCCAGCTTCCGGAGGAAATGGAGCCTGAAGCCCCGGAGCCGGAGCCTGCAGCAGAAGAGCCGAAGGTGTACAGCGAGCCTGTTTACGGCGGGCAGACGGAAGCAGAACCGGAGTCCGATGCTCAGATGGAGGAACTGCTGGCACAGATGCTGGCGGGAAGCCCTGACAGCGGGCAGACCCAGGAAGCGCAGGAAGAAGCGGTACAGCCGGAGCCCGTGGCAGAAGAGCCGGAGATATACGGCGGCCTTGGGGCAGGGGCGGCGGAAGTGGTACAGCCGGAACCCGCAGCAGGAGAGTCGATGGTATACAGCGGCTTTGGAGCGGCGGAGGAAGCGGTAGTACAGCCGGAGCCTGTAGCGGAAGAGCCGGAGACAGAACCGGAGTCCGATGGGGAGATGGAAGAGCTGCTGGCACAGATGCCGGCGGAAGGCCCCGACGGCGGGCAGGTGCAGGAAGCGCAGGAGGAAACACAGCAGCCGGACGATATACTGCAGGATGAAGAAATGCAGGAAGAGGCGGCGCCGGATGATATGCTGCTGGAAGGAACGGTACAGAACGATATAATGGAAAACGAAGTAATGCAGGACGAAACAATCATAGAAGAGAGTAAAGGAGAAGAGGAAGAAATGGATATGGAAGATATGGAATTGGTAAGAGACCGCGAGGCATCAGACGAGACATCTGTTATTACAGAGGGAATGACGATCACGGGTGATATTTCCACCCAGGGCTCCATTGATGTGATCGGGACCGTAAACGGAAATATCGACGCTATGGGCAAGCTGAATATCACGGGACACGTGAACGGCAACTCCAAGGCGGCGGAGATCTACGCGGAAAGCGCGAAGATCAACGGCGAGATCGTAAGCGAGGGCGCTGTGAAGATCGGTGCAAGCTCCGTTATTATCGGTAATATCACGGCCACAAGCGCAGCCATTGCCGGCGCCGTAAAAGGCGATATCGATGTGAAAGGACCTGTGATCCTGGACGCTTCCGCGATCGTTATGGGCAATATCAAGTCCAAGTCCGTACAGATCAACAACGGTGCGGTCATTGAAGGTATGTGCTCTCAGTGCTATGCGGACGTCAGCCCTACTTCTTTCTTTGATGAGTACAAGCCTGAGCCGTCCCGCAAGGCAAAGGTAAAGCAGAGCGAGCAGCATTGACGTTGACTCTTGACAGGGGGGAATATGCGTAGGATCTTGTTGAAACTCAGTGGAGAAGCGCTTGCAGGAGATAAAAAGACCGGGTTTGACGAAGCCACGGTCAGAGGCGTTGCCCTGCAGGTAAAGCAGCTGGCGGATGACGGTATTCAGGTGGGGATCGTCACAGGCGGCGGGAATTTTTGGAGAGGCAGGACCAGTGAAAATATTGACCGCACCAAGGCGGATCAGATCGGTATGCTGGCCACGGTCATGAACTGTATCTATGTCTCTGAGATCTTTCGGTCTGTGGGAATGAGGACCAATATTCTGACTCCCTTTGAGTGCGGCTCCTTTACGAAGCTTTTTTCAAAGGACAGGGCAAACAAATATTTTGAGCAGGGCCAGGTAGTCTTTTTCGCAGGCGGCACCGGGCATCCTTACTTTTCAACGGATACGGGAGTGGTGCTGCGCGCCATCGAGGTGGAGGCGGAAGTGATTCTGCTTGCAAAGTCCATTGACGGCGTCTATGACGACGATCCGGGTAAAAATCCGGCTGCCAGGAAGTATGGATCCGTCACCATTGATGAAGTGATCGCAAAAAATCTTCAGGTGGTAGATATGACGGCATCTATTCTGGCAAGGGATAATCATATGCCCATGTGGGTATTCGGACTGAATGAGGAGAACAGCATCGTCAATGCGGTGAAAGGGACTTTTACCGGCACCAGAGTAACAGTGTAAGGAGAAAGCAGATATGGATTCCAGATTACAACAGTACGAAGATAAAATGAAGAAAGCCTATGAGTTCCTTGAGGCTGATTACGCGGCCATCCGCGCAGGGCGGGCTAACCCTCATGTGCTGGACAAGCTGCGGGTGGACTATTACGGAACGCCTACGCCCATTCAGCAGGTGGGCAATGTGACCGTACCTGAGGCGCGTATCATTCAGATCGCCCCCTGGGAGAAATCCCTGCTGAAGGAGATCGAGAAGGCAATTCAGGTATCCGACATCGGCATCAACCCCACCAATGACGGCAATGTGATTCGTCTTGTGTTTCCCGAACTGACAGAGGAGCGCAGAAAGGATCTGGTGAAGGAAGTGCGGAAAAAGGCGGAGGATGGCAAGGTGGCTGTCCGCAATATCCGCAGGGACGGGAATGACGCCTTTAAGAAGCTGGCAAAGGAGGATGTCTCGGAGGACGAGATCAAGCAGCTGGGAGACGAATTGCAAAAGCTGACCGATAAGTACATCAAGGATATTGACGCCTTGATGGAGAGCAAGTCCAAGGAGATCTTGACTGTCTAAGTGCGAACGGAATGAAGATTTTCTAAGGCGTCAAAGAGGGTGCATAGCACACCTCTTTGGACGCCGCCTAAGAAAATCTAAGTCATTCCGAGAAGAATCCGCAAGCGGATTCTTCCGGGTTAGCAGCGGTTCATTGATTGTTTGTGCCGCTGAAGCGGCATGACTGGAAGTGCGAATGGAGTATGGCATACAGCGGGGGAGTGGAAATGATTCCGCTCCCTCTTTGTGCAAAAGTGGATCTGATGTAATGTGAAAGGGATCATATGGGTGAAGAGTTAAGGATGCCGCGTCATGTGGCAATCATTCTGGACGGAAACGGGAGATGGGCGAGGGCGAAGGGAATGCCTCGGAATTACGGACACGTCCAGGGGGCCAAGACTGTGGAGACCATCTGCGAGGAGGCGTACCGGATGGGGATACAGTATCTGACGGTCTACGCCTTTTCCACGGAGAACTGGAATCGGCCGAAGGACGAAGTGGACGCTCTGATGAAGCTGCTGCGGAACTATATGAAAACCTGTCTCCAGACGGCCAAAAAGAACAGGATGTGTGTCCGGGTGCTGGGGGAGAAGTCCCGTCTGGACGAGGACATCCGCACCCGTATTGAGGAGCTGGAGAGGGCTACAAGGGACAACGACGGCCTGCATTTCCAGATTGCCATCAATTACGGCGGGAGAGATGAGATCATCCGCGGAGTCAGAAGGCTGGCGGACAGAATAGCGGCGGGAGAGGTAAAGCCGGAAGAGCTTACGGAAGAAAAATTCAACGGTTTTCTGGATACAGCGGGGATCCCGGATCCGGATCTGCTGATACGCACCTGCAATGAGCAGCGGATATCCAACTTCCTTCTGTGGCAGCTGGCCTATACGGAGTTTTACTTTACTCCCGTGCCCTGGCCGGATTTTACGAAGGAAGAATTGATAAAAGCTGTGGAGGCATATAATCATAGAGACAGAAAATACGGCGGAGTGAAGGAGGAATGACCTTATGTTTTGGACCAGGCTTTTGAGCGGCGCAGTGCTGCTGGTGATTGCCTTTGTTTCCTTCTGGGTGGGTGCGCCGCTGCTGCCCGTAGTTCTGTATGTGGTTGCCCTGATCGGCTATCTGGAGCTGACAAAGGCCCTGGGAGTCCGGGAAGAGGGTAAAAAGGGGATCAGTGCTCCGGAGTTGGCGGGTATCGCCGCTGTGACGGTCTATTACGGACTGCTGCTGCTTCGAGACGTGGGGGTGCTGGAGGGACAGCGGCTTTTCTACATAACGCCCTGCATCGTTTTCTTATTTCTGGGAGAACTGCTGGTCTATGTGCTGACATTCCCCAAATACCGGGCGGAATCTGTCATGGCGTCGATCTTTGCATTCCTGTACGCCCCGGTGATGCTGTCCTTTATTGATCTGACCAGGATGCATCAGAATGGGATACTGCTGGTGTGGCTGATCCTCATCAGCGCCTGGGGCTGTGATACCTGCGCCTACTGTGTGGGAAAGCTGGTGGGCAGGAAAAAGGTATTCCCCAGGCTGAGTCCCAAAAAGACCCTTGGCGGCTGTATCGGCGGCGTGATCGGCGCAGCCCTCATCGGTGTGCTTTACGGGGTTTGTTTAGGAATAGGGGAGTTCGAGGCCGCAGGCCCGAAAACATTGATCCTGTTGGGGGTCATCTGCGGGCTTGGGGGCGTTGCCGGTATGCTGGGGGACCTGGCGGCTTCCGCCATAAAGCGAAACAGAAGCATCAAGGATTACGGGAAGCTGATACCGGGGCACGGGGGTATCATGGATCGCTTTGACAGTGTGATCGCGACGGCTCCGCTGACCTATTTCCTGATTGTTTTTCTGCTGGGATAACAGAGGATGTTGAGTATATGAAGAAAATAGCAATTTTAGGTTCCACGGGCTCCATCGGCGCCCAGACCCTGGAGGTGGTGCGCAGTAATCCTGATTTGCAGGTGGCTGCCCTGGCGGCGGGAAGTAACGTGGAGGAGATAGAGCGGCAGATCCGGGAGTTTCGCCCGGCGCTGGCGGGAATGTGGAGCGAGGAAGCGGCGGCGGATCTTCGGAACCGGGTCAGGGATATGGATGTGAAGATCGTTGCGGGGATGGAGGGACTGCTGGAGATCGCGGTCTTTCCGGAAAGCCGGGTATTGGTGACCGCCATTGTGGGAATGATTGGTATCAGACCCACCATTGCCGCCATCAGGGCCGGTAAGGATATTGCCCTGGCAAATAAGGAGACCCTGGTGACTGCCGGACATATCATCATGCCGCTGGCAAAGGAGCAGGGCGTGTCCATTCTGCCGGTGGACAGCGAGCACAGCGCCATCTTTCAGTCGCTGAACGGAGAACCGGCGGACAAAATAGAGAAGCTCCTGCTGACTGCTTCCGGCGGTCCTTTCCGTGGAAAAACCAGGGCGCAGCTGGCAGAGATCCGGGTGGAGGACGCCCTGAAGCATCCGAACTGGACCATGGGACGCAAGATCACCATTGATTCCTCTACCCTGGTAAACAAGGGGTTGGAGGTCATGGAGGCAAAATGGCTGTTCGGCGTGGACCTGGACAGAATACAGGTGGTGGTCCATCCCCAGAGCATTATCCATTCCGCGGTACAGTATGTGGACGGCGCAATCATTGCCCAGCTGGGAATGCCGGACATGAAGCTGCCCATCCAGTATGCCCTGTTTTATCCGGATAGAAGGCCCATGGCGGGGAAACGTGCGGATTTGTTTGAATTGGGAAGCCTTACCTTTGAAAGGCCGGATACGGATACCTTCAGAGGGCTTGCGCTGGCATACCGGGCGGCGGAGCTGGGAGGCAGTATGCCTACGGTATATAATGCAGCTAACGAGAGAGCGGTGGCTCTGTTCCTGGACAGAAAGATAGCATATCTGCAGATTGCAGAGCTGATCGAGGAGGCTATGGAGCATCACAGCCGGATCCCGGATCCGGGTGTGGAGGCCATTCTGGAAGCGGAGACGGAGACCTATGAATATATTGCAGGAAGGATGAAACAGTAAATGGTAACTCTTATTTGGTTTATTGTCATCTTCGGGTTAGTGGTCATAGCCCATGAATTCGGCCACTTCCTGATTGCCAAGGCAAACGGTATCCATGTGGTGGAATTTGCGGTGGGCATGGGTCCCAATATTATCTCCCGCAAAAAGGGGGGGACGATCTATTCTCTGAAATTGTTTCCCATAGGCGGCGCCTGTATGTTTGAGGGCGAGGACGGCGTGGAGGAAAGGGATGAAGCCACGGGCCAGGCAAAAGAGCCGGGACCGGGATCCTTTCTGAAAGCCAAGGTATGGGCGAGGATCGCCACGGTGGTGGCAGGCCCCCTGTTTAACCTGCTGCTGGCGTTTATCCTTTCAGTGGTGGTGGCAAATATGAGCTATATACGGGATCCGGTAGCGTCTGCCGTGGTGGCTGGCGGCGGAGCTGAGGCCGCGGGACTGCAGGCGGGGGACAGGATCGTTTCCCTGAATGGGGAAAGGATCAATCTCTATCAGGAGATTTCCGTATATATGCAGCTGACTTACCAGGGCGGCGATCTGGAGGTGGTGTATGAACGGGACGGGGAGCGGTACACCACTACGCTGCAGCCCCAATATGATGAGCAATACGGATATTACCTGCTGGGTATCAGCAATAATGATTTTGTGAAACCCAAGGGGATAGAGACGCTGAAATATGCCTGGTATGAGGTGCGGTATTCCGTGAAGATGACATACACCAGTCTGGGAATGATATTCAAGGGCAGGGTCACCAGAAAAGATGTGGCGGGTCCTGTGGGGATCGCGGTGAACGTGGTGGGAGCCACCTATGAGGAATCCAAAGAGTACGGCTGGCAGAGCGTTCTTTTGAATATGTTGAACATTACCGTAATGCTCTCCGTGAATCTGGGGATATTGAATCTCCTGCCGATCCCGGCCTTAGACGGCGGACGGCTGCTGTTTCTGCTGCTGGAAGTGATACGGGGCAAGCCGGTGCCGCCGGAGAAGGAAGGCGTCGTTCATTTTGTCGGTTTTATGTTTTTTATGGTTTTAATGGTCCTTATTTTCTTCAACGATCTGGTAAATATCTTTGTAAAGTAAGAATTAGAGTCGAGGACGATTTTCCTATGGAATATTTGATGACCTGTTACAGGCGGCAGGGAGAGGGCGGATGCTCTCTCCTGCTGCAGCAGTATGTATGCCGGCGGACGCCGGTCTGTTTTGCCTGTCTCTGCACCGCAGAGGACAGCGGGATCTGCCGGGATACGGCGGAGTCTCTTTGGAGCTGGGGAAGAACGGCGCCCTGGCACAGAGCGGCAGGGCGGCCGTCTTATTGGATGAAGCGGTTTGAAAAGGAACTGTCGGATATGCCGGAGCTTTCCGAGGCCGCGCAAGTCTCGAAGGGGAGAAAACTGACGCTGCTTCTGGGAATCGGTGAGGAGCTGTTGGCAATGGGAGGCGGGCAGAATCTGTTTCTGCTCAGCACATCCTTCGGGAAGGGGAAAGCAGGCAGATTGCCGGGGCAGTTCAGAGGCTATCTGGAGGCCGGGGCGGGACTGCTGCTTGCAACGGATGGATTTCTGGAAAATACAGAGGAGAGGAATCTGGAGGAGGCCCTGGGCCTTCGGGAGATCCGCTCGGAGGAGCAGGCGGAAAAGCGTCTGAAGGAGCTTGCTGCTTCCGGCGGACCGAAGGAAGCGCCGGCGGCAGCGATCCTGTTGGCAAGTGTGAGAAGAATTTCTAATGCTCATGCCAGAGGGCATTTCGCAAAGAAATTCTAAATCTCACACTGAAGAATGCCAAGCGAACAAGTTCGCTTTGGGCAGGCATTCCTCTCGGAGTCATCAGACTCCGTGGGATTGGTTTGTGCCGCTGAAGCGGCATGACTGAAAGTGTGTGTAGGAGTTCTGAGCAGAAGGGGAGGGATAGGGTGTCAGAAAGCAGGGGAGAGCAGTATAAGAGAATTAGGCTTCTGGGAAAAGGGGCCTTTGCGGAGGTGTATCTGGTGGAGGACCGCAGCGGGCGTGTATATGCCTGCAAGGTGTGCGGACAGGCTCTGATGCTGGAACGGGAGGCGGGTATTCAGAGGGGGACAGGCCACCCGCTGTTTCCTGTATGTTTTGATTTCTGGCGGGAGGAGTCAAGGGGATTTCTTTTGATGGAATATGTGCCGGGGGAGAGTCTGGAGACCGCTCTGCGCCGCGAAGGCAGCTTCTGCGAAGCAAAAGCTGCCCGGATCGGAGTCCGGCTGGCGGAAGGGCTTAAGTATCTGCATGAGAGGGAGGAGCCATTGATATTTCGGGATGTAAAGCCGTCAAACGTGATACTGACGCCGGAGGGAGGCGTAAAGCTGCTGGATTTCGGCTGTGCCTGTCCGCCGGGCAGGCACACCGACAGGGCAGGGACGCCCGGATTCGGCGCACCGGAGCAGTTTGAGCCGGGCGGACTGCAGACGGCTGCGGCGGATATATACGGCCTGGGGCGGACGCTCCAGGCGATGACGGGGCGGAAGGGCGGGGGCCTGCTTAAAAAAATAGCGGATAAATGTACGGCTCCCTGCCCGGAGGACCGCCTGCCGAATATGGGGGAGGCAGCGGAACTGCTCCGGCTCTGTACGGGAGAGGCGGGAGGCAGAATAAGCGCCAGGCAGAGAGCGGTGCTGAAAGGACAGCTCCGGGTGGTAAAGGATATCTGCCTCTGCTGAAAAATTCCGGAAAAAGGCTTGAGTTTTCGGGGACATCCTAGTATACTGAACATAGGTCGTCCGCCTGCGCGGACATATAACAGGATAAATTAAGAAAAGGAGATTTGGAGTATGCGTTTTTTTATTGACACGGCAAAGGTTGAGGACATTAAAAAGGCAAATGATATGGGGGTGATCTGCGGCGTTACCACTAACCCGTCCCTGATTGCAAAGGAGGGAAGGGTCTTTGAAGAGGTAATTGCGGAAATTGCTTCCATCGTCGACGGACCTATCAGCGGAGAGGTGAAAGCCACCACCGTGGACGCCGAGGGTATGATCAGGGAAGGGCGTGAGATCGCAAAGATCCACCCTAATATGGTAGTAAAGATCCCTATGACCGTAGAGGGCCTGAAAGCCTGCAAGGCGCTTACCGCAGAGGGGGTCAAGACCAATGTGACGCTGGTATTCAGCGCGAACCAGGCACTGCTTGCAGCACGTGCAGGCGCAACCTATGTATCTCCTTTTCTGGGGCGTCTGGATGATATCAGTCAGAGGGGCGTTGACCTGATCCGTGAGATTGCCGAGATGTTTGATATTGCCGGCATCGAGACCCAGATCATCGCTGCCAGCGTGAGAAATCCCATCCATGTGACCGACTGCGCGCTGGCGGGAGCTGACATTG
Organism: Bacillota bacterium; assembly: GCA_023663285.1. Taxonomy (GTDB): domain Bacteria; phylum Bacillota; class Clostridia; order Lachnospirales; family Lachnospiraceae; genus Acetatifactor. Next base: position 12,124 of record JAMPHT010000016.1, read on the forward strand.
CCACGGTTCCTTATGCCGTGATCGAGCAGATGGTGAAGCATCCGCTGACAGATGCGGGTATCGCAAAGTTCCAGGCTGACTACAAGGCGGTATTCGGAGAGTAAGGCGGTGCAGGAGTTCCCCAAAGCGGCGGGATCCTCTGACAGTAAAAGGCCGGGGCTTTTGCCCTGGCCTTTTGGATACGCAGAGAGAGAAGTATTACTTCATCTGCTCCTCCTGCTTCTTGATCATACGACGAACCATCTCACCGCCGATGGAACCAGCCTCACGGGAAGTCAGGTCACCGTTGTAACCCTCCTTCAGGTTTACGCCAAGCTCGGATGCAACCTCAGTTTTGAAACGATCCATTGCTGCCTTTGCTTCAGGCACTTCTACTCTATTACTTCTGTTACCGGTCATTCTTTTTCACCTCCATAAAAGTGTATTTTTGTTTTCTTCTCTATCTTCAAGATAAGTGCCGCAAGCACTCATCCTGAAGTGATCTTCAAGTCAAGCGTCTGCCGCGACTTATCTTGGTGTTAGTATGACCTGGGAAAAGAAAAATATGTTGGAAATTTTTAGGCGCATATTTCATAAAATATTTGTATTTCTGTTGATTTTATGTTATAATCTTAAAATGACTGTGGCTGCTTCTATGTTTCTCAATAAGAGTAAGATTTATTCGGAAGCAGATTGAATAAGGAGGAAATGTAACAATGAGTTTACAGGTAGAAAAATTAGAGAACAATATGGCGAAGCTGACCATCGAGGTTCCCGCCGAGGAGTTGGAAAAGGCGATCGAGCGCGCTTATCAGAAGAGTAAAAATAAAATCAGTATCCCAGGATTCCGCAAGGGCAAGGCGCCCCGCAAAATGATCGAGCAGATGTACGGCAGGGACATCTTTTATGAAGACGCGGCAAACCTTCTGGTTCCGGATGCGTATGAAAAGGAGTTGGAGGAGTGTACGGAGGAGGTCGTGTCCTCCCCGAAGATCGACGTGGTCCAGCTGGAAGCGGGAAAGCCTTTTATTTTTACGGCTCAGGTAGCTCTGAAGCCGGAGGTGACCCTTGGAAAATATAAGGGCGTGAAGGTGCCGAAGGCGGATACGGCCGTTACGGACGAGGAAGTAAACGCAGAGATCGACAGGGAGAGGGAGAAGAACGCCAGAACCGTGGACGTTACGGACAGAGCCGTACAGAAGGGCGATATTGCAACCATCGACTTTGAAGGCTTTGTGGACGGCGAAGCCTTTGAGGGCGGAAAGGGTACGGATTATCCTCTGACCATCGGTTCCGGCGCATTTATTCCCGGCTTTGAGGACGAGCTGATCGGCGCAAAGATCGGTGAGGAGACCGAGGTGAACGTGACCTTCCCGGAGGATTATCAGGCAGCAGAGCTTGCAGGAAAGGCAGCCGTGTTCAAATGTACGGTGAACAAGCTTCAGGAGAAGCTGCTTCCTGAGCTGGACGAGGATTTTGTGGAAGAGGTCTCCGAGGAGAGCGATACCGTAGAGGAATATAAGGAAGAGATCAGGAAGAAGCTGGCTGACAGGAAGGAAGCGGACGCTAAGACCGCAAAGGAGGATGCAGTCATCGAGGCGGTCATTGAGGGCGCAGAGATGGACATTCCCGACGCTATGGTCGATACCCAGCAGAGACAGATGGTGCAGGATTATGCGGAGCGTCTGCAGTCCCAGGGTATTTCCATGGAGCAGTATATGCAGTTTACCGGCATGACCGCCCAGATGCTTATGGAGCAGGTAAAGCCTCAGGCGTTGAAGCGTATCCAGTCCAGACTGGTGCTGGAGGCAGTGGCGGCTGCCGAGAAGATGGAAGCCTCCGAGGAAGATTTTGAGGAAGAGGCAAAGACCATGGGCGAGGCATATAAGATGGATGCCGACAAGGTGAAGGAGCTTCTGGGCGAGAACGGAAAGAAGCAGGTGATGCAGGATATCTGCGTCAGAAAGGCGGTAGACTTCCTGGTGGAGAATGCAAAGGAGGACAAGCCCGCCGCGAAGAAGAGCGCTGCAAAGAAAACAACTAAGAAGGCAAAGGAAGATAAGCCCGCAGAAGAGCCGGCGGCAGAGACCGAAGGGGAAGCTTAAGTTACCAGAGAATAAGAGGACGGTTGCACTCCGGGTCGATGGGGCGCAACCGTTTACTGTAGCTTAAGTTTTTATTAATTCCCGTCGGATACATTGAAAAAGGAATCAGGTTAGGCTATAATAATTTTATTTAGGAGGAGTTTACTATGAGTTTAGTGCCTTATGTCATTGAGCAGACCAGTAAGGGAGAAAGGTCCTACGATATTTATTCCAGACTTTTGAAGGATAGGATCATATTTTTGGGCGAGGAGGTAAACGATACCTCCGCAAGCATTGTGGTGGCCCAGCTTCTGTTCCTGGAGGCGGAGGACCCTGAAAAGGACATCCACCTGTATATCAACAGCCCCGGCGGCGTTATCACCGCAGGCATGGCTATCTATGATACCATGAATTATATCAAATGCGATGTGTCCACCGTCTGTATCGGTATGGCGGCAAGTATGGGATCCTTCCTGCTGGCAGGAGGAGCAAAGGGCAAGCGGTATGCCCTGCCTAACGCTGAGGTGATGATCCATCAGCCGTCGGGCGGCGTCAAGGGCCAGGCTACAGAGATCGATATCACGGCAAGGCAGATCTTAAAGACCAGGGAAAAGCTGAATCATATCCTTGCGGAGAAAACAGGTAAGGATTATGAGACCATCTGTGCCGACACGGAGCGGGACAACTGGATGAGCGCTGAAGAAGCCAAGGAGTACGGATTGATCGACATGGTGATCACATCCCATGACACAAAATAAATTTTAGGAGTAAAAGAATGGCACCCAAAATGACAGGAAACGATATAAGATGTTCTTTCTGCAATAAGACCCAGGGGCAGGTGCGCAAGCTGATCGCAGGCCCTGCGGGGGTGTATATCTGTGATGAGTGTATCGATATCTGCGCGGATATTCTGGAGGAAGAGCTGGAGGATGACGAGGTACAGGAGGCTTCCCATCCTGAGATCAATTTACTGAAGCCTATTCAGATCAAAAGCTTTCTGGACGAATATGTAGTTGGCCAGGAGGAGGCGAAGAAGGTACTGTCAGTGGCGGTATATAACCATTATAAGCGTGTGACGGCGCCCAAGGATCTGGACGACATTGAGCTTCAGAAGAGCAATATCATCATGGTTGGCCCCACAGGTTCGGGAAAGACCTATCTGGCTCAGACCCTTGCAAAGATCATCAATGTACCCTTTGCCATCGCTGACGCCACCACCCTGACAGAGGCCGGCTATGTGGGCGAGGATGTGGAGAATATCCTGCTGAAGCTGATCCAGGCGGCTGACTATGATGTGGAGAGAGCGCAGTACGGCATCATTTATATTGATGAGATAGATAAGATCACCAAGAAGGGCGAGAATGTATCCATCACCAGAGATGTATCCGGTGAGGGAGTGCAGCAGGCCCTGTTGAAGATAGTGGAAGGTACGGTAGCCAATGTGCCGCCCCAGGGAGGCAGGAAGCATCCTCACCAGGAACTGATCTCCATTGATACGTCGAACATTCTGTTTATCTGCGGCGGCGCCTTTGACGGTCTGGATAAGATCGTAGAGGCAAGGCTGGACCGCAAGGCGATCGGCTTTAACACCGAGGTGTCCCAGAAAACCACAAAGGACTTAAGCGCCCTGCTGCAGGAGGTGACGCCTCAGGATCTGGTGAAATTTGGGCTGATTCCGGAGTTCGTGGGCCGTGTGCCCATCTGCGTCACCTTGAGCGGGCTGGATAAGGAGGCTCTGGTACGCATTCTGAAGGAGCCCAAGAATGCGCTGATCAAGCAGTACAGAAAGCTGTTCAACATGGATGAGGTGGAACTTACCTTTGACGAGGAGGCGCTGGACGCCATTGCGGAGAAGGCAGTGGAGCGAAAGACGGGAGCCAGAGGGCTTCGATCCATTATGGAAGGTCTGCTGATGGATACCATGTATACCATTCCCTCAGATGATTCTATCGGAGAATGTATCATTACAAAGCCGGTGGTGGAAAACGGGGATGAACCTGTGGTGATCCACAGGGGCGAGGACAGAAAAAGGCTGGAAAAAGTCATTTAACGCATACGAAAGGTAACCTTCCTATGGTCATCAAAGCGGTGAGTCTGGAGACGGTGTGCGGTATTACGAGCAAGCTGCCGGATAATATTTATCCGGAGGCGGCTTTTGCAGGGAAAAGCAATGTGGGGAAATCGTCGCTGATCAATGCGTTGATGAACCGCAAATCCCTGGCCAGAACGAGCGCACAGCCGGGAAAGACCCAGACGATCAATTATTATAATGTGAATGACGCCCTTTATTTCGTGGATCTGCCCGGATACGGATACGCCAGGGTAAGCGAGAGCGTGAAGGCCCAGTGGGGGAAAATGGTGGAGCGGTATCTGAAAAGGTCAAAGCAGCTTAAAGCTGTGTTTCTGCTGATCGATATACGCCATGCCCCATCTGAGAATGACAGGGTGATGTATGACTGGATCTGTGCAAACGGTTATCAGCCTGTTCTCATCGCCACAAAGCTGGATAAGATCAAAAAGAGCCAGCTGCCAAAGCAGCGGAAGCTGATCCTGGACACGCTTAAGGCGGGGGAGGGAACCGTTCTGATTCCCTTTTCCGCAGAGACAAAGCAGGGCAGGGAAGAAATCTATGAGATTCTGGACGGCATCATAGAGCAGTATTCGGGAGGAAAGTCATGAGGAAGTACAGTAAAGCGCTGGTAAACCTTGCAATCGCTGTGGCGTTGCTTGTTGCGGTCATTCTGCTTCTGCCCAGAATTCTGATCTTTTTCCTGCCCTTTGTAATAGGCTGGATCATATCTCTGATTGCCGGTCCCATGGTGCGTTTTTTTGAAGAGAAGGTCAAGATCAAGCGGAAAGCGGGCAGTGTGTTTGTCATTGTTGTGATAATCGGACTGGTGGTGCTGCTGCTTTACCTCATCATATCTCAGCTGGCAGCCCAGGTGATCGGGCTGCTGGAGGCGCTGCCGGAAATGTTGGCCGGTCTGGAAAGGGATCTGGAAAATATAGGGGAAATGTTGAGCGAGCTTCTGGCGAAGCTGCCGGGAGAGTCACAATTGAAGGTAGACGACCTGGTGGAGCAGATCGAGATCGTTCTGGGAGATTTTGTGGGGAAGCTGGGTACGCCTACCATAGCCGCAGCGGGCAATTTCGCAAAGTGGCTGCCTACTTTCTTCATCGGAATGATCATGGCGCTGCTGTCCTCTTACTTCTTTGTGGCGGAGCGGGGGCAGATCAACGAGTGGTTCAGGACACATATGCCTGCTTCCATACAGGTGCGTTACAGGACGGTGCAGCGCAGCCTGTCCCATTCCGTGGGGGGATACTTTAAGGCACAGCTGAAGATAGAGGTCTGGATGTATCTGCTTCTGCTTATTGGCCTGGGGCTGCTGGGAGTCAATTATTTTGCGCTGATTGCGCTGGGAATTGCTTTTCTGGATCTGCTGCCTTTTCTGGGAACGGGGACGGTGCTGATCCCCTGGGCGATCATCCAGGCGCTGACAGCAGATTATAAGAAGGCGGTGTGGCTGCTGATCATATGGGGAGGCGGACAGCTGGCGAGACAGCTGATCCAGCCAAAGATCGTGGGAGATTCCATGGGCGTGCCGCCCCTTCCCACATTGTTTCTTCTCTTTATCGGGTACAAGGTGGGCGGCGTTATCGGTATGATCATTGCAGTTCCCGTAGGGCTTCTGCTCTATTCCCTGTATCAGGAGGGAGCCTTTGAGACCACTAAGAACAGTGTTCTGATACTGACGGCGGGAATCAATCGGTTCCGTCGCCTGGGCAAGGAAGATATGTTCGAGGTGGATGAGATGAACCTGCGCAACGAAGAGGCTGCCCGGCTGCTGACGAAACAGCGCCAGGAGGCGGAGCAGGAAAAGAGGGAAAGACAGGAACAAAAGAAGAAAAAGAAAAAAGTACAAAAGAGTGAAACCTTTGAACAAAAAAGCAGTCTATAACAATGTAGGAAACATAAAAACAGAGAGTGTGAAAACACTCTCTATTTTGTTGCAACTTTGATACAAGTGTGTAGTACAATGGCTAAAAATAGAAAGAAGCAGGAATATTTACAGGTCAAATCTGACATATATCATAGAGAGAGCGTGACGGAGGAGGAAAGCCATGAAAAAAGTATTAGTGTACAACAATCAGACGGGAATTGCGGAGAAAATGGAGCCTTTGTTTGCGGGCGAGGGACTGCAGATGGCAACGGCAGCAGACACAGAGGAGCTGCGAAGGCTTTTAAAGGATAAAGAGGTTCTGCTGATGCTGGTGGATGTGGAGCTGGGCAGCAAGGGCTGGGACAAGGGAATCGAATTGATCGCGGGGCTGCGTCAGGCCAGCAGCATTCCTCTGATCGTGGTTTCCAGGCAGTCTCAGGAGACGGCAAAGATCATGGCGCTGGAGGCGGGAGCCGACGATTATGTGGTTGCGGACTGCAATCCCCTGGAGCTTCTGGCCAGGGTGAAGTCCCAGATCCGCAGATATATCCAGCTGATCAATATGTGCGTCAATATCGACCGTATCTACAGGGTGGACGGCCTGGTGATCGACGATATACAGCGCAAGGTCACGGTAGAGGGCAGGAGCGTGAGGCTGACGCCCATTGAGTACAAGATCCTGAGGCTGCTGGTACAGCAGAGAGGGCGCGTTCTATCCAACAGCCAGATCTACGAAAGCATCTGGAATATGCAGGCTATAGGGGCGGAAAACACTATCGCAGTGCATATCCGTCATATCCGTGAGAAGATCGAGGCCAATCCCAGAGAGCCCAGGTATCTGAAGGTCGTATGGGGGAATGGTTATAAGGTGGGTTGAGGCAAATACAGGCAGCAGTTTGGCGCTGCATGAGGTCCCATGCCGGGGAGTAAGGATCCGGCGTGGGATTTTTGTTATTTACGGTCCGGTCAGAAACGATCATCCGCCGGAAGCTGACTCCTGACGCAGGCGCGAAAAATAAACATACACAATAATCCATGGTAATGTGCAAGAAAAGATTGACAAAAGGTCAAATATAAATTATTGTATTAAAGGAATAATACAAAATGTTCTGACGTGGAGGATCAAAATGGATAGCGCGCAGTCTAAGGGGGCGGTGTATGAGCCGCCCATGCAGAAAAAGAAAGGTATTCCGGGGAGCACCGTCAAGATTGTTGCTGTGGTGACCATGTTGATCGACCACACAGCGGCAGTGCTTTTGACCAGGATCGTGTTGGCAAGAGGATATTATGCGGCGATGTGGGATGCAGAGAGGTTTCTTGCCTGGATGAAGGAGAACTGGCTGCTGTTTTACGGTATGCAGGTGATGCGGCTCATAGGGCGGCTTGGTTTTCCTATTTTCTGTTTTCTTCTGGTGGAAGGCTTTCAAAAGACCCGGAATGTGAAAAAATATATTTTTCGGTTAGGTTTGTTTGCGCTGATCTCTGAGATACCCTTTGACCTGGCGCTGACAGGACGTATGTGGTATTTCGGATACCAGAATGTGTATTTTACGCTGTTGATCGGCATTTTGACTCTTTGGGGCTTCGACGCGCTGGCGAAGCTCAAGGCGGAAAAATGGCTCCGGATACTGCTGACTGCGGGAGGCATTTTGCTGTTCCCGCTTTGTGTGGCGCTGCGTTTGCGGGCAGTCGTGACAGGCTTTCTGGCCGGCTTTTTCGGCGCGGAGATCTACGGGCTGGAGCGGCTTATATTTTGCGTGATATATGCAGGGCTTTTCGTGATGCTGCTTTCGGCATGGGGGATCTACAGGCATAAAAAGGGCGCTGACAGTGCCTGGCGGATGTGCGGCGATCTGGGGGTGCTGGCTGTGACGATGATGCTGGCGACGCTGCTGCAGACAGATTACGGCGGAATGGGGGTGCTGACCATCGCCGTGATGTATGCTTTGCGGAAAAATAAGGTGCTGTCCATGACAGGAGGCTGTGTCACGCTGACAGTCATGAGCCTCAGCGAGATAACGGCGTTTTTTGCGCTGATCCCCATTGCCAGATACAACGGGGAGCGGGGACTGAAAATGAAGTATTTCTTCTATATTTTTTATCCCGCCCATCTGTTGATCCTGTGGCTGATCTGTTATGCTATGGGCATCGGCGGGATATCGGCTATCTGAGGGAAGTACATTTACAGGAAAGCATACGTATTGCCCTATAGGTTTGTCATGGGCTTTTACATATATGTAAATATAAGGCATGGAAGTGTCACGACCTTATATGGAAAGTGAGGAGAGGTTATGTTAGAGGTTGCGGGTCTGTCAAAAAAGTACGGAAAGACGCTGGCGGTGGATGATGTGGGTTTTACAGTGCCCGACGGGCGCGTGGGTATCCTGCTGGGGCCCAACGGCGCGGGAAAATCAACGGTCATCAAAAGTATTGCGGGGCTTCTGCGGTATAAGGGGAGCATCCGTATCCAGGGGATAGACTCCAGAGAGACGGAGGCGAAGAAGCATTTTGCCTATGTGCCGGAGATTCCCAATATGTATGAGGCGCTGACTGTGCGGGAGCACATAGAGTTCATTACCAGAGCTTACGGGACGAAGGTATCTGAGGAGGAGATCAGGCAGCTGCTTGAAAAGTTCGAGTTGGACGATAAGCAGGATAAGCTGGGAAACGAGCTGTCCAAAGGAATGATGCAGAAGGTCAGTATCTGCTGCGCCCTGATCATTCGGCCAAAGGTGATCCTGCTGGACGAGCCCATGGTGGGGCTGGACCCGGCGGCCATCAAGGAGTTGAAGGCAGTGATCCTCAAGCTGAGGGACAGCGGCTGTACCGTTCTTATCAGCACCCATATGCTGGAGATGGTGAAAGAGCTGTGGGATGTGACCTTTGTGATGGATAAGGGGCATATCCTGGGAACCTATGTGAAGGAAGAGCTTGCCAATGAGGACCTGGAGGAGCTGTTCTTCGCGGTCACAGGCCAGGCGGAGAAGGCTGGGGAGTCCGGGAAAGATCCGGAGAATGGGAATGACACGGAGAACGGGACCGGCGCGGAGCCCCGGATGAACCAGGAGAGTGGGAATGACACGGAATCCCGGAGAGATCCCAAGGACGGGAACGACACGGAGAACGGGAGGTAGCGTATGGGAGCAGTAGGGTATCTATATCGGCGGACCTTGGCAAATCGGGTCAAAAAGGCCCTGCACAAGCCAGTCACTTATTTCTATATTGTGTTTATTTTGTTTTATATGACTGCCGTACCGGCCTCCCTTAGGATGATGGCGGAACAGTTCAGTATGGCTTCTCCCGACGGGATGGTGCTGGTGTTGACCTTTCTGGCGCTCTGGATCGTACCCGCAAATCTGGCGGCCTATGCAAAGCGCAAGGGGCTGGTGTACAGGAACAGCGACACACATTTTCTGTTCCCTTCGCCGGTGAGTCCCAAGAGGGTGCTGATCTATGCCTATATCAGGACCCTGTTTATGCAGGTGCTGCTCAATCTGTTTGCTGTGGCCTGCGGCGTCATTATTTTCCGGGTGGCGGTCTGGCGGCTGGCGGTGTATGCGTTGTTTTCCCTGGTGGTGGAGAATGTGACGGAGGGCTGCATCATGCTCATGCTTTATGGCTCCGAACGCCTGGGAGAGACACAGAGGAAATGGATCGTCAGGGCGGCTTACGGCCTCATGGGGGCGCTGGTGCTTATCGGAGTTTATTATTATCTGACCCAGGGGCTGCACGCCTCTACCCTGGCAAATTTTTTGAAGAGCGACGCCGTGAAGCTGGTGCCGGTGGTGGGCTGGTATATCTCGGTGATCCATCTGTTGTTTGGCGGAGTCTCTGTCATGAGTATTGTCGGGAGCATTCTCTATCTCTGCCTGCTGGCAGCGGCTATATTTGGGGCGGTCCACATGAAATGTACAGGCGCCTTTTACGAGGACGCCGCCAAGTTTGCGGAGGACTATGAGGAGGTGCTGGAGAACCAGCGGCAGGGCGGCGCGAAGATGCGCATCGGCAAAAAGCAGAAGTTTGGCCGGGCCAGCGTTCAGTACAGGGGAACGGGCGCAAGGGCGATCTTTTACAGGCAGCTGTTGGAATATAAAAAGGGGAAATTTTTTATTTTTGATGTCAATACCCTGTTTTCTCTGGCAGCGGGAGTGGGGATCGCCTGGCTGTACGTCAGAGAAGGAGGCTTTGGCGGCGTGGAGCCCTATATCATTCCCATGGCGTCCGCTTACATTACCTTTATTTTTACCACGCTGAACGGCAAGTGGGCCAAGGAGCTGAAATCGCCCTATACCTATCTGATCCCTGATTCCGCCTTTGCGAAGCTGCTGAACGCCACGGGGATTCAGTTGATTCAGAATCTGATAAACGGAGTGCTGATCACAGTGCCGGGGGCAGTGGTCATGGGGATGTCGCCTGTGACGGCAGTGTTCTGTGTGATCGCCTGCGCAGTGCTTTCCTCCAACAAGCTGTATGCCCTGGCGGTGGCGGAGATCGCGGTAGGGGGGACCCTGGGAACGGTGGGGAAGCAGCTGTTTCAGCTGTTTATCCAGAGCCTTGTCATCATGGCGGCGGTGATGGGGGCGGTGCTGGGCGCTATGCTGGGGGGCGTGGTGCTGGCCTATTGTATCATGGATATCTTTTTGATCCTGTTTACAGCAGTGTTCATGGTGATTGCAGCGCTGAACTTTTATAAGATGGAGACGGCATGAGATATATTGTTGCAATTTGTGATGACGATGCAAAGCAGAGAGAGTATCTGGCGGAGATCGTGGGGGCATGGGCGGGAAAAAACCACTGTCTGGCTGAGGTAAGGCAGTATCCCACGGCGGAAGCCTTCCTCTTTGAATACGGGGAGAAAAAGGATTTTGACATCCTGCTTCTGGATGTGGAGATGCCGGGAATGAACGGAACTGCTCTGGCAAAGGAAGTACGCAGGGACAACAAGGCGGTGCAGATCGTCTTTATCACCGGTTTTTATGAGTATTTCAGCGATGGCTTTGACGTCTCGGCGCTGCACTATCTGATCAAGCCGGTGGGCAGGGAAAAGCTTTTTCCGGTCCTGGACAGGGCAGTCGATAACTTAAGCAGCTGCCAGCGCTCCGTGCTGATTTCCACACCGGAGGCGGAGGTGAAGATTCCCCTGACTGACATTTTATATGTTGAGGCGGAAAATGTGTATGTGGTAGTCCATACTTCGGGCGGAAATTATCGAACCAGGTGTGCCCTCGTCAAATTTGCGGAGCAGCTGGATGAAACCTTTTTTAAGGTACATCGTTCCTATGTGGTGGGGCTGAAGGATATCATAAAGATCACAAGAGCGGAGATCATCATGTCCAACGGGGACAGCGTCCCCATCAGCAGGGGAATGTACGACCAGGTACACGCCGCACTGGTAAAATATCTGTAGGGAGTGGGAAAATGCTTTTTGACAGACTGGTGAAGAGAAGAGTAGCCTCCTTTGAAAATGAGATACTTCAGAGGTATTATGCAGAAGTGGAAAATATGTATACAAAAATGCGGGGCTGGCGGCATGATTACAGACATCACATCCAGACAATGAAGGTTCACGCGGCAGACGGGGATCTGGCGTCGATCGTTGATTATCTGGATATGCTGGATGAGGATCTGACCAACGTGGAGACGGTCATCAAGACGGGAAACCGCATGGCGGACGCTATACTTAACAGCAAGCTGTCCCTTGCCGCAGAGCGGGCGATAACGGTGAAAACCGAAACGAATATCCCGGTGGCGCTGTCCATGTCTGAGCTGGATCTGTGCATTGTCATCGGCAACCTGATGGACAATGCCATGGAAGCCTGCATGGAACTGCCGCCGGAGAAACGGCTGATACGTCTGTATATGGAGATGAAGGGAAATTATCTGTACCTTTCACTGACAAATACGGCAGGCGGCGGGAAAAAGCTGACATTTAAGACCACCAAAGGAAGCGGACACGGGCTGGGGCTTTCCAGGGTGGACGCCATTGTCAAAAAGTACGGCGGGTATGTGACGAGAGCATCCGAGGATGAAGCCTTTTCCACGGAGGTCCTGCTGCCCCAGGCGGCTGAACTGTCACCAAATTATGAAAAATGATACAAAAAGAGATAGCATCTAAACTTTCTCAGGGTTTTGGGATGCTATTTCTTTTTGTCTTTATGATTGTCTATGTATGACAGAGCCGCAAAAATTACGAAAGCATTTCACATCAAATTTTAAACATTTGACAACAGATTTCTTTTTTGGGGCTGCGTTGTGCTACAATAGCCTTATCCGAAACGGGAAGGGCATGGTGTTTGAGATGAAGAAAGCAAAATACTCCAAAATGAGCAGTCTTGCCTGGGCTGTGGGAAGGCTGTGGAGGCTGGACAAGGGGCTGGTGCTCCTTACGCTTGCGGCAGCTCCGGTGGCAGTGGCCGGTCCGCTGGCGGACTCCTTCTTCGCCAGGATCCTCATAGACCGGATCGAAGAGGGACAAGCATTTGAGGAATTAGCGGTGTTGACGGTCCTGTTCCTGCTTTTTACGGCGGCGCTGGAGCTGCTGCGGTATTTTCTGGATATGCGGTGTTTTGCCCGGACTTATTATCCCACATTGGTCTGCCAGGAGGAAATAGGAGCGGAGTATAACTACCGGACAGACTATGAAAATACGGAGCGCCAGGACTATAAGGAAACGTCAGGCTATGCAATCAGGGATTCGGAGATGGGAGACTGCGCCCTGGAGTTTGTGCGGAAGGATATGCAGGAGGCGCTGAAGCACCTTCTGGGAATCGGGATATACGCCGCCCTGCTCATGGTATTGAATCCGGTCATTCTGGCGGTGACAGCGGTCTCGTCCCTGCTGTCCTACTTTACCACCAGATGGCAGCCGGTCTACTATGAGAGGAATAAGAAAAAGTGGGAGAAGGAGGAGAGGAAGCGGAGCTATCTGGCAGGGCTTTCCGATAATTTCCAGGCGGCAAAGGATATTAAGCTCTACGGGCTGGAAGGCTGGATACAGAAGATGATGGGGGATTATCAGGCGTATCTGCTGGCCTGGAACAAAAGGTGCAGTCTGCGGGGACTTTGGGCGTCCATACTGGCGGGGGCGCTGACCCTTTTGCAGAACGGTACGGCATACCTTGTCCTGATAGGGCTTCTGCTGGGAGGCGGGCTGACTGTGGGTGAGTTTGTATTCTATTTCGGGATCGCAGGGAGTGTAGCCGGATTTATGCAGGGGATCATCGGGGATGTGGCAAAGCTCAGCAGCCGGGCGGAAAAGATAGCTTATTACCGGGACTTTTTCAATTATCCATGCAGGATGAACCATGGGCCCGGCAGCAGTATTCCGGCCGCTCCTGTAAAGATCGAGCTGCGGGACGTGTGGTATAAATACGACGGGGCCAAGGACTATACCCTAAAGGGCATATCACTTACCCTGGAGCCGGGGGAGCGCCTGGCTCTGGTGGGCCTGAACGGGGCCGGTAAAACTACCCTGGTAAAGCTTATCTGCGGATTATATACGCCGTCCAAAGGCGAGATCCTGGTGGGCGGCAAACCTATCGAAGAATACAACATAGAAGAATATTATTCCATGATCTCCGCCGTGTTCCAGTCAGTCCACGCCATCGCCTTTACGATGTTTGAGTTCGTGGCAAGCTGTGACCTTGAGCGGCCCGGCGCAAGAAAGGACGCGGAGACAGCCATGCGCAAAGCCGGTATCTGGGAGAAAATAGAAAGTCTCCCAAAGGGTATGGACACCCATCTGAAAAAGGGTATTTACGATGACAGCATTGACCTTTCGGGCGGGGAGATGCAGAAGCTGGTTTTGGCCAGGGCTATTTATAAGGATGGAGCGGTCCTTATTCTGGACGAACCCACGGCGGCCCTGGACCCCATAGCGGAGAACCGGCTGTACATGAAATATCGTGCTCTGACAGGAGGGAAAACCTCGATCTACATTTCCCACCGTTTTGCCTCCACCCGTTTCTGCGACAGGATCGTGCTTCTGGAGGAGGGCGTCATCCGGGAGAGCGGAACCCATGAGGAGCTGATGGAGAGGCAGGGAAGATACGCCGAAATGTTCGGCGTACAGAGCAGATACTATGAAGAGGAAAGGGAGGAAAGGGCCAATGAGTGAGGTCGAAGCAAAAAATGCGGCAGAATGTGCAGCAGGCAAAGAGGCGGATAGCGCTGCAACGGATACGGTCGGCCATGGCGAGGGCAATATAGCAAGGGGTGTGACCATGAGAGCCTTTAAGCTGTACAGCGCCAATAACCCCAAATATTTTCCCGTATGCTTTCTTGAGATCCTGTTTGAAAAGCTTGCACCCTATTTCAACCTGTGGATGTCCTCCGAAATCGTGTCCGCCCTGTATAGGAAAGCAGGCTCCCAAAGGATATATCTGCTTGTGGCGGTCACGCTTTTCGGAAATTTCTTTATACGCGCGGCAGACGCGGTCCTAAGAAGGGCGGAGGAGACCCAGGAGAAGATACTGAAGGACAATGAGGCGGCGGCCCTGAACCGCAAGACCCTGTCGCTGGATTATGATAAGATGGAAAATCCGGACATCCGTCAGCGCCGGCGAAAAATCACAGAAAGCTCTCATATCAACGGTTATGGGGTCATGCGTATGACGGACAATATAAAGATATTTGCCCGGTCCCTTGTGAGCGTGCTGCTTTCCCTGGCATTTCTGGGAGAGATGGCGGCGTTTGCGGCAGCGGCTTCCTTCCGCCCGGCGATGGCTCTGCTGTTTGCGGCGATGGCAGTCTGTCTGGTGTTAAAGCTTCTGTATGATTCCTGGGACAGCATAAAGGCGTCGGAAGCAAACAGGGAGATCGGACTTGAAATGCTGGAGCAGAATCGTTTTGCCCAGGGCTATGCGGTGGATGGCATGGATAACCGGATCTACCGACAGCAGACGCTGCTTGGCCGGATACACGGCAGGTCAAGCCGCACACATTATGAATTGTTTTCAAAGCTGTCCAACGGGATGATCATCCGCAATGTGTCCGGCGTCTTTCTCAGTAAGCTGCTGGAATTGTGTTCTTATCTTATTATTTGCTTTTACTGTACCATGGGGGTGTTTCCGGTGGGAAGCGTCATTAAGTATGTAGGCTGTCTGGGCTGGCTGACAGCCGGTATCAGTCAGTTGGTGCAGTATTTTTCAGAGGTGCGCGCAAATGAGCCGTTTCTTCAGGATTATCTGGATTACTTTGACATCCCGAATGATATGTATCAGGGAAGCCTGGCGGTGGAGAAGCGGAGCGACAAGCGGTTTGAGATCACATTTGATCATGTGTCCTTCCGATACGTCGGGCAGGAGAGCTATGCCCTGAAGGATATCAGCCTGCAGCTGAAGGTTGGGGAGCGTCTTGCGGTGGTGGGAGAGAACGGCAGCGGAAAAACCACCTTTATCAAGCTTCTCTGTCGTCTCTATGATCCTTCCCAGGGGGAGATCTTCATGAACGACTTCAATATCCGTAAGTACGACTAT
This sequence comes from Bacillota bacterium, assembly GCA_023663285.1. Classification (GTDB taxonomy): domain Bacteria; phylum Bacillota; class Clostridia; order Lachnospirales; family Lachnospiraceae; genus Acetatifactor. The sequence goes on from JAMPHT010000016.1 coordinate 27,607, forward strand.
GGGCAGTATTTAAGCCTGTTCTCGGTGGTGTTTCAGGATTATACGCTTCTGTCCCTGCCCCTTGGCAACAATGTGGCCTCCGCCGCTGTCTGGGACGGGGCAAAGGCGGAGAAGATTCTAAAGGGTGCAGGTTTTGGAGAGCGCTACGAACAAATGCCAGGGGGACTGGAAACACCGCTTTATAAGGATTTTGATGAGGACGGCGTGATGCTGTCCGGAGGCGAGGCCCAGAAGGTTGCCCTTGCCAGAGCGTTGTATAAGGATGCTCCTTTTATTATCCTGGATGAGCCAACGGCGGCGCTGGACCCGATGGCGGAGGCGGAGATATACGCCCGGTTTGACGAGATCGTGGGAGATAAGACCGCGATCTATATCAGCCACCGACTTTCCTCCTGCCGCTTCTGTGATAAAATAGCCGTCTTTGACAAAGGCGAGATCGTGCAGGTGGGCACCCATGCAGAGCTTCTGGCAGAACCGGCCGGAAAATATTATGAGCTTTGGAACGCCCAGGCTCAATATTATAATAGCTGCCTGGACAGAAAAGCGGTAAATGAGGGGTGAAAATAAGGCGTCACATTAAGCACGGGAACCGTAATAAGGGCGAAAGTATGGTTGACGGAAGGGCGGAAAAAAGGTAAAATGATTTTAAGCCGAAATAAGAAGCGCACGGTGCCAGTATACGGTTATGGAGGTAGAAACGCCCATGCAGATGCCCATTTTTGAGAGATATATCGACGAACTGATCGAGAAGAGCACTCTGGATGTTCCGGTGTGGAACATTGAGAAGGCTTTGGAGGGAAAGGCCAGCGGCTGGAATTACATCGACGGGTGTATGATCCTTGCCCTGCTGGAGACATACCATGCCACCGGAAAAAAGAAATATTATGAGTTTGCCGATGCTTTTATCGACCATCGGGTGAGTGAGGACGGTCATATCACAGGCTATGATCCGGAGGATTATAACATTGATAATGTAAATGCGGGAAAGACGTTGTTCGCGCTGTATGAGTTGAACGGGAAGGAAAAATACCGCAGAGCCATTGATTTGATCTATGGCCAGGTACAGCGCCAGCCCAGAACGCCGGAGGGAAATTTCTGGCACAAAAAGATCTATCCTGACCAGGTGTGGCTGGACGGTATGTATATGGGGCAGCCCTTTTATATGGAGTATGAGACAAAGTTCAATGACAGACAAAACTACGGAGATATATTCGGGCAGTTTGCCAACGTGGTAAAATATATGCGGGATGAAAAGACCGGACTCTATTATCACGGCTATGACGCTTCCAAAAAGGTATTCTGGTGCGATAAGGAGACGGGATTGTCCAAAAATTTCTGGCTGCGGGCGTTAGGATGGTATTCCATGGCGCTGTTGGATACCCTTGCAAAGTGTGAGCCGGGGGAAGAATACAGAGCGGAGTATGAGAACCTGAAGAAGGTTTTTGTACAGCTGATAGAGGATATGTTGAAATTCCAGGACGAGAGCGGTATGTGGTATCAGCTTCCCGCACTTGGGGGCAGGGAGCCCAACTATCTGGAGACCAGCGGAAGCGCTATTATGGCTTATTCATTGTTAAAAGGGGTGCGTCTGGGATTTTTGCCGGAGAGATACCGTGAAGAAGGCATCAGGGTATTCAACGGTATCTGTGACAGATATCTGAAGGAGACGGACGGCTCCCTGAACCTGGGGGGAATCTGCCTGGTGGCAGGGCTTGGACCGGAGGATAAGCTCAGAAGGGACGGCAGCTTTGAATACTATATGTCCGAGCCGGTGGTGGAAAACGACGCCAAGGGTGTGGGGCCGCTATTGCTGGCTTACACGGAGCTGCGCCGCCTGGACTGATCCGCGGTCCGGGATTGTCGATTGTCCACAGGAAACTAAGAATCTGCGGTTTAAACTGTGCCGACGGAAAATTTAGCCAAGCGAAACATAGGGATAATTAAGATGTGTCATCCCAGCAGTCCCAAGTGTTCCAGCAGGATCTTAAATCCCATGAGGATAAGGATAACGCCGCCGAAGATCTCCGCCTTTGCCTTGTACCTCAAGCCGAACACGTTGCCGATCTTCACACCGACGACGGACAGGACAAGGGTGATGACGCCGATGAAGGACACGGCAGGCACAATGCGGACCTGCAGGAATGCGTAGGTGACGCCCACGGCCAGGGCGTCAATGCTGGTGGCAAGGGCCAGCAGGAACATGGTCTTTATATCCACAGAGTCATTTGCGTTGTCCTCTTCCCTGGACAACGCTTCTTTTATCATGCTGGCGCCGATGAGCGCCAGCAGCACAAAGGCGATCCAATGGTCGATGGAAGTGACATAGCGCTCAAAGCGTGTGCCCAAAAGGTAACCGATGGTGGGCATCAGAGCCTGAAAGCCGCCGAACCACAGACCGATGACCAGCGCCTTTTTCCAGGAAAGCTTTTTCATGGCAAGACCCTTGCAGACGGAAACGGCAAAGGCGTCCATGGACAATCCCACGGCAGTAATAAACAGTGTAAGTAAGCTCATTTTAATAATGTACCTTTCTTCTTTAGATTACTGTAAAGCCGAAGTATGGGCAGCGGCTATTTTTGTGTTCTTCCGGAAGGCGGAAGGGGGCTGGTGCATAAATTTGTTAAATGCCCTGTTGAACTGGGAAAAGCTGGAAAACCCACACTGAAAGGCAATGTCTGCGATGGAGCTGTCCGTGGACAGAAGCAGGGTCTGGGCATTCCGCACCCTTGTCAGCTGGACATAGTCCGTCAGGGTAAAGCCGGTGATCCGCTTAAACTGGTGGGACAGATAGTAGCTGCTGATGAAGAACTCCCGTGAGACGGAGTCCAGAGAAATATTCTCCGTAAAGTGGCTGTGTATATAGGCAGTAATGTTGTAGACTTTGTTGGTGATGTTGTCAAAGTCGGCATGGTTGGAATAGATGTTTTTCTCCCGATACAGGTATATCATGCTTAAAAATTCAATAAATTTATTGTGTATCAGCAGTTCCTTTAATTCATTCTGGCTCTGTGACAGATAATAAATGTCGTTCAATTTTTCCAGTACAGCCTTTTTGTACGGCTCTTCAAAACGATAGATCGGAACAGGTTCCTCAAAAATACTGTAAATACATTTCATGTAGCCTTCCAGGGCGGAAACCATGGGCGGGATGGAAAACTGGATGATCAGACGCTTGTTGGGCGCACCCTCCGGGTATACGGTCTTGTGCAGCAGGGAAGGACGCAGCGCCACAATATCACAGCACCGCATATCGTACCAGACGCCGTCGATCAGATGTCCCGCGCTTTCGTCCAGAAAAATACAGATCTCATAAAACTGATGAAAATGCTGAAATTCCATGTTGATGGAATAGGAGCGCTCATCATAATCAAAATCATAATACAGACTGCCTTCGGGCCGCCCGATTTCGATTTTATATTTCTGAACGTAGATCAATGTATTGTCAACCAGCATGACTGTTCCTCCCGACCGGTCTTGATATGCCGCCTATTTCATTATAGGTGACGGAAGCTTAAATTGCAATAACCAACCGCAATATGTCAACTGCCCTGTGAAAACGGTTCAACGGCACAATTGATATACAAAGGCGTTTCTGTAGGGTATAATGACCTTATCATCCATGGATAGAGCAGGAAAGCTTTCCCGAATCAAATTATTGTGCCTGCGGCAACAACAAAAAGCTTGCGCTTTTCGCTGTCAGGAAGCCACAGGTCACGGAAAGGAATGGTTGCTATATGGAACAGAAGATCGGCGTACAGATCGCAAGACTGAGAAAGGAACAGGAGATCACACAGACGGCGTTGGCGGAGTACCTGGCGGTATCGCCCCAGGCGGTGTCCCGCTGGGAAAACGGCGCCAGCATTCCGGATATCTGTCTGCTTCCGCAGATCGCGGCTTTTTTCAACGTAAGCATCGATGATTTATTTGGAGTGTCGGATTATGAGAAGATCGTATTTCTGGTAAAAAAGTATTCTTCAGACCGAAATGATGTGAATTATCGGGAGGCAATGCGCTACCTGGAGATGGCGTTAAAGGAGGATGACGGCAACTTAAAGCTTCTGGCCCTGAAGCTCCATATGCTTCTGCAGAGGAGCTGGGAATACCATGCGGAGGGACTGAAGCTTTGCGAAGCATTGATTCCCATGGCCCAGGGTGAGGATGAAAAGCTGTATGCGGCGTTTACCATGCAGCGTATGCAGTTTCTGGCAGAATGGCGAAAGGACGCCCAGATTCTGGCGGAATGCCTGGAACGGTACAGAGGGGAGACTACGGTTCTTCATCTTCAGTTTTATTTTGAAGCCCTGCTTATGACGGGAAGAGCCTCGGAGATTCTGAAATTTATCGCAGAGGATGATTTTGCCGGAAGTCTTTTTGACCGGCCGGAGAAAGCGGGTGCAGATGTCTATGAACAGGCATACAGAGCCTGCGCAGAGCTTAAGGATAATGAAGGCATGGAGAAATACAGGGAGCTGATGGAGCGTTTTCCGAGGGAGGATAGCGTATTGGTATAGGAACGTGCCGATACGCTGAAGGCGGACAGGCATAAACGGAGAGAGGAACAAGCCGGAGAGAGGCATAAACGTAAGACAGGCACGAACAGAGAAGAAACACCAGGGATAGTCAAATAGGTTATCCCTGGTGTTTCTATTTGTCTCTGTTGGTGTCACGCGGGCATTAAGCCTTGTCAGCCGCAGCCTGGGGCTGTGTCTTTGCATTCTCGTCGTAGGTAAAGCCCCGCAGATTCAGTTCCTTTGCCCTGTGGCAGGCGCAGAGCCTTCCGTCGGGCATTTCCTCAAGCTCCGGCGAATCCGTCTTACATTTATCAATGCAGTAACGGCATCTCTCGTGGAAATAACAGCCGCTGGGCGGGTTGGCAGGATTGGGGATCTCACCCATCAGGGGGATACGATCCATCTGAATGGTGGGGTCCGCCACAGGCACCGCGGACAGCAGCGCCTCCGTATAAGGGTGCATGGGCTTTTCAAACATAGTCTCCGCCGGGGCAAATTCCACCATCCGACCCAGATACATGACTCCAACCTTATCTGAAATATGTTCCACCACCGAAAGGTCGTGGCTGATAAACAGGTAGGTCAGATTCAGTTCCCTTTGCAGATCCCGCAGCAGATTGATGACCTGTGCCTGAATGGATACGTCCAGAGCGGAAACCGCCTCGTCACAGACGATGATCTGAGGCTCGATGACCAGCGCCCTGGCAATGCCGATACGCTGGCGCTGTCCGCCGGAGAAAGCATGGGGATAACGCATCAGGTACATGGGGTTCAAGCCCACCTTTTCCGCCATGGCCTTTGCCCGCTGATCCATTTCGTCCTTGGGCATCTTGGGGAAATTGGCCTTCAAGGGCTCCTTGATGATGTCTAAGACCGTCATCCTCGGATCGAGAGAGGAGTAAGGATCCTGGAAGATCATCTGGATCTCCTTGCGGATCTCTTTCATTTTCTTCTTGTCTACCTTTAAGAAGTCTACTTCCTCACCGTTCTTTGTGCGATAAAGGACTTCGCCCTCTGAAGCGTTATAGGCCCGGACGATACAGCGGCCCAGCGTGGTCTTGCCGCAGCCGGATTCTCCTACGATGCCGATGGTCTCACCAGGCTTTACGCTGAAGCTGACGTCGGTCACAGCCTTTACCGTAACGCCCTTGGAGGTAAAACGCTTGTGCAGTCCCTTGACTTCCATGATATTGTCTTTATTCATTCTTTGCCAGCCTCCTCTTTGTTCAGGATAGCCTCCACCTTTGCACGCTGTGCTCTGCAAGCCTCATGCGGGCAGTTAAAGCAGGCGATCTTATGTCCGGGGGCGATTTCCGTCAGCTCCGGCTCCGCCCTGTTGCAGAGTCCTTCGATGCGCGCATCGCAGCGGTCATAGAATCCGCAGGCCTTGGGCAGGTTCATGGCAAGAGGAACGGTGCCTTCGATGGAAAACAGCCTTTCTTCCTTTTTGGAACCGATCTTGTGAACGGAACCGATCAGTCCTCTTGTATAGGGATGCTGGGGATTTGCGTAGATCTCAGAGGCGTCTGCGCTCTCCACGATCTTGCCCAGATACATGACTGCCACCCGGTCGCACATTTTGGCGACTACGCCCAGGTCATGGGTGATGAAAAGGATCGCCATGTTAAAGTCCTTCTGCAGCTCCTTCATCAGCTCCAGGATCTGTGCCTGAATGGTCACGTCCAGAGCGGTGGTAGGCTCGTCGGCAATCAGCATTTTGGGATTGCATACCAGAGCCATGGCGATCAGGGCGCGCTGCAGCATACCGCCGGAAAACTCGTGGGGGTACTGGTTGTAACGTTTTTCCACGTTGGCAATGCCTACCTTGCGCATCACCTCCATGGAGATCTCCTTTGATTTCTTTTTGTCCTTTGTGATATGGAGCCTTGTGGCTTCGTTGATCTGGTTGCCGATGGTATACATGGGAGAAAAGGCAACCATGGGCTCCTGGAAGATCATGGAGATCTCCTTGCCCCGGATGGAGCGGATCTCCGGACCTTTCTGATCCAGGGAAAGCAGGTCCACATTGCCCAGGCCCTCCGAGTCAAATAAAATCTGTCCGCTGGGGACGCATTTTTTATCATTGATCCCTAAGATGGCCTTACAGGTCAGGGATTTGCCGCAGCCGGACTCGCCCACCAGCCCCAGGGTCTCGCCCTTTTTCATTTCAAAATTCACGCCCCGGACGGCTGTCAGAAGTCCCTCCGTCATATGGATGTCAACATGGAGGTCTTTGACTTCAAGAATATTTTCTGTGTTCATTTTCCACCTCTCATTCTTTTACTTGTACGGATCTGCAGCATCGCGGATCCCGTCGCCCAGGAAGTTGAACGCAAGCACTGCGATGGTCACGAAGATGATAGGTATCAGCTTGTGAGGATGGCTTGCAACGTCGGTGACGGAGCTTGCCTCCTGAAGCAGTACGCCCCAGCTGGTTGCGGGGGACTTGATACCAAGTCCCAAGTAGGACATGGAGGTCTCGCCCACGATGGAGCCCGGAATGCCGAGGGTGATGGAAACGATAAGGTAACTCATAAAGCCCGGAACCAGATGCTTCCATATGATCTTCCAGGTGGATACGCCGGAAAGCCTAGCCGCCATCACATAGTCCTCATTCTTAAGGGACAGGAACTTGCCGCGTACTACCCGCGCCATGCCGGTCCAGTTGATAAAGGAGAGAATGATGGTTATGTACAGGTACATCTTTACGGTGGAGATCCCCGGAGGAATCGCCGCGGAAAGGGCCATCCAGAGAGGGATCTGGGGAACTGCGCCAATCACTTCAATGATTCGCTGGATCACAATATCCACCGCTCCGCCGAAGTAACCGGAGATAGAGCCGATGGTGACGCCCAGGAAAAAGCTGATGATGGCGCTGGCAAAGGGAATGGTCAGGGAAATCCTGCTTCCTAAGAGGATGCGGGAGAAAATATCCCGTCCCAGGGAGTCCGTGCCAAAGAGCATGATCTTTGCGCCGGTTCCGCCGCTGCTTCCTTCACTTACACCGAAGAGATGGATATCACAGGGAATCAGCCCCAGGATCTTATATTCCGAGCCGTGGACAAAAAACTTTATTTTGTAGTATTCGGAGGTATCCTCTGTGATCTTCACGGAGAAATCCGTGCGGTCAATGGTCTTTTCCAGCTTGTATACATGGGGGCCGATAAAATCTCCCTCGTAAGTCCAGTGGATCTTGGAGGGAGAACTGTCCTTGTATAATGCGTCGAATTCGTCCAGGGAATAAGGCGCCAGGAAATCCGCGAACAATGCCCCCAGGTATAAGATCAGGAGGATCAGCATGGACAGCTTTGCCAGCTTATGCTTTTTCAGCTTCCTGCCCATCAGGGTCCACTGGGAGGCAAGATAATATTCGTCGTTTGTTTTCTGAGTCTGTTTCTGCTTCTTTTTCCACATTATCTGCCACCTCCTGAATAACGGATTCTCGGATCGAGGAACGCCAGGGCGATATCGGAGAACAGGACGCCGATGACCACCAGCACTGCCTGCACCATTACGATGGCGCCCGCCAGATACATATCCTGGGCCTGAAGGGCTTTAAAGAGCACGGGTCCCTGGATCTGCATATTCAATACCATGGCGGTCACCGTGGAGCCGGAGAACAGGCTGGAGAGAACGCCGCCCAGCCCGGATACAGTGGGGTTGATAGCTGCCCGGAAACAGTATTTCATGATGATGGTCCGCTCCGGCACACCCTTTGCTCTTGCCGTCAGGGTATACTGTCTTGCAACCTCATCCAGCATCTGAGCCCTCACGGAACGGATGATGCCGCAGGTACCGCTGGTGCCGATGACGATGATGGGGATGATCATTCGTTTTAAGAATTCCCCGAAATTATAAAAATGAATGCCGTTTTGCAGCATCTCCTGGGAGAAGAGCCCCACGTTTGCGTTTCCGGTCCATTTATAGGACAGATACATCAGCACGATGGCCAGGATAAAGTTAGGTATTGCCGCCCCCAGGAAACCGATGACAGAGGAGATGTAGTCCCCCACGGAATACTGGTGAGTAGAGGCATAGACTGCAATGGGAAGGGATACCAGGTACTGGAACAGCATGATGATCGCCGTGACCGCTATGGTGAGCCCCAGCCTGTCATTTACCACGTCCCAGACGTCCCGCCCGTAGGCAAAGGAATATTTCCAGTTATGATGTGAGCCGTACAGCCTGTAATAGGTGGAATCCGTGGGAGTCCAGATAATATCCTTGATCCATTTGAAGTACTGCTGATAGACGGGCAGATCCAGCCCGTAATCCGCGCGAAGGGACGCCGCGTAATCCGCATCCACGAATTCCCCCTCCGCCGCCAGCGCCGCGATGTGAGCGGACACATAGTCGCCGGGAGGCAGTTGAATGACGAAGAAAACCAAAACTGAAATCAAAAGCAGCGTGGGGATGAACATCAGAACGCGTTTTACAATGTACTGGACCAGATCCTTTTTAAAGAAATCACCCACAGACTGCATCAGGGTTTTCTTCGGAACGTTTTTTTCTTCCATAGAAATTCCCTTTCTTAAAAAAGGAGGCGGGAAACCCGGTTCCCCGCCTCCTGAGGTTTACCTTTACTCTGTCTTGAACAGTGTCCAGTAGTGGACAAGGTTCTGATACTGATACAGGTCATCCCATACCAGAAGTTCAGGATGGTTCTGAATCTTGGAACTGATCAGGTTATAATTACCGGCTATTTTCAGGTATGCGATGGTCCAGAGGTTTTCCTTGTGGAGTGCATAGATATCCAGAGTATACTGGTCTCTTTCATCGGGGTCGGGAGTAGCGTTCCACTTCTCGTAAACCTCTACCAGCTTCGCCATATCGCCTTCGGGAGCAACACCCTGTGCGCCGTTTGTCCCGTAGTAGGTGCCGAAATCGCCGTACCATTCAGCCGCCTGAGCGATGGGAACGAAGGGCGCTACTCTGGATTTTAAGGAAACGCCGCCGATAGGAGTGTGAGGTCCAAGTACCGCATACCAGTTGTTGTTGTCGATCTCTGTGTCGAATGCGGATACTTCGATATCCTTTGTGGCACACTTGATGCCCGCATTATTGTAGTACTGCTCCAGAACCGGATATGCAGCATCTGCGCCGGAATCCGTGTAGGTATAGATCGTAAGAAGGAAATCACTGCCGTCGGCAAAATCATAGAAGCCGTCGCTGCCCATCACCAGGCCGCACTCCTCCAGAAGAGCCTTGGCAGCATCCACGTCGTACTCCGTCCACTTTGTCTCCCACTCAGCATCATAGCCGAAGTTGCCCTCCTGGGGAGCACACTGGCCGGGCTCCAGGAAGCCCTCGGAAAGGAGGCCGGAAACCTGTTCCCGGTCCACACAGATGGAAATTGCCTGACGGAACTTGATGTTATTGAAAAGTTCTGCGTAATTTGCATCACTGCAGGTGTAGTTAAAGGTGATCTGATAGGAACCCCAGTCTGTACCGGCAAAGGTACGGAGCTGAGCCGTGTCGCCAAGGTCAGCCATCAGGGAAGCGATATCCTGCATGGGCACGCCGATGATGTCCAGTTCGCCGGAGCGGAACATCAGCTGATCCTGTCCGTCCTCAGAGGTGGCGTTAAAGTGGATCTCGTCACAGTAGGGAAGCTGATTGCCTGCAGCGTCAACCTTCCAGAAGTAGGGGTTGCGCTCCATGATGCAGAGCTGTGCATCTCTGGAATTGTTGCCCTCCTTGGTGGACAATACATAGGAGTTCAGGTTGGGAATGCCGTCCTCGTTCCACCAGTAGTAGGAGATAGCCTTGCCCAGGTCGCTGACGGTAGCGGCGTCAATGCCCTTTGCCTGTGCGTTCAGCAGAACCTGTTCATCGCTTAAGCCCGTCTTTTCCCAGTAGGGGTTCTCCACATAAATGGAGTCGGGGATCATGTCAAGCAGATAATGGGAAGGAGCCCAGCACCACTTGAAATCGCCGTTTTCGATAAAGTCGGCAGGGAACTTGGGGTTTACGAAGGTCCAGGTCACGGTGTAATCGTCAACCTTTTCCAGGTTTGCCCAGGCTTCCTCGCCGTTCACGGTCTCCTTCAATGCCGCCCAGCTCTTCTTGGTGTCGTAGTTGGTGAGATGGCACATATAATACCAGAAGGTAATGTCATCCGCATTGAAATCGTCGCCGTCGGACCACTTCATGCCTTCTCTTAAATGGAAGGTCCATACGGTGTAATCATCATTGTGCTCAAAGTCCTTGATGACATTTGCATAGTAGGTGCCGTCTGAATTGAAATGAATGATGCTCTCCATAACAGGTCTGGACAGACCCCAGCTGCCGCCTGCGCCTCCAAGGTTGATGACGCCGCCATAGGTGCCGATCGCCAGGGGGGCGCCTGCCGCGTCAGTCTGCTCTACAAAAATATCATCCTTCACGGGAAGTCTGTCCTCCACCGCGGGAAGCGTCCCTGCGCTTACCAGATCCGCAAGCATGGGGGCCTCGCCAAAGCCTTTCACCTCAGCGGGGGGGGCAGTGACGTCCGGGATGCTGCTGTCCGGCGTACTTGCATCCGGTGTGGAACCGCCCTGATCTGACTGCTGCGTGCCGCTGTCCGGCGTGCTGCTGCCCGTATTATCACCGGAGCCGCCGCAGGCAGCCAGAGAAAGGGCCATTGTGCCCGCCAGGAGCAGGGCAATAAGTCTTTTCTTCATAATGAAATCCTCCTTCATGAGTTTTGGAAACGTTGATTTTAGTAATGCTGATATGTTCCCCTGTGACAGTAGCATACCAACTGTAAAACCAAAAGTCAACACTTTTGTGTGAAATTTGCGTTTTAAATTTTCTTGATTTGTACAAAATAGCCAAAACCAATGATTAAATTTCGTAAAAATTATGCAAAGGACAAGCAAATGGAAAATTTTGAAAGCAAAATATGCAATATTTGCATAGGAAAAAGCAAGAGATGCGTGGAAATTACAGCCAACCTCTGGTAAGCTTTTGATTATAGCGGAGGTGAAAATGGATTATGAACAAAAATCTGATAATATTCACGGACAGCGGGGATACCATCATTGATGAAAGCACCCAGGTATATGATGAGAGGGGGATCGTCACGGAGGCCGGGTTCATTCCGGGGGCGGGAGAGGTCCTGAAGCAGCTGAAGGAGGAGGGCTACCGCATTGCCCTGGTGGCGGACGGCGAGTGGGAATCCTTTCAGAATGTATATAGAAAGAACGGTCTGGGCTATTGCTTTGAAGAGTGGATCGTGTCTGAGGTGGTAGGGGAGCAGAAGCCTGCCCGGTCCATGTTTGACACTGCTATGGAAAAGATGGGCTTGCAGGAGGCCGACAAGCCTTTCATTGTTATGATCGGAAATAACCTGAAAAAGGATGTGGCGGGAGCAAACCGCTATGGGATCACTTCCATATGGCTGGACTGGTCCCCCAGATATTTTCACCGGGTGGAGGAGCCGGACTGGCAGCCGGATCACAGGGTAAAGACCCCGGAGGAGCTTAAAGATCTGATAGGCGAGCTGGAGGAACAGTGCCGGGCAAAGAAGGAGCTGATCCGCAGCGTCAACGCCAAAATAGAGAAGCTGGTGGATTCCTTTTCCCGCATTCTCTATGAGACGGACGATACCTTCCTGAAAAATATGCAGAGCCATAATCTGGCAGGGGACGATATCTCCAGATATAAATACTGGGAATGGACCCAGGGAGTGGGGCTGTACGGACTGTGGAAGCTGTTTTATTATGAAAAGAGGGAAAGCTGTCTGGAGACCCTGAAAAAATATTACGACAGGCAGATCGAGATCGGGTTTCCGTCCTTGAACGTAAATACGGCGGCTCCCTATCTGGCCATGTCCTTTCTGGCGGAGTATACCGGGGAGGAAAAGTATATGCAGCCCTGTGTGGAGGCGGCGAAGCAGATCATGGAGTCTTTCCCCAGAACGGAGGAGGGAGGCTTTCAGCATATGACCTCGGATTCCGTCAACGAGCAGGAGCTTTGGGACGACACCCTGTATATGACGGTGCTGTTCCTGGCGAACATGGGACGTATTCTGAAGGATGAGAGCATGACCGAGGAAGCCTGCTACCAGTTCCTGCTGCACCAGAAATATCTGTGCGATAAGGTCAGCGGGCTGTGGTATCACGGGTGGACATTCAAGGAGAAGCATAATTTTGCCGGAGCCTTCTGGGGCCGGGGCAACTGCTGGATCACCATGGCCATACCGGAATTCCTGTCTGTCAGTCGCTGCGGCGGGGCGGTGAGGAGAACGCTGGTGAATACATTGAAGGCTCAGATCGACAGCTTGTGTAAATATCAGGACGCGGGCGGTATGTGGCACACGCTGGTGGACGATCCGGACTCTTATCTGGAGGCCAGCGCCACCTGCGGATTTGCCTATGGCATTTTAAAGGCGGTGAAGGACGGTCTGATAGATAAGTCATATCTGGCGGCGGCGCGGAAAGCGGCGGCTCCCGTTATGAACTGTATTTCTGAGGAGGGCGTGGTAAGACAGGTGTCCTACGGCACTCCCATGGGGCGGACTACGAAGGACTTTTATAAGGAGATCGAGTTGAAGCCCATGCCTTACGGGCAGGCGCTGGCGATCTTGTTTTTGATGGAGTACAGGAATATGTGTTAATGCAGGTGGAGGCGACATGAAATTAGGCAGGCAGTGGGACGAGCGTTTGAAAATATGGGATGAAGCCTTTGCGGAAAGGATCTATACGCCCTTAGGAGAAGTGGCGCTCTCCGGATTTACCACCAGAGAGCAGTTGACCTTGGCGCAGGCAGGGGAGAAGGAATTTAGCCCTTTTCCGAAAGGGACCTCCTGGGGAGAGAAATGGGAGTACGGGTGGTTTCGCACAGAGGTGACGCTGCCGGAGGAGGCGGCGGGAAAGCGCATCATGCTTCATATCGGAGCAGGGCCGGAGATGCTGGTGTTTGTGAACGGGCAGGAGGCCGGCTCCATTGATAAGCAGCACACCTTTGTGGAATTGACTGACAGAGGCGTTCCCGGCGGACGGTTTGAGGTTTACGCGGAGGTCTACGCGGGACATGGCGTCAGGGCGGAGAGCGGGGGTATTTTCAGCCGGGATGCCATACCTGTTCCGGAGCCGCCGAAGCATCAGTGTTTGGTGGGCGGCAGCCATTTCGGGATCTGGGATGAGGAGCTGTTTGGCGTCTACGCGGATTACCACACTCTGTATGAGCTCTGGAAGGCAATGCCCGACAGCGATCTGCGCACTATGAAGATCGGGGAAGCCTTGCAGAAGTTTACGTTGACGGCTGACTTTGAGGCGGAGGAGCCTTCCTCGCGTATCAGCATAGAGAAAGCAGACGGGCTTCTGCGTCCTCTGTTGGAGAAGCATAACAGCGATACCGTACCGGAGTACACCGTATTCGGCCAGTCCCATATCGACCTGGCGTGGCTCTGGACCCAGGAGGAGACAAAGCGCAAATCCGCCAGGACCTATTCCAATCAGGTAAAGCTGATGGAACGGTATCCGGATTATAAATTCCTGCTTTGCTCGCCAACCGTCCTGGAAAATTTAAAGGAGTATTATCCGAATTTATACCTTCGGGTGAAGGAGCTGGCAGGGGAAGGCCGGTTTCTTCCGGAAGGCGGGTTATATGTGGAGAGCGATACCAATCTGGCGGGGGGCGAGAGTCTGATACGGCAGTTTGTTCTGGGAAAAAGATGGTTTCGGGAGGAGTTCGGCGCGGACAGCAGAGTGGCCTGGCTGCCGGACACCTTTGGCTTTACCGGCGCGCTGCCTCAGATCATGGCAGGCTGCAGGGTGCCCTATTTTGCCACCCAGAAGCTGCTGCGCAGCGACCCGGAGAGCGAGCCCTTTCCCTATAATGTATTCTGGTGGGAGGGGATCGATGGCACCAGGGTGCTGTCCCATATCTTCAAAAAGAATAATACTGTATTTAACGCCGGGGAGCTTCGGAGGCGCTGGGAGGAGGACAGGAATCAGAAGCAGGAGATCGATACCTTCCTCTATCCCTTCGGCTACGGTGACGGCGGCGGAGGCCCTACGGAGCTTATGGTGGAGACGGCCCGGCGCTGCCTTGATCTGGAGGGAGCGCCCAGATGTACCATGGAAAGTCCTGCTGTGTTCTTTGACAGGCTGGCTGAGGGGAAAGTCCGAAATGTCTATTACGGTGAGCTGTACCTGGCATGGCACAGGGGGACCTACACGGCCCAGGCGGCTATCAAGCGGGGAGTCCGCAAGGCGGAATATGCCCTGCGGGAGGCGGAGTACCTGGCGGGACTGATGCGGCTGACGGGAAAATACAGGGATGTCTGCGAAGAGGAGCAGGTGCTAAAGAAGCTGGAAGCTCTCTGGAGAACCCTGCTTATCCAGGAATTTCACGATATTCTCCCAGGCTCCTCCATACAGCGGGTCAATGAGGAGGCCAGGCAGGCGCTGGAAGAGACGGAGCGGGAGAGCCGCCTGCTGGCAAAGCAGCTGCTGGCGGAGCTGGCTTTCGGCTGTCAGAAAACGGGTCCCGGTCTTGGAGAAGCGGATCGCGGCTTCCGGAGAGCAGTTTTTAATTCTCTGAGCTGGGAGCGCACCTGGAAGGGGCGGCGGCTTCCGGCCTGCGGGTATGTGGTTCTGGAAGCGGAAGCTGACGGAAACAGTGTGCAGGAAGAGGCGGGAGCGATAGTGTTTGAAAATCCTTATTATCGGGCGGAAATCGACGAGAAGGGCCGTATCGTAAGCCTGAAGGACAGCGTCAGCGGTTATGAGTACGCCGAGAAGCCGCTGAACGAATGGAGGCTGTACCGGGATGTAAATGTTGCTTACGATGCCTGGGAGCTGGGAAGGATGTATGAGCAGGCGGAGGAAGGCTTAAGCGGCGGCTGTATCGTAAAAGCAGAGAGAAAGCCGGATGGCGCCCTGATTGTGACGGTGGAGCACAGGGAGCGGTATTTTACGGCGCGCCAGCGGATACTTCTGGCCATGGACAGTCCCAGGATCGATTTTGAGACTAAGATCGACTGGCGGGAAAGGCACAGAATACTAAAGGTGGATTTTCCCACCACGGTCTACACAAAGGAGGTACTGGAAGAGATCCAGTTCGGGTATATCAAACGCCCCACCCACAAGTCCAGGCGGTATGAGCAGGATCTGTATGAGACCTGCCATCACAAGTACGCGGCGCTGACCGACGGTGAGAACGGCTTTGCGGTGCTGAACGACTGCAAATACGGGCTGTCGGCAGAGGACAGCAGGCTTTCCCTGACTCTGCTGCGGGCTCCGGTGCTGCCGGATATGACGGCGGACATGGGAGTGCATCATTTTACCTATTCAATACTGCCATTCTCCGGACCCTTTGCGGCAAGCCGGGTGACAGAGGAGGCATATGAACTCAATGTAGAGGTGACAGAAGCCGGAGGTGCGTCCGGAGCGGAGAGCGCAGTTATTGACGGCGTCGGGGAGCGGTCTGTACCGGAGGCGGTGGAGACGGCGGCGTCTTTCTTCACGCTGGAGGGCGGCCACGCGGTACTGGAGACCTGCAAACCCGCCTTTGACAGAAAGAAAGGCGTGGTGCTGCGCCTCTATGAGTCAAAGGGGTGCGCGGGAACCACGACCCTGACGCTGAATGGGGCGCAGAATATCAAACGCGTCTATGCCTGCAATATGCTGGAGGAGCCGGAGCGCGAGCTGGAACTAAAGGAAGGCAGGCTGGAGCTGAGCTTCCGGGCCTTTGAGATCAAGACGGTCCTGTTAGAAACGGAATGAAGATTTTCTAATTTAGGGAACGCAAGAGGGTGTGTAAACATTCCTCTTTAAGCACACAAGGGGGTATAAAAGTGGAGAAGCATTATCAGAAAATGATACGGGATACGCAGGACAGGGTGGAAAAATCCCTGCAGATCCAGATACTGGACAAGGAGAGCCCAAGATACGGCGGATTTGCCGATCCTACGGGAATCGTACAGGCGAAATTTTCGATCTACCGGGTGGCTTCCATGACGGCGGCATACTGCAATGAGGACACAGTCTATTACCATGACGAAAGGGTGCTGGACAGTATTCTGCTGGGACTGGATTACATACGTCGGGTACAGCATGACAACGGGCTGTTCGATTATATCACCTGTAACTTTTTTTCAGCTCCCGACACGGCTTTTTGCGTCAAAAAGCTGCTTCCCGTATATCGGTATCTGGCGGAAAAGGCTGAAGGGGCGGAGCTGCCGGAGGCGGAAGATGGACAGAAGGCGTCGGGCGTCGGCTTAAGGGCTGTAAAAATTCCGAAAGAGAACTGCCTGCCCCAGGGGGAGAAGCAGATTCTGGAGAAGGTGGAAGCTATTGTCAGGGATGGCGCTAAGGGAATGCTGGAGGGCGGCTTCCATACGCCAAACCACCGCTGGGCGATAGCCTCGGTGCTGATGACCTGCGGCAGGCTCTTTGACTGTAAGGAGATGGAGACGGCGGCCTTTACCTATCTGAAGGAGGGGATCGACTGCAACGAGGACGGCGAGTTCGCGGAGAAATCCGCAGGCAATTATAACCGGGTGAATAATGACGCTATGATCATGCTGTCCGAGGCCACGGGAGATCCCTCTTATGAGCAGAACGCCATCCGCAACCTGAAAATGATGCTGACCTACTGGGAGCCGGACGAGAGTGTGTTTACCGCCAATTCCACCCGATTTGACAAGGACAGACTGGTGTACCCAAAGGATTATTACATGGAGTACCTGAATATGGGGGTGAAGTATGACATCCCTGAGTTTATGCAGATGTGCAACACCATTTTTGAAATGGTGGATAGAAAGCACATCACCTCTCCTGACTTTCTGATCTGGTTCATGCTGCATCCTGAGTACCGGAAGCTGGAGTTTGAGGGCTGCTATGTCCGTCCGGATTTCCGCTGTTATTATCAGGAGTCCGGAATTGCCAGAGGGCAGCAGGGGCGGTTTACCTATACGGTGATGGGCGGCAAGTCCAATTTCTTCTATTTTCATAACGGAACCATGAAGCTGGAGCTGAAGGTGGCCGGAAGCTTCTGCGAACACAGGGCCTTCAAGAGTGAAAGGATGGAGCGGCTGTCCGAGGGAGAATACCACCTGTCCCAGACCATGCGGGGCTGGTATTATCTGCCTTTTACAGAGAAGCCTGAGACAAGCGACTGGTGGAAAATGGACAACGGCTCCCGGAATAAAAAGACAGGGCCGGATATGCAGATCGACGTTTGGGTGAAGGAAGTGGAGAACGGCGTGGACGTCAGGGTAAGGACCTCCGGTGTGGAGGGGGCGCCCTGGAGGATCGAGCTGGCCTTTTCCGGCGTCAGCCTGATGACAAATGAATTTATGGATATGCCGCTTACCGGCAGCGAGGTCATTGTGCTGAAGAAAGGGTATACGGAGGTCGGAAACGAAAAGGACGCCCTGGTGATTGGTCCCTGCTTCGGGGAACACCATTTCACCGAGGGTAAGGAGGACAGTGAGGCCAAGACGCCGGGGGCGGCGACGCTGTATCTGACGGACTATACGGCTTTCGACCACACCATTGAGATTCGGAACAAAGTCATTTCGGAGGTGTAAAGTGAGAGAAGCATTGACAGACCGTGAACTGGCGGAAAGGTATCTTCCTTATCTGCGGTATGACAGGGCGGAGCCTTACCGCCCGGATGCCATAGGGTATACGGTACACAGGGTGGATAAGGCCCATTCGGCGGACGCAATATTCAGAAGTCCCTCCAGCAGGCTGCAGCTGGATGCGGAACCGGGGGAGACGGTGATAGAATACGCTTATTATTATGATTTTGACATTCAACACCTGTACGATCTGGAGCACGTATTTGTGAGAGTGGACCGGATGGGTGGAATAATTGGCGTCCTTGGCAGCTTTCACGGTAAGTTCCTGAATGATCTTATAGAGGGGGAGACGGAGTTTGAGGGAACTCATGTGATCCTGTATGTCCAGCCGGGGAAGCACGCTTTTATGCCGAGGCCTCATTATTTTCAGCTGGCTCCCGACAGGGACAGATGCTGTATGGAATATGCCGGCAGGGCCGGACTTCTCATTGCCCCCATGTTTGAGGGACGGCTTTCCACGGATGAGGCATTTGACAGGAAGGTGGAGCAGTATATTCGTGAAAACCATGCTTTTGTGCCTGCCTGGGAATTCACGGACAGGGAACCGGAGGGGCGGCACATTCTGATGCCCTGGGAGGAGCTTGACAGGCTGATCGTGGGGCGGATCACGGAGTGGAAGCATAAAATCCTAAGCGCGGAAGCGGAATGACCGTATCAGGATGGCGGAGCAGAAGCGGCGGCCTTAAATGACCGTATCAGGATGGCGGAGCTGCTGTGACAGCGGCGTAAGCGGCTGAAATAAAGAAACGGAGGGTATATATGAGCAGTTCATTTATCATGCCAAAGCAGATCGTAAGCGGCGCGGGAGCGCTGAAGCAGGCGGAGGAGAGCCTTAAGGGACTTGGGAAGAAGGCGTTGGTGGTCACGGACGAGGTGATGATCCGGCTGGGGAATCTGGCCCATGTGGAGGAGGCCCTGAAAAACTGCGGCATTTCCTATGCAGTATATTCCGGCATATCGGGAGAGCCTACGGATACCATGATCTCAGACGGGCTGGCGGTCTATCAGAAAGAGGGCTGTGATTTTCTGGTGGCATTGGGGGGCGGAAGCCCCATCGACTCCATGAAGGCGATCGGAGCCCTGGTGGGAAACGGGGGCCTCATCACGGACTATCTGGGAAAGGTGATCGAGAAACCAACGCCTCCCATGGTGGCGGTGCCCACCACGGCCGGCACCGGCTCCGAGGCTACGCAGTTTACTATCATAACGGACACGAAGCGGGATATCAAGATGCTGCTGAAAGGGGCGGTACTGATGCCAACGCTGGCGGTCATCGACCCGCAGTTTACCGTGACTGCGCCGCCCGCCATCACGGCGGCCACCGGGCTGGACGCCCTGACCCACGGGGTGGAGGCTTACACCTCCAGAAAAGCACAGCCCCTGTCGGACGTGTTTGCGTTATCTGCGGTGAAACGGATATTTACCTGGCTGCCGGAGGCGTTCCGCCATGGCGATAACGTGCAGGCAAGGGAGGAAATGTCTCTGGCGGCTCTGGAGGCGGGCATCGCCTTCAACAACGCATCGGTGACTATCGTACACGGCATGAGCAGGCCCATAGGGGCATTGTTCCATGTGCCTCACGGTATTTCCAATGCCATGCTTCTGGAGAAATGCCTTTCCTATGTGCTGGACGGCGCTTATGAGCGGTTCGGGCGGCTGGGCAGGGAGATCGGCGCTGCGGCAGCAGGCGCGGGAGACAGGGAGGCCGGCGAAAGCTTTCTGAGCGCAGTGGCGGATATCTGTAAGACCTGTGAGATCCCCACCCTGCAGGAATATGGCATCGACAGGGAAAGCTACACAAAGGTCATTGATAAAATGACCGAGGACGCCATGGCCAGCGGCAGTCCCTCCAACACGATAAAGGAGATCGGTCCGGAGGACGTGAAGGCTATTTACGAAAGTCTTTATAAATAAATTCCAATGGGAGGCAGAGAGAAAAGTATGCAGTATATTGAGTTTGATGAGAGCAGACCCATGGATCTGGTGCTGCTGGGGCGGATCGCCGTGGATTTCAACCCGGTGGACTATTTTCATCCCTTAGAGGAGTGTACCACCTTTAAGAAGTATCTGGGGGGCTCTCCTGCCAATATTGCGGTGGGAGTGCGCAGGCATGGCATGAAGACGGGTTTTTTTGCCAGGGTGTCCGACGATCAGTTTGGAGATTTTGTGACCCATTATTTTGAGAAGGAGGGCATTGACACCTCCCGCATCCGCAGATGCACCAACGGGGAAAAGATCGGTCTTACCTTCACGGAGATCCTTTCGCCGGAGGAGAGCCGCATATTGATGTACCGCAACTGTATAGCGGATCTGCAGCTTTGCGTGGATGACATTGACGAGGAGTATATAAAGAATACAAAGGCGCTGCTGATATCCGGCACCTCCCTTGCGGAAAGTCCCTCCAGAGAGGCAGCGTTAAAGGCGGCCATGCTTGCAAAAAGAAACAACACAAAGCTGATCTTTGATATTGATTACCGGGAGTATAACTGGAAGAATAAGGATGAGATCTCCATTTATTATTCCATGCTGGCCGGGGAGGCGGATATTATTTTAGGCTCCAGAGAGGAATTTGACCTGACGGAAAGGCTGGTCTGTCCGGGCAGGAGCGACAGGGAGACGGCGGATCACTGGATGTCGAAGAACGCCAGGATCCTGGTCATCAAGCATGGAAAGGAAGGCTCCACCGCTTACACAAAGGACGGAAAGAGCTTTTCCATCAAGCCTTTTCCCGTGGACTGCCTGAAATCCTTCGGGGGCGGGGACGGTTATGCCGCAGGCTTTCTCTACGGCCTGTACCAGGGCTGGGAAATGATAGACTGTCTGGAGTTCGGCAGCGCCGAGGCGTCCATGATGGTGGCAAGCCATTCCTGCTCCGACGATCTGCCGGGTCTTGAGCAGGTAAGAAAATTCATACAGGACAGCAAGGCAAAATACGGCGAGATGGTAGCCAGAGAGTGAAAAACCTTAAGTAGGAGAGGAGGCATGAAATGAATACGACATATATGACAACAGCCCAGGCGCTGGTCAAATTCCTGGATAACCAGTATGTGCTGCGGGACGGCGTGGAAACGAAGTTTGTGGAGGGTATATTTACCATTTTCGGACACGGGATCGTAGTAGGGCTTGGTCAGGCTCTGGATGAGAATCCAGGGGGACTGAAGGTGTTCCAGGGAAGGAACGAGCAGGGGATGGCTCATGCGGCAGCAGCCTTTGCCAAGCAGAATAACAGGAAGCGAATCATTGCCTGCGCTTCCTCCATAGGGCCGGGGGCTGCCAACATGGTGACGGCTGCGGCCTGCGCTACGGTGAACAATATCCCGCTCCTGCTTTTGCCGGGAGATACCTTTGCCACCAGGCAGCCCGATCCCGTGCTGCAGCAGCTGGAACAGAGCAGCGCGCCTTCCGTCACCACAAACGACGCTTTCCGCCCGGTATGCAGATACTGGGACCGGATCGTCAGGCCGGAGCAGTTGATGAGTTCCATGATACAGGCAATGCGGGTGCTGACAGACCCGGCGGAGACAGGCGCGGTCTGTATTGCCTTAAGTCAGGACGTGGAGGGGGAGGCTTATGACTATCCGGATTCCTTCTTTGCAAAGAGGGTGCATAAGATCACCAGAGCTATTCCCGCAGAGGAGGAGCTTGCGGATGCAGTGGAGATCCTGAAAAACAGCAGGCATCCTCTGGTGATCTGCGGAGGCGGAGTGAGGTATTCCGAGGCGGGGAAGGCGCTGGAACAGTTCTGCAGTGATTTTAACATTCCCTTTGCGGAGACCCAGGCAGGCAAAAGCGCCTGTGCAGGTTCTTCTCCTTATAATCTGGGAGGTGTGGGCGTCACGGGGAATTCCGCGGCAAATGAGATCGCGGCACTGGCGGATGTGGTGCTGGCGGTGGGTACAAGGCTGACGGACTTTACCACCGGCTCCAAGTCCCAGTACAGCAATCCGAATGTGCGGTTTGTCACCGTAAATGTGTCCCGGTTCCACGCTTATAAGATGGACGGGGTAAGCGTCATCGGGGACGCAAAGGTCACGCTGGAGGCTTTGTCGCGGGCCTTGAAGGCGGCCGGATACAGGAGCGGCTACACAGAGGAGATCGGCAGGGCAAAACAGGGCTGGGAGAAGGAAATGAAGCGTCTGGCGGAGTATGCTTACGGCGCGGACTTTGAACCCTTGATCAGCGCCCGGAACGAGAGCTCCATCCGGGAGTTCGCGGAGTTGACCGGCAGTGCGCTGACCCAGACGGCGGCGGTGGCCAGGGTAAGGAAGGTCATCCCTGCGGACGCCATTGTCACCGGCGCGGCGGGTTCCCTGCCGGGGGATCTGCAGCGGATGTGGACCACGGAGGAAAAGGATTCCTACCATATGGAGTACGGGTATTCCTGTATGGGCTATGAGGCGGCGGCAGCCCTTGGCTGCAAGCTGGCGGAGCCGGACCGGGAGGTCTATGCCATGCTGGGGGACGGCAGCTTCCTGATGCTCCACAGCGAGTTCATCACCTCTCTTCAGGAGGGGAAAAAGATCAACCTGCTGCTGTTTGATAACTGCGGCTTTGGGTGTATCAATAATCTGCAGATGTCAAACGGTATCGGTAATCTGGCAACAGAATTCCGGTATCGGGATGAGAAGGATAAGCTGCAAGGGGGTCTGATTCCCATTGATTATGCAAAGGTTGCGGAAGGATACGGCGCAAAGGGCTATACGGTCCGTACCCTGGAGGAGCTGGAGGCGGCTCTGAAGGACGCAGAGAAGCAGAGGGTGTCCACCCTGATAGACATCAAGGTACTGCCCAAGACCATGACCGACGGCTATGACTCCTGGTGGAACGTGGGAACTGCGGCAGTGTCGCAGAAGCCGGAAGGCCGGGCGGCTTATGCCCGTGTCCTGGAGGGCAGGGGGAAGGCAAGGCGGTACTGAGAAAGCACTTTGCTCAGAACTTTCCTGATTGGTCCGGAAGTGTCGGAAGCAGGCGGGACTGTTCTGAGAGGGCAGGGTAAATGTCGGAAGTGATATGGGGCGCGCCGCAGGGAGACAGGAAGGCTCAGGGCCTGAGGACATGGGCGCAACAGTGAGAAGGGAATAAAATCAGCGCATGGCGCGGAAAAGAGGAAAAGTATGTTTGAAAATGGCAAAGTAAAGCTGGGCATCGCACCTATTGCATGGACCAATGACGATCTGCCGGATCTGGGGAAGGAGAATACCTTCGAGCAGTGCATCAGCGAGATGGCGCTGGCGGGATACAGCGGCTCCGAGATAGGCAATAAATATCCCACGGAGGTAAATGTCCTGAAAAAGGCGCTGGAACTGCGGGGATTGGAAATCTGCAACTGCTGGTTTTCCACCTTTCTGATCTCCAGACCCTATGAGGAGACGGAAAAGCCTTTTCTGGAAAAGGTGGAGTTCCTGAAGGCTATGGGGGCTAAAGTGATAGGAGTGTCCGAGCAGTCCTACAGCATCCAGGGAATGCAGGACGTTCCGGTGTTCGAGCAAAAGCACAGCATGAATGAGGAGGAATGGGGGCTTCTCTGCACAGGCCTGAATAAGCTGGGGAGGGCGGCAAAGGAGAGAGGGCTTTCCCTTACCTTCCATCATCATATGGGCACGGTAGTGCAGTCCGCAGCGGAGACGGACAGGATGTTATCGGGTACGGATCCGGCGTATGTGAGCCTGCTTTTTGACAGCGGTCATTTTGCCTACTGCGGAGAAGATCCCGTGGAACTGGTGAAAAAGTATGCGGACCGGATCAGGCACGTACATTTGAAGGACATCCGCCCGGAGGTGGTGGAGCGTGTGAAGAAGGAGCATATGAGCTTTCTGGAGGGTGTGCGGCAGGGAGCGTTTACGGTTCCGGGGGACGGCTGCATCGACTTTGATTCCATTTTCAGGGTGTTGTCGGAAAATCATTATGAAGGATATATGCTGGTGGAGGCGGAACAGGATCCCGCAAAGGCAAATCCCTTTGAGTACGCGCTGAAAGCGAGGAAGTACATAAAAGAACACGCGGGCATCTAAGTGTGAACGGAATGAAGTTTTTCTAAGGCGTCAAAGAGGGTGCATAGCACACCTCTTTGTGCAGGCATTCTTCTAGTATGAAGCGAAGCTATGAGTTTTGAGAAGGAGGAAAGTAAGCATGGTAACATTTGGAGTGATCGGAGCAGGAAGAATCGGGAAGGTACATACGGAAAGTATCTGCCTGCATATTAAAAACGCCAGGATCAAGACGCTGGCAGACCCGTTTATGACGGAGGAGACCGCAGAATGGGCAAAGTCTCTGGGAGTGGAGCAGACAATAAAGGATTATCATGAGATCTTGAATGACCCGGAGATCGACGCGGTGATGATCTGCTCTTCCACCAATACCCATTCACCTATTTCTATTGAGGCTATTCAGGCGGGCAAGCATGTATTCTGTGAAAAGCCTATCGATCATGACCTGGGAAAGATCAAGGAGGTGGTGAAGGCCCTGGAGGGAAGCAGGCTGAAGTACCAGGTGGGCTTTAACCGGCGTTTCGACCACAATTTTGAGGCGGTGAGGAACGCCATAACCGCAGGTAAGATCGGTGAACCCCATATCATCAAGATCACCTCCAGAGACCCGGAGCCTCCTTCGGCGGAGTATGCGGCGGTCTCAGGGGGGATGTTCCTGGATATGACCATTCATGATTTCGACATGGTGCGCTATCTGGCGGGGTGCGACGCAGAGGAGATCTATGTGCAGTCTGCGGTCCTGGTGGACCCGGCGATCGGAGAGGCGGGGGATGTGGATACCGCGGTCATCACTCTGAAGATGGAGAATGGGGCCATTGCGGTGATCGACAACTCAAGAAAGGCTGTGTACGGCTATGATCAGCGGGCGGAGGTATTCGGCTCAAAGGGAATGGTGGCCACGGCAAACGATACGGCTTCATCGGCTGTTTTAAGCAACGCGGATGGCATCACCGGGGAGAAGCCGCTGTATTTCTTCCTGGAGAGATATATGGAGTCCTTTTCCAGGGAGGTCAGATTGTTTGTGGAGGCCATTGAGAAGGATACTGAGACTCCGCTGGGCGTTATGGACGGTCTGAAGCCGGTCCTGATGGGCATTGCGGCAAAGAAGTCCGTAGAGGAGCACAGGCCTGTGAAGCTGTCCGAAATTCAGTTTTAAAAGGAGAGAATAATATGAGCAAACAGTTCGGATACCCTGAGTATGATGAGAAGGGCGTGAAACGCCTGACTGCTGCGGGGGATGCGGAAAATGACATGATGATGGATATCGTCGTCTATCGGATGGCGGCAGGGGAGATAAAAGAATTTTTTTCAGACAGTGAGGAGACGGCGGCGCTGCTGGTGCTGGGAAAGGTCACCTATGAATGGGAAGGCCGGACGGCAGGGGGGCATAGGGAGGATTTTATAAAGGAAGGTCCCTACTGTCTCCATGTGTGCAGGGGAAAGAAGGTCACGGTGAAGGCTGAGGCGGACAGTGAGCTGCTGGTACAGAAAACGGCCAATGAGAGAGAATTTGATTCGGTCTTTTACACACCGGATACCTGCCGGGATGAGACCTTCGGCTTCGGACTCTGCGAGGACCGTATGGTCCGCACTGTGCGCACGGTCTTTGACTATAAGAACGCGCCTTACTCCAATATGGTAAACGGCGAGGTGATCAACCATCAGGGAAGCTGGTCCAGCTATACGCCTCATTCCCATCCCCAGCCGGAGGTATATTATTATCGTTTCCAGCGTGAGGAAGGCTTCGGCGCCTGCTTTATCGGGGAGAATGCCTATAAGATCGAGGACGGCAGCTTTGCCGCGATCACACCGGGGGAGACACATCCTCAGGTGACTGCGCCGGGCTATCCCATGTATTACTGCTGGATGATACGGCATCTGCCGGGGAATCCCTGGACCACAAGGGACGACGATCCGAGGTATGTCTGGATAAAGGAATAGGCAGCTATACTCGATTCCCACGCAGTATTGACCAGGGTTGTTTCACGAAGAAAAATAAATAAGTGGAAGAATATAGAATTCAGCGAGG
>JAMPHT010000017.1 GCA_023663285.1 Bacillota bacterium
AGATGCAGCCGATCACAGCAATACCCGAAGCGGAAGACTATATCAAAGGCCTGATCAATCTTCGTGGTAAGATCATTCCCGTGATCGACGTTCGTGTAAGGTTTAAGATGGACCCTGTGGAATACACGGATCGAACATGCATTATTGTGATTGACGTAAAATCAACGGTGATTGGACTGATCGTGGAAAAGATAGCAGAGGTGAACGATATACTGGATGACGATGTCGTTCCCCCGCCTACGCTTGGAGGCCATAAGGACGAGAAAAACAAATATGTCTACGGCCTGGCGAGGACAGGGGACACCATGAAGCTGCTGTTGGATCCGGAAAAACTGATTAAACAAGAGGACTTAAATATTCTTGAAGAGATTCAGGAAGAAGAACAATCATAAAGAAGGAGAGTTTACCATGAAGAAGAAATTTTCAATTAATGACATGCCTGTAAAGACAAAAATCAGAATGTTCACTGTCGTGATGCTGGCGTTTATGGTCATCATCGCGGGAGTGGGCCTGTTTACCGCGACCGACATCAATGATGTCCGCAAGGAAAGCTATGACAATTATGCCATGAGCCAGTATTACATTGCAAATGCGTTCACCGACTTTGCAAATATCAAGACCTGTGTCAGAAACATTGTGTTCTATTATTATGACGACTCAAGCAAGACAAGTGAGCAGAACAGCAAGATCAGCCAGTATCACGACGATATGTTTGCAAACCTGGCTTACTTCGAGGCGAATCTGGAGGAGTTGGATCCTGATATCACGACCCAGTATAATAAGGTGCTGACAGCGGCAAACCAGTGGCTGGATAGCGTGACAAGCGAGGTTCAGCGTGCAGTAACCGGCGACCAGGAAGGCGCTATAGAGGAGCTGCTGGGCAGGGGCGTCACCATGGCTGACAGCGCCGAGGCGGAGACGAGGACCCTGATCAGTATGCTGGAAGAGGATTCGGACCAGCATGACAGAGCAGTTCAAAACCAGATGGTTGCCCTGATAGTCGTAATGTGTGTAGTAGCTGTTATCGCGGTACTGATCGGCTTCGCTTATGCGGCAGTCATAACCCGCGCTATCACCATTCCCATTGAGAAGCTGACAGCAGCTGCTCATAAGATGGAGGTGGGCGATATCGATGTGGACTGCCAGAAGCTGCACAATGACGATCTGGGCGAGTTGATGGATGATTTCGCGAAGATGGCGGACGGTATCAGAGACCAGGTGAGGATCGCAGATCAGATCGCAAAGGGCGATTTCACGGTAGAGGTAAAGCCCAGGAGCGACAGGGACGTGCTTGGCAAGGCTCTGCTGAAGCTGGTTCGCGACGAGAATATGACTCTGAACAACATCAGGGAGGCAGGCTCTCAGATCACCGTAGGTTCCGAGCAGGTGGCAAATGCCAGCCAGGCTCTGGCACAGGGTTCTACCGAGCAGGCAAGCGCTATTCAGCAGGTGACCGCTTCTATGGATGAAGTGACACAGCGCACCAAGGAGAATGCAACCGAAGCAGGCCAGGCAAGCAACCTGGTACACAATATCAAGGACATGGCGGCGGAAGGCAACGATCAGATGAAGTCCATGATCCAGGCTATGGACAGCATCAACGAGTCCTCCGAGATGATCTCCAAGATCATCAAGACCATCGACGACATTTCCTTCCAGACCAATATCCTGGCTCTGAACGCTGCCGTTGAGGCTGCAAGAGCAGGCGTACACGGCAAGGGCTTTGCAGTGGTAGCAGAGGAAGTCAGAAACCTGGCGTCAAAGAGTGCATCCGCTGCAGGCGAGACCGCTGAGATGATCGAGGATACCATCCGTAAGGTGTCTACCGGTACTAAGATCGCGGAAGAGACCGCTAAGTCTCTGGATGCTATCGTGAAGTCCATTGATGAGATCGTGGTGCTGATCAGCAACATCACGGCTTCCTCCAATGACCAGGCAACGGCGATCTCCCAGATCGACCAGGCTATCTCCCAGGTATCCACAGTGGTACAGACCAATGCAGCTACCAGCGAGCAGTGTGCGGCAGCCAGCGAGGAGCTTTCCAACCAGGCTGTTACACTGAAGGAGTTGATCGGCCAGTACAAGCTGATGACGGGCGGCGGCCAGGGATCATCCTTTGGCAGCTCCGGTTCCTACTCGGACAACGAGCAGATCATTTCCCTGGATGGAGATTTCGGCAAGTATTGATAAAGAGCAATAAAATAAAAAGGAAGTCCGGTGACGGGCTTCCTTTTTTAGTGATGTTGCCGGAATGTTTTTTCTATCCATGGTAAAGCTATAAAAACCCACTGGTCCACATATAATTTTATGAGGATAACAGGAAACAGGGTGTCATCTATGAAAAAATTTGTAACAGCGATCCTGATGTTCGATTTGATAGCAGGATTGCTGTTTTTGGGTCTGCAGGAGAGCCGGGGACAGATTCCCACGGCGGGCGGAGCAGCCGCCCGGACCGCTGCTGGCAGTGCAGCCGGTGAGGAGACAGCGGATGTTTTTGCTGTCCGGAAGGTCGCCATTACATTTGATGACGGTCCTCATCCCTCCTACACGGAGCAGCTTCTGGACGGGTTGAAGGAGCGGGGCGTCCATGCAACCTTCTTTGTGACGGGAGAACACGCCGAGCTGCATCCGGATATCATATTGAGGATGCAGGAAGAGGGCCATTTGATCGGGAATCACACCTACAGCCATATCCAGCTCACAAAGGCAAACAGGGAGACCTTTAAGGAAGAGCTGATAATGACCAATGAGATCATAAAGGAGATCACCGGGGAGGAGGTGGAGTTCGTGCGTCCGCCTTACGGCAGCTGGGACAAGAGCTTTGAGAAGGAGTTGAATATGTTCCCGGTGCTCTGGAATGTGGATCCCCTGGACTGGTGCTCCGGCAACGTGTCCTGCATCGTGGAGAAAATCGTGAGCAAGACCGAGGAGAATGATATCATCCTGATGCACGATTATTATGACACATCCGTGACGGCGGCGCTGGAGGCTATCGACGAGCTGACGGAGAGGGGATATACCTTTGTGACGGTGGAGGAGATATTGTTTGACTGAAAATATGGAAATTATAGAATAGATCTATATAGGTGAGATGAGATAGAAAAGGTAGTGTGAAATATTCAGTTTTATGATATGATACTGGTAGAAAGTCCATAAGGGAAAGTAAAATTTATGTGTCAGTTGATTCCGGTAAGAACGAATTTTGATACAGAGATAGAAGTAGCTGGTATCAAAAAAGATTATATAGAGAATATCATAGAGGCTGCCGGTGTATGTACAAGAATATGCCAGATCATTTTATTTGGGTCTGTAATAGAGAGCAGATGTACAGAGGACTCAGATGTTGATATGTTAGTTATCAGTGATACTTCCCGTTCATAGCTCTACAAGGATAAAGGTTATCGGGAATTTCTGAAAAGGCGTTACACCTAGCGGAAGGCTGGCTTAGAGAAATAGAGACTTGAATTCGGTGCTTTAAGCACTCTGACTTTTGAAACAATACATACACTTATTGAGTGGATTATATTGGAACATCTTATTTTGAAAACAAAGGAGAAATACTCTGTATTACATTCAACATATGAAGGGCTGCACTATTCAGAAAAGCTTAAGAAGTACCTGGAGGAAGAACTGATAGAGACCAAAGAGATCACAAAAGAGATTACCGGGGAGGTGAAAAATCTGTGACACCGGCGGAATTAAACAAATCATTCACACTTTTGTTAAATGAACTATTGGCAGACACTGATTTCAAAAAAAAGAAAATTGGGTGTTTGAAGCGGAGCATATCGGAATGTGAACAGTTTTTTTCGTTCTATTTTACCAGGGATCGGGGATTGCCGGGAAACTTATACTCATTGACAGCCACTCTAAGTTTTTCTTTTCCTGAATTAAATCGACTTACATATAACTTTCTTGTCAAGGAATATGATGAGCGTGCCAAGCAATTTCACACGGGAGCAGAGCCGCTTTATGCAATCGTTCCGGACAGGCTGCCAACGCAATATAAATACTGCGCTGATGAATCGATCTATCGATTGGCAGAAATGGTGTCGGGAGATTTTCATGCCTATGCGCTTCCTTTTTTTGAAAAGTATGATACGCTGGAGAAGTTTGAGAATTACTTTGAGCGAAGGTTTCATGGAGATAAGCGCGGCTTTCGGGTAATTCACGAAGGCCAAAAGCCCGGAAGCGGTCAAAAATGTTGTTATGCTGCAGTCCTTTATTTCTTAGGGAAAAAAGAAAAATTGGAGGACCTGAATTTTTCATGATTCCATAATGGCTGTATGCTTTTATTTGATTTAGGCTGTAATTTCCAATCTTTAGAACTGCATAGAAAATCATGAAATGTATGATTATTTATGGAAATTTTGGAAGATAGAGGAATAGTTTATGAAAAACTGTAGATTGGATCATAATGATTTATTAGATGACAGCCATTTACCTGTTTTAATGGTTATGAACATGATCAGCGAGGAACGTTTTTTAACAATACTTAAGGCCATAAACGGGGGAAACGGTTTTGGAGAGGAATATGGAGTCTGTACGTTACCAAATGACTTAGATGAATTTGATAAAGCAAACGGAGAGAGATTAGATGGTGTAGAATTTGCCTTGTATAGTGGGGAAGAAGTTGTAATTGACTTTGAAACATTTTATTTCTATTTGAAAATTTTATGTGGCAAATATGTAAAGGATAATTTTGAACAGGTTGACGTTGTTGATAGATTGCTGGAAGAGTTTACCAGTAAATTTTTAAGAGAGTGAAATAATAACGGTGCTACCGGAAGGTATGACCTACACTTTGCTGTCAGGGTTGATTCTGTGGAGAGGGATTTACATTTAGCGGAAAGCCGGCTTAAAGAAATGGGGCTTGATTAGTGGACGAATTAAAACAATTATTTAAGGAGTTACTTATAATAGTACAGCAATATGGAGATAACTCTTATAATACACAAAAAGAGATCATTAAAAAAATAATAGAGGATATGGATGGAGCCGGTGCTGACATTGATGATTTCTCCCAAGTCAAATGTGAGTACAAAAAACTGTTTTATCCCAAAAGTCCATTGTCGGAGTTTTATGTTTGGAGGGACGATTTTTCTGAAAGGGAAAAGGTAAATGGTTCGTTAGAAAATATAAGGAATAGATTGTGGGAACTGTTGCAGTGATAGGAAGATGAAGAGAAAAAAGGTCCGAAGCAAAAAACTTCTGGAGAGATTCCAAAAGGATCAAAGAGGAGTTAAGAGCACTTCAAAAAGTGGGTCAATCGACGTCGCTTCCGCGCAAAAAGTATGAGAAAATGTTTTTTTCACAAAAAACGATTGCCCCACTTTTTCAGAAGGGTATTGACTTTTTGGGTAAATTAGTCGATAATTGTAGATAGAAAGCATGATAAATGCTGTTGTTGATAGCCCGATATAGAGGGCACCCAGTTTGTCTGCGCATAATAGCGCAGACATTTTAATTTATGACAATAGAATTTTCGCGAAGCGTGAATTCTATTGTTGCGCAGAAAGTACCTTGACCATAAACAGAAATCCGTTTTTGAGGGAATGATCAATATTGACTTTGGGGAATAAAGAGGGGATAATAGTTTTATTGAATGGGGGAGACAACCATGGGTAAAATTTTAAAATCTTCCTTTTGCACAAATAAATTCCATAGGATATGTGATCAAGCAACGTATGATTTCAATGTGGCAGTATGTAAGAGGTGACAAATGAATTATTTATCTTTGGATGAAGTTATCAGCTCAGGGACAGAGTTTACCGACCCGGTGTGTTATTCAGGGGAGTATGGAGAACAAGTGTATACTAAGGAAGCAGAGGAGGGTGGAATCCCCATAGAAGGAATACTTTATGAAAGATGGCCCAATGGATTATTGCATTATTATTGTTTCTACCGTGACGGTATTCCAAACGGACAGAGAGTGAGATTTTTTGAATCAGGTAAAATCAAGAGTCATTGTATCATGGATGCGGGGACAATTGACGGAGAATATATCGAGTGGCATGAAAATGGTAACGTAAAGCTCAAGAAGCAATGCAAATATGGGTTGGTGCTGAAAATGCAGGAATTTGATGAGAGCGGAAATCTTTTAAAAGAAAAAAAAGAATTGAGCGACGGAGAGAAACGTATCTTTGAAAAGTGGGCAGCGCATTATGAAGGACGGACAGATAGCGAATGACATGAAAGACTGTAGATTAAAGAGTAAATGCATCTTCGCCATAAAATTGGCAGAAAGGGCTTGCTTATATTTACAGGAAAGCAGTGCTAAAGCTTTATTAGACGAAGCTATAAAAGACTGTTGGCAGTGGGTACACAAAGAAGAAATTTCAGGAGAAGTACTTTATGATTTTCTGGATAACGAAGAGAATGGGTTCACATTATTTCAGGAAATGGAGGAAGATGAAAAAAGTGTAAGTGCGTGGGATTGTATTATAGATGCTGTTGCATATATAGCAAGAGCGGCATACGAAAAAGAAGGAGCAAAATATTTACCGGAGCCTGTTGAAATAGTCGATGATGGTATTTTCGCACATATGGTGCATAGTTTGATTTTATGTGATAACTTGGAATGTGAATATATTGAAAAGATATATACAGAGTGCTTATGAGAATAAAGTAATATAAAATGATTATAGAAAAGGTATTAATAAGACATGAGAGGAAAAATACAGGATGAAAAAGACTTTCCGGATCATATTTGACATAGTATCAGTTACCGAGGTCCGACGCTTTGAGGAAGGCGTTTTATAATTTTATTGACATAAAAATTGCTTGATGATAATATAATATTAAAGATAGGCAACTTGAGTGTCTATTAGCTAAAGATATATGTTGCTTGGTCAGACGAGTGACATATGGAGGCAATCTTGGGGTTGCATAGTTTCCACAATCTGACTAGGTGCCTGCACCGAAAGAAAATATGCAGGGGCTCTGTATACAGGGCCTCTTTTATGTAGGAGAAAAGATATGGCTGAAAAGACAGATGATCATAAAGCAAAGAATATGCTTTATGATGCAGCGGTAAAATATGGCAAACTGCTGACTAAAGGATATCATATTATTTTAGGCAGAAAGGGAAAAGAATATCATATACAGCTGAGATTTCCATATGACTCTTTTTTTCATTTGGTTGGTTTGCAGCATCTGACAGATTTAACATATCCGTCTAAAAATAAAGAGAGAATATATAAAGAAATAATATAAAGAAATAATATATAAAGAAATAATAGAGGAAAGCCTTACATATGAAATGATTAGTAAATCTCAATATTTTGATGTTTTTTACATTAAAGAACGGTTAAAATATTTGGATTATCTTGAAAGTATGCTGGATTCCTGCAAACTGACCTATTTAATAAATCCACAGGAATATGCAAAGTATACAAAAATAAAGGCGGATTTTTTATTTGAACATAATATTTTTGCGGGAGAAGCGGTCATTTGAACTATTTATCATTGGATGAAGTTATCAGCTCCGGGACAGAGTTTACTGGTCAGGTGTGTTATTTGGGGGAGTATGGAGGACAAGAATGTTTGATGAATTTGATAAATATATTTCTATGTTTGCAGAGGAAGATTTTGCTGTTGATTACTGGTATGATGAAGGGGCTGAAATAGCAGAAAATATGCTTTGTGAATTTAAGGAAGAAGATTGGAAAATATTATTGAAAATAGTACCTGAAAGAAAGATACAATGGCAAAAACGTGTAGCATATTGTATGCATGACAAGAGTGATCAAAACCAATTAAAAGTATTATTAAACCTAGTAGAAACGGATGACGATGAATTACTTGAAATTGTAGTGGATTCTTTGAGAGGTTTTACAAGCGAAGAGAGTTTAAAGTTAATATACGCAGATTCGCGAATGGTTTCTAAAATCAAGAAGTTAATGCCTAAAGTAGGAGATGCGACAAAAAGAGTATTTGAAGAATTCCTGAAAGTAAATAGGATATTGGCTATATTATCAGTTTTCTTTCTTTTATGCGGATGTTCTAAGGAGCAAATAAATCAGGAAGCAAATCAGGAAGCTCCCTCTGATGAGCAGATCGGCTATTTTTTCCCGCAGGAGGTAGATTCTCAGGAATATACAGCTGTATTTTCCGGATTTTCCGGGCAGCCGGAACAAATGAAGGTGACAGTATCAGTTACCGAGGTTCAGCGCCTTGAGGACGGTGTTTTATATGAATTAGAAGTAGACAGTGACGAAGAAGGGTTTGACAGATATGAGGAATATAGAGGAAAGTGGTGGTACATAGGTCTCTTTTTTGTGCAGGGGGAGGACATCTACTTTATCCGCGGTGAGGATGTCCAAAATGAATTCCGGTCGGCAGAGGAGATTCAAGAGGCAGGGACACTGGTGTGTAATGAAGCCGGAAAAGAAGATTCCCTCGGTGAGGACATAAAAGGCTGGCATGAATATATTGCAGCGGATGGAGACAGGAGAGAGTATCATGCTTACAGTGATCTGGTGGAAACAGGATATTATGAGTGTTTTATCTGGGAAGCCGGAAGCGGGCTGATCGAATACCGGAGCGGATACGGAGCGCAGTCCAATCACATAGAGTTACATCTGTCCGGCGGAGATAGCTATGAAGTTTACAGATGAAAGCAGTTAGTGGTGAATGATGTGAGTTATTTAAGTTTGACCAAAAGGATAATGCAGAATGAGCTGACGAATGAAGAACTGGTTGAATGCCTGAATATTCCGAATGTCCCGGTGCTTCAGCAGACAATGCTTAAATTAATAGAAAGAAATGTTCAAAATGCAGATGTACACATCAAGCTTTTGGAATATAGTAACTATATGGATAACAGATTTAAGATCCTGGGGCTATGCAAGATCGGGCATTTGGCTGTCTATGCTTTAAAAAGATTAGGGTACATAGAAGATTTCTCAAAAATATATGAAGAATTGCCGGATGAGGACAAGGAGCAGATCGCGATCTTGGAGCAGGCATTTGTTTGATTGACGGAAGCTGAAAAGGTATGATACAATGCAATAAGTGATTCATACCTAAGGATACGGGAAATTGAAAGGGCAAATGCCATTATGTCAAAACAGGATAAAAATTGTCAGGTTCCCACCCCGATTCAGTATGTGGAACAGATGCTTGACTATGTGGGATATAAACATGATTTATGGGGACGCAAGGTATTGGAAAATTCCTGTGGAGAAGGTAATATACTTGTAGAGATAGTGAAAAGATACATTGCTGATGCCAAAAGCCGCCAATATACTCCGAAGGAGATTGCCGACGGTTTGGAGAAAGATATTGCAGCATATGAGGTGGATCAGGAAAAAATAGAAATATGTCTCAGGCGTCTGAATGATGTGGTTTCTTCAGAGGGTCTGCCAAAGCCCGGATGGAATATCCGGCAGCAGGATTTTTTAAAAAGTGACGAGCAAAACGCAGAATTTATAATCGGTAACCCACCATATATTACTTATCATGATCTTACACAGAAAGAAAGAGAGTTTCTACAGAAGAATTTTTCCGTATGCCGAAAAGGACGGTTTGATTATTGCTATGCTTTTATCGAGGCAAGTGTGAAGGCTTTGGCGGATAACGGCAGGATGATATACCTGATACCGTTCAGTATCTTTCGCAATCGGTTTGCGGCAGGATTAAGAGCCTTTCTTAAGGATTATGTTACAAAGATCGTGGACTACAGGAGCATGAATGTATTTCCCGGAATAACCTGTTCCACGTCGCTGCTGGTGTGTGAAAACGGATGCATACAGAATGAAGTCGAGTATGTGGATTTTGCAGCACAAAAAAAGATTTGTCTGGATCGTTCTTCGCTGGATCCTGATGGGGGGAAGTGGATCTTTGACAGAACAATAAGCGGAAACAGAAGGTTTGGCGATTATTTCAGCGTTCATAACGGTGTTGCGACGCTATGTAATGAGGCTTTTTTGTTTTCGGCGGATGCAGAGGCAAAAGATTGCTATATCGTTGGAGGAATGCCGATAGAAAAGAAAGTGACGTTACCTGCTGTAAGCACTAAAAGCAGCAGGGCTGTGAAAAAAGGCGGGGAGACATTCCGAATTATTTTTCCCTATAAGCTGACAAACGGTAAAATCGGCCATTATTCGGAAGAAGAATTTGAAAATCAGTATCCCTGTGCCCGGAAGCATTTATATCAATATCATAATGAGTTGAAACGCAGAAAGGCAGATGAAAGGGCCAAATGGTTTGAATACGGAAGAACCCAGGCATTAGAAGAGGTCTTTGGGGAAAAGCTTGTGCTGCCCATGGTGATAACAAATTCCACAAAAGCGTATATTGCCCCCAAAGATGCAATTCCGTATGCGGGGTACTTTGTCACGTTAAGGCCGGGCTCCGGTATGACGCTGAAGGATGCAAAGGCAGCGCTGGAAAGCGCTCAGTTTTACCAATATGTCCAAGAGGTAGGAACACCCACAACTATATCTTCTTATAGAGTATCCGTACACGATATCAATGAATTCATGTTTTAGGGGAGAATAATGACTAAAAATCTTTATTTCAAAACAAACTCAAGGCATATAGGTCAGCTGGGAAGAGAGCTTGTAACGGATTTTGTGACGGCTTTGGTTGAACTTGTTAAAAATTCCTATGATGCAGATGCAGGCAGTGTGCAGATCACCATTGAAAATGCCAATACGCCGGAAGCATCCATTATTATCACGGATACGGGCAGCGGTATGACCCAGGAAGAATTTGAGAAGAAGTGGATGGTGATCGGAACAAGCAATAAGGTCAGCGAGCCCTATACCCCCAAAGGCAGGAAGCGGACAGGCAAAAAAGGAATCGGACGTTTTTCCGTGGAGAGGCTTGCTGAAAGGGCAACGATATATTCTTTTACCGATCATGAGGATTTTAAGGTGTCCATTAACTGGAATCGTTATGAAGAGATTTCAGTGGAGGCATTAAAGCAAAGAATTCGGATACTGCAGGAAGGAAAAGATGTTTCTGCGGCAAAGTATATTGCCAATAAACTGGATTTTTTTCTGTTGTCCACAGGAGTTGAGGAGCAGGACAGAAGGGTCGTGGAGCAATATGCGGAGGCGGCGGATAATTACGAGCTGCTTTTTCAGAAAGAAGTTTTGGCAGATATAGAAAAACGGGTCATCCCTGTATTGGAAAAGCTGGAAGGCAGTGAATACGGTATTGATGAAATCGGAAACCCGCTGGAGCAGATAGCGGATCGAAGTGGGGAAGAGAGCTACAGGCTGCTAAAGGAGCTTAAAGGCAGGGAGAAAACTACAGAAAACGACAAGAAAGTAACGGGAATGGTATTGGTGCTTGAGCGTCTGCGGGATAACTGGCGTCAGAAAGATATCGATAAGCTTCAGAAGGAACTGAGGCTTCTTGTGGCACCTGAATTTATCGAGAAGGATCCTTTTTATATCGAACTTGTGGCAGACCAGTTCAACATACCTGAGGAAATGTCTATCAATGATATTCTATATATGAGTTATGCCAAGCTGGAAGCAGGCATTCTGGATGGGGGGAAAAGATCTGTGATCGCCTATTGTGATAATGACGGAAATAAGCGGAAGATCACAGATCAGTATGAAACGCCGTTACTGTGCGGAGATATTTCTTTTGAACTGTACTTTTTTTTAAGGGATGCGGTTCATATGAGAAATGAGAATTATGACTATCGCTTTGCGCTGCGGATCCTTGATACATATTGCGGGATCAAGATATACAGGGATAATTTCAGGGTAAAGCCCTATGGCGAGATCGGTAACGACTGGCTGGAGCTGGACAAGAATAAGGTAAAGGATACACATGGATACAGAGTGGGTAATAACCAGACGGTTGGCGTCATCAAGATTTCGGACAGAACGAATCCCTTACTGACTGACGCGACAAACAGAGAGGGAATTATTGAGAATCAGGCATATGAACAGTTAAAAGAGTTTATACTTAAATGTATCAACGTTATCTCAGAAATCAGACGAGAGGTATATGAGGAATCCAAATCGGAGCTGGATAAGGCTAAAGAGGCGAAGAAACAGCATCAGCAAAGGGAGGAGCAGCACAGGAGAGAGCAGGAGGAACGCTTTCAGCATACAATGGGCCTGATGAAAAGCGGGGCCGCCGTAAATGAGGTGCAGAGCGCCTTTGAACAGTGGAAGCGGGACGAGGAGCAGTATCAGAAAGAAAAGGAAGCGCAGTACGAACAGACGGAGGATGCGTACCGGAAGGTATTGGAATACCAGGAAAATGAATTGTCCATGTACAAAAATCTTGCCACACTGGGTATCTTAACAGGTAATTTCGGGCATGAGACACAGGACATTATTTCCAGGATCGGCAACAGCATTGCATATTTTGAAGCGTTGACGCCAACAATAGAAAACAGGCATTTCGGAAATATTACAGGTATACTGAAATCAGATTTTGCACGGATAGAGGGCTACAGCTCCATGATCGTGGAGTTTTTGCGCAAACATAAGAGAGATGTAAAGGAAAACCTGGACTTTGGTGCGGTGCTGAATGGTATCTGTCGTTTGTATCTGGGGATGCTTCAGGAGTTTAAGATCGAGTTTGCCTGGAACGCACAGTATGACATCAGTTTC
This sequence comes from Bacillota bacterium, assembly GCA_023663285.1. Classification (GTDB taxonomy): domain Bacteria; phylum Bacillota; class Clostridia; order Lachnospirales; family Lachnospiraceae; genus Acetatifactor. The sequence goes on from JAMPHT010000017.1 coordinate 12,588, forward strand.
ACCATGCGGCAGATAGATTTGGAGTCTATTATAATCAATATGATAACAAATGCGTTTGAGCAGTTGAGGAGCAGTGCGCGGAGGGTTATTCATATACGGTTCAGGCAGGAGGAGGAAAATATTTTCCTGGAATTTGAGGACAGCGGGAATGGAGTACCGGCGGGGAAGCGTGAAGAGATTTTTCAGGCATTTGTGACTACAAAGGAAGATGGTATAGGATTGGGGCTTAATATTGTTAGAGATATTGTAGTAAGCTATGGCGGAACAATAAGCGTATTGGATTCAGAAGAATTAGGCGGTGCAAAGTTTCTGATTCACTTTACGAAGAAGGAGAAGCATCCATGAAAGAGTTGCTGGGTTTATATATCGAAGACGATGTGAACAATGTTATGGTGCAGCAGGCCAGATTTGATCTGTTTGAAGGAATCAGCATAAAAGGACTGGACGAACTGCCGGAAAAGGTTGAGGATTTTTATCCTGTCATTGTCAGAGACCACATAGATTTCCTGATCATTGACCACGAATTGGATAAGCAGACGGTATCTTATAAGGGATGCGATGCATTAAATGAGATACGGAAGTATGACAGCACGATATATGCGATCCTGCTGACCAATTATCCTCTGGCGGATTACAAGGAGGAGCTGGGGGCTTATGACTATCAGCTGACAAAAAGTGAAATGAAAGAACCCGGAAAACTGGAGGAAGTAGTTCAAAAAATCAAGAGGGCCTGTGAATTAAGACGTGATAATAAATTGTTGGCGGAAATGGAACAACGGCAGAAAGAGAAAGAGGAATTGATTCGTGAGTTAAAGAGTCTTGCAGCAGGTAAGAAAGGGTAACCAATGGATTACATAAGAAAAAAGCGCTGGGTAAGGTACAGTCACATAAAATGCAAAATGTACTTACGCAATGATTTTCATTTTGAATGTGCCTATTGCCGGATGCGGGAACAGGATACGGGCGCTTTCGGTGAGGAAGGTTTTGAAAAAGATCATTTTGCCGCAAGGTCATCGGGAGAGCAAAGTAAACGTGATTCCTACGATAATATGGTTTATGCCTGTTCTAAATGCAATGGCACGAAATCAGATCAAGGTGTTGAACTGCTGCTGGATCCCTGTAAGGACAATATTTATACAGGGGACAGACCTCATGTTACAAGCCTTGGTAAGAACGGAGAATATCAATTGGTCGGCAATACCGAGGAAGGCCGGCAATACATAGAGTCGCTGCAGTTGAATGCAAGATTTTACAGAGATATGCGGGAAAGGCAGGAGCAGGCATACGAAGGCGATCATGAGCTGGAAAAACTTATAAATGAGATTTCGGGCAAATATGCGGTGTCGGAGGACTTACTGCAAAGGCTGCGGAAGCTGGTGAGCAGTAATTATCTGATGCAGTCGGATAATCCGCAGAATACCGCATTCAGATGCGGACGTTCAAAAGCCGGAAAGGCATTTCAGGAAGTATTGAGTATTTTGGATGAGCTATCGGTTTCATATGAATTGCTTTTTGCTGAAAAGGATTTTGATATTAAAATGCGATATAATGACAGGGATTATTTATGCGAGATCGTACTGAATGACAGCGCGGAAAGGCCGGTCAGAAATATCCGCATGAACGCGGAGCAAAGAGAAAGCTGGCTGGCAGAGAGCGGAGAGCATGGAATTCTATATTATTATCTAAAGACCGGAAGGCTGGAATTTTACAATATTGGTGAAGAAAATGAGTTGCTGGCCTGCTTAAGGAACGAAACCGTTCAATGCTGACTCATTCCAGCGCCCCGATCCTCTGACTTACCGTGGGATGGTCATAGGTAAGGCTCACAAGCATGGGATGGGGAGACAGGCAGATAAAGGAGTTGCGGGCCAGCACCTTAAGGGCGGAGATCAGGGCGCCGCCATAGCCCTGATCCTTTGCAAAACGGTCCGCCCGGTATTCAAAACGCCGGGACAGGGCTGCGGAAAACAGTCCCAGAAAAGGGGACAGGAAGGAAAGGCATACCGTTCCCAGAAGGTAAAAGGCAAACCCGTAATTTACCCTGTCAAAGCCGAAATATCCGTAAATTTCCGGAACGGATACCAATGCCCACACCAGCAGTACCATCACCACCAGATTCACAAGGCTCACTGCCTGCATTTTCAGATTATCTTTGTGCTTATTGTGCCCCATCTCGTGGGCAAAGACCGCCACTATCTCATCCGTTGACATCTGCTCTAACAGCGTATCGTACAGAACGATGGTCTTTGTGCTGCCGATACCGCTGAAATAGGCATTGGCCTTGGTGGAGCGCCTGGAACCGTCCATCACCTTGATCTCTTTTACGGTACAGCCGTTTTCCTTCAGCAGTCCGCACAGCCGCTCTTTAAGCTCGCCCTCAGGAAGAGGCTCAAACTTGTTGAAAATTCTGGAAAAGATCGGATACAGGAACATAAGCAGCAGGAGCAGCAGAAAGGCTATGCCGATGAATACGGGTATCATCAGGTTTCCCAGGGTCTTGTGAAGCCGGATGAACAGACAGCACAGCCCGCCCATGACCGCCAGCTCAATGACTGTGCTTTTGAGCCGGTCCAGGAAGAAGGTTTTCTTTGTCATCTTATTAAAACCGTATTTCTGCTCTATCACCATAGAATTTACATAATTGCAGGGAATCGCCACCAGCAGTCCCACCAGCATATCCGCAGCCAGCACCACGATGGCGGCGGCATAATCGTTTACAGGCGATATCCCCCATACAAGCCAGGCATAGGCGTCCAGACCCAGCACCAGATAGACCGTCAGATAGGACAGCAGATGCCGGATAAAGGCAAGCCGGGTCTTTTCACGATAATATTGCAGCCATTTCCGGTAGGCCGATTCATCATATACATCCTTCACATTTTCGGGGATCTCACGTTCGGCCGATTTCATCTCCAGCCACAGCATAAATGTCTGAAAGAAAAAAGTCAGGGTGACTACAAGCACCGCAATCAATTTATAGTCCATTTCTCTTTTGCCTCCGTTGTATACATTATAAGCTTTCTTTCGGGAATATGCAATAATGGACCGGCTTGATCTTAGCCGTGAACGTAACAGTTCAGCCCCTCCCATTCATAAAAGCGTCTGCTTCGCATCCGTCGCCGCTTCCGCGGCTCACCTTTTATTTCATGTGAGGGCGCTCCGCTCATAAAATGATATGTAAGCAGCGCTTTATGCGCAAGCGCCTACGCACTGCTCACATATCATTTTATGGCTGAACTGTTAGCCGTGAACAAAATAAGCAGATTTTTGAACAAAATTGTCGATAAAAGACGACTTTATTGAAAAAGAGTGGTGGAAATAATATAATATATTTTGATTTTACAGGACGGGTGGGCATCAGATGAAAACAGATATTCTGTCTTTAAAAAGTCTTTATCAATTTCTGACAAACAATGATTATCCGGTGTATTCAGAAGGGATCATCACAAGGAAAAACCACAGAGGACTTACACTGACAAAATTCTGGCAGGACAATATCCTGTATGATTTTCGCAACCGCAAATGCGGCAGACAGATATGGAGAAGCAGCGAGGGGCGGAACCGTTACATTTCAGATATTTGTAACCGCAGCGGACGGCTGGGCTGTTATGGGGAGTATGCGGAGGAGATCTGCCATGCGGCCACGCAGGAGGCTGTAGCCCGGCAGATACAGCAGTTTATGAGCGTATTGCTGGAACGGAACTATCATCATGAGGTTTTCTGCCAGAAGCTTCCGGCTTATATCAGGCTGATAGCGGAATGGGACGACAGCTTTTCGGAGGCTGCGCAGAGATTTTTTACAGAGGCGCTGGGGAAGGAGCAGGTTTTTGCCGATCAGGGAAGCAGCGGGCGGCTTTTCTACTGCGGCTACTTTCTCACCATGCTTATGCTTCATGCCCTGTCGGGAAATGGGGAGGGAGAGGGCGCGCTGTGCAGGCTCCGGGAAGATCCGGCGCTTTCCATAGAAGCTCTGGGCGGCTTCTGCCTGAAAAACGCTGCGGAAAAGAGCAGGAAAGAGGTCATCTGGCTTACCGGTCAGAACAATGAGCTTTGCAGCGCGCCGCTTCCCAGACAGCATTTCTTCGGCAGAGAGAAGGAGCTTTTTGAACTGCGGCAGATGCTGCTTGCGGGCGGGAAATACCTGATCAGCGGTATCGGCGGAATCGGCAAGACGGAGCTGATGCGCCAGCTGCTTCGATGCTGCGACGAGGAGGCCCTGACAGATTACATTTGCGTCATTCAATATGAGGGAAGCCTGATGGCAAGCTTTGTAAAGGCGTTTCCTCAGATACACGGCATAAAGGCGGAAGATAATTTCAAGGAAGCGCTGGCCTGTATCCGCTCCCATGAGGGAGAGCGGGTGCTGATCATAATTGATAATCTGGGGGAATATGAGGAAGAAGAGCTGGCCGTTCTTAAGACGCTGCCCGCCGTTATCTTTATTACCTCAAGATACCATGAGCTGAAAGGATTTACCACCTATCCCGTGCAGATCATGGACCGTAGCGCGGGAGATCTGATCTTCCGGGATAATTATGAAAAGAATCTGACGGAGAAAGACAGACAGGCCCTGTCGGAGATCCTGGATGCCGATATCTGGCGGCACACTCTGACTTTGCGGCTGCTGGGGCGCACCGCAGCGGTAAGAGGCTGGACCATACCGGAGGTAAAGAAGCTGCTGGATCAGGGGATCCTGCCGGCGTCCATGCAGGAGCAGGATATTTATCAGGGCTTGCAGCAGATGTACCGCAGGATGTATGCGGATCTTGGAACGAAGAAGATAAACGGGCTGCTGCAGACATTTGCGGTATTGCCCTATCAGAGCTATACGGCGGAATTTGCAGAGAAATTTTTCGCGGGCTTTATGGATGAGGAACAGTCCATAGAGGAGGAGCTGGAAAAATTATATATTGCAGGACGGCTGGAAAAGCATCCAAACGGGTATTCCATGCATCCCTTTATGGCGGAATGTGTCCGCAATAATGGGGGGGGCGTGAGAGAAAAGGATATCGGGCCTTTTCTGGATGCGCTGGCGGCTGCCTGGGGAGACAGGGAAAAAGGACCTGACACGGAGTCGGTGGAGAATCTGCTGCTGGAGTGGGGAAGGGCCTGCGAGGGTCTGGATCAGGCGCTTTTGGCGGCCACACAGCTGCTTCCCTCCCTTGTCTTAAAGCTGACCGGAAGGTGCAGCAGGAAGCTTTCCGGGCTGGTTCTGGCAGCCTTTGCCATCCGGTGTAATACCCTGGGAAGTCCGGGAATCGAGGCAGAGCAGCTGGAAGCCGTGAAAAAGAAGCTGGGGCGCCTGGATGAGGAGGAAAAGCTGGTCCTCTGCGTTCTGCAGTGTATGGACGGCGGCGGGAACCCGGAGAAGCTGGAGAAGGAGTGCGCCGCTTTGCTGGAAAGTCCCGGAGTCGGCAGAAGAGGAAAATTTCTGCTCATAGGGCAGCAGGGACTGATGTTTTTCAGAAAGGGCAGTCTGGAAAAGGTGGAGCAGGCGGCTAATGTGCTGGAGGAATATCAGGGGGAAGAGCACGCAAAGGAGATCTCATGTTTCCTGCATACGGTGATGGCACAGCAGCAGGGAGACCTGGAAAGCTATGAGAAATGGCTACTGGAGGGTTACGAGGCGGCAAAGACGGAAGGCCACGAAAAGGGAGCGGTCATGATGGATACTCTCTCCGCCCTGGCGGACCTTTACTATGCTACCAGGCAGTTTGAAAGGGCGGAGCAGTTCCTGCAGGAGCTTGAAGAAAACTTTGCAGACCAGCCGGGTGTGAATGTCCGCATGATGCTGTCCTTTTACCGGGGCGGACTGGCGTTGTTCAAAGAAGAGGAAGGCTTTGGGATCCAACAGCTGGAGGAAGCCTGCAGGCTGGCTAAGAACTTCTGGTCAGGCGTGGACGACGGCGCGTATGCCACGTTTTTGACGAATCTTGCCATGGCATACAATAAGGCGGGCCGCAGGGAAGAATCCGCAGAGAGCTATCAGCAGGCCATTGCCCTTCTGGAGAACAAACCGGGCTATGAATACGACAGGAGCAGGACGATCAACAACATGAGCGTGATGTATCTGGACTGGGGGAAACCCAAGGAGGCGCTCCACTGGCTGGAAAAGGTCCGGCCCTTTGTATGCGGGACGGGAGGTCCGGGACTTGCGGAGAGCAGCTACAATCTCTCCAGGGCGTGGCGGCAGCTTGGCGACAGGGAGAAGGAGCTGCAGTACCTGAAGGAGGCGGCGCCGCTGCTGGAGCAGTACTATGGCAGCGTGCATCCCAAGGTGGCGGATGTAAGGAAAAGGCTGAGAGACGTCCAATAAATGGGACAAAAAGTCAAAAGGACGGGAGATAAAGGCTCCCGTCCTTTTTGCCGTATCTTATTTTTTGTTCAGAACCAGATGCTGTGGCAGACCGTTTACCATGAAGGGCTGGTAATCGCCTTGGATCAGCGGTTCAATGTAGTTGATGAATTCGTCGGTGATATAGTTCCCCTCCTTGTTCACCCACTCTCTGGGAACCAGCTTCTCATTGTTGGCGATGCGGTGGACGTCATAAATACCTGCGGAGCTCATGTACGGGTCGTCTGCGATACGGTCAATGACCACCATCTTTCCGGTATCTCCCTCATCGGCAGCTTTCACGGCGGCGCCGCCTACCATGAAGGCTTCGTCGATGTCCACACGGGAAGCCATGTGGGAAGCGCTCCTCTGCAGAGTGGAGAATTCGATGCTCCTGGTCTTGCAGCCAAGCTCCGCCCCCAGGAAGCCTGCCAGGTACGCGGCAGTCCCCTGTAACTGCTTGTGGCCGAAGGCGTCCACATAGTCCGCCCCGCCGGACAGCTCGCAGACATAGCGGCCGTCCTCCAGCGTGATGCCCTCGGAGACGGCGATGACTACGGAATCCTTTTTCTTTAACAGCTCGCCGGTTTTCTTTAAAAAGTGGTCGATGTTAAAGGTGACCTCCGGCAGATAGATCAGATCCGGCCCGTCGCATTCCTCGGTCTTGGCCAGAGCGGTGGCTCCTGTGAGCCATCCGGCATTTCGCCCCATGATCTCCAGAATGGAGACCATCTTTCTGTTGTAGGCAAGCCCCAGAGCGTCCCGGATGATCTCCTTGGTGGAAGCGGCGATATATTTTGCGGCGCTGCCAAAGCCTGGGGTGTGATCCGTCAGGGCCAGATCGTTGTCAATGGTCTTGGGAACCCCCAGGAATTTCTGAGTATGCCCCTTGACAATGGCATAGTCGGACAGCTTCTTGATGGTATCCATGGAATCATTGCCGCCGATATAGATAAAAGCTTCGATCTCCAGCTTGTCCAGAATGCTGAAAATTTTCTCATAGATCCCCGGATCCTCGTGGATCTCCGGAAGCTTATACCTGCATGAGCCAAGAAAGGCGGAGGGGGTCCTCTTTAACAGTTCTATGTCCATATCGGAATGGATCTGTGTGGAGAGATCTACATATTGCTCGTCCAGAAAGCCTTCGATTCCGTGAAGCATACCGTATACGGTGTCAAATCCACGCTCTCTGGCTGTCTTGTAGACCCCCGCCAGGCTGGAATTGATGACGGCGGTAGGTCCGCCGGACTGTCCTACGATAATGTTGCGCTTTGCAGCGCCTGTGTTACTGCTTGTTTTTGCCATATTGATGATACCTCCTTCCTTTCCATCTTACAGTGGAATGGTTCTGCTTGCAAGTAAAATTATTGAAAAAGAGATAATCGGGCACTTTGTTGTGAAAAAATATGGAAAAATTATGAATATTGTGGTAATATTTTTGGTAGGCGAAAGCGGCTCTATGCTTTGGGAGGTAGAATAAAATGAGCGATATTTTCAACAATGAGCTCTTTGAGGCGTTTGCAGCGGCGTCGGACAATGTTTACATTTATGTCTGCGACATGAGGACCGATATTTCCAGGTGGTCAAAAGCGTCTGTGGAATATTTTGATCTGGAGGGAGAGTATATTGAGAATGCAGGGGCGGTCTGGGAGGAGCATATCCATCCTGAGGACAGGGCGCTTTACGAGGAGGATATCAACGGGGTATTCTCAGGGGCAAAGGCCCGCCATCAGTGCCAGTACAGGGCGCTGAACCGCTATGGCGAGTATGTTTGGCTGGAGTGCAGAGGCAGTGTGATCAAGGATAAGGATGGGACGCCGATCATATTTGCGGGCCTGATGACCAGGCTGGACGGTCAGAATAAATACGATAATCTGACAGGGCTGCCCACCTCCTATGAGCTGTATCATTACAGTATTTCCGATGAGAAGGGGATCGCCGTGCTGCTGGGGCTGGACGGCTTTCGGAAGGTAGTGAGCAACTATGGTTACAATATCGGCGACGAGCTGCTGATCCTGTTTTCCAGGATCATGCGGGACGCCTGCGGGCCTGCCTGGCGGCTGTTCCGCTTCAGCGGGGATGAATTCATAGCCATTGCACCCACCATGGACAGGCGGGAGGCGCAGGACTTTTTTGAAAAGGTATGTAAAAAGGCGGATGCGATGGAGCTGGCAAACGGACAGAAGATCAGTCTCTCTGTGTCGGGAGGCGCGCTGCTGTTTCCGGATGACGCGGATTCCAGAGAGAGATTGATCAAGCAGCTGGAGCACTGTCTGGAATATGCAAAGATGCACCACAGAGGAACGCTGGTGTTTTTCTCGGAGGAGATCGTAAGGCAGCATCAGCGCAGTCTTGCTCTGCGGGAGGATCTGAAATATTGTATCAAGAATAACTTTAAGGGCTTTGAAGTGTTTTTCCAGCCCTTTGTGGATCCGATCGACCGCCGGATAACAGGCTGTGAATGCCTGCTTAGGTGGAAGGGGGAGCAGATCAGGGATTCCTACCCCATGGAGTTTATCAAGGTGCTGGAGGAGTACGGCGGCATCAGGGAGGTGGGCTTCTGGGTCATGGAGGAGGCGATCCGGCAGCAGGTGGCATGGCGTGAGAAATACGGCGAGCTGCGGGTGAGCTTCAATGTGTCTTATCAGCAGTTCCTGGACGATGAATTCGAGGACAGGCTGAATCACTGTCTGGACAAATACGGATGTAATCCGGAAAATATCATCATAGAGCTGACGGAGAGCTGCCAGGTGGACAAACCCCAGGAGCTTGCCACCATGTTTGACAGGCTCAGAGAGCGGGGCTTCAAGGTGGCGCTGGATGATTTCGGCACGGCCTATGCTTCGCTGGAGATGCTGAAGGCGCTTCATGTGGATTACATAAAGGTGGAGCATTCCTTTGTCAGGGAATTGTCCGAGCCGGGGCATGATATCGATTATGTGATCATAGATAATCTGTTGAATATGTGCAGGCGGCTTGGGTATGATTCCATCGTGGAGGGAGTGGAGAACCATGAGGTGGCGGACATTGTGGGGCAGATGGACGCTACGCTGCTGCAGGGATATTTCTTCTCCCGCCCTGTGTGCAGGAATGACTTTGAAAAGCTGCTGGACAATGACAAAGCGAGTTGAAAGGAAGCAAAGGCGACCTGTATAAAATGGTAAAATCTGACGTATACTGCTACATAGATTTTGCTTTGCAGTGGATCTATTGATTAAATGATTGGAGGATCATGATGTGAAACGGTTTTGGGCAATGCTTTTGACGGCGGTCATAGTGTTATCATTCACGGCCTGCGGCGGGCAGGAAGAGGCGGGAGGAGACGGGGAAAAGATCGCGGACTCCCTTACGCTGCTGAACACGATCTGGGACAGCTACGGGGAGGATGAGAAATTTTCCGCCATGGGCGGCGACTTTTCCGAGGAAAATATGGTGGACGGCGCTCCCGGCAATTACGGGCTTGAGGATACAGCCATGCTGGATTATTCCCTGGGACTGCCGGAGGCTTCCGCTTCCATGGTGGACGGGGCAGCTTCCCTGGTACACATGATGAATGCCAACACCTTTACCTGCGGTGCGTTTCATGTGAGCAGCTCTGATGACGTCTCCGCCGTGGCGGATTCCCTGCGGGAAAATATTCTCCAGAGGCAGTGGATGTGCGGTTTTCCGGATAAGCTGGTGGTGATCACAGTGGGAGATTATGTCATTTCCGCTTTCGGAAACGAGGAACTGATCGACACCTTTAAGGCCAGGACAATGTCGGTATACGAGGCGGCGAAGGTGGTTTATGAGGAGCCTGTCATCTGAGGAAAAGAGTATGGTTTTTTCAAGCATTCCCTTTCTTTACTATTTTCTTCCCTGTGTGCTTCTGCTGTATTTTGCGGCGCCGGGGAAGCTGAAAAATACAGTGCTGCTCCTGGCAAGCCTGTTTTTTTACGGGTGGGGGGAGCCGAAGTTTGTCTTTGTGATGCTCCTCACTGTTCTGCAGGGGTATCTGTTCGGAATACTGATAGAAAAGAGCGGAGGCCGCCGGGCCAGGGTATATCTGGCGGTCTCCGCTGTTATTAGTCTCGGTCTGCTGGGATACTGTAAATATGCGGATTTCTTTATTGAAAATATCAACAGAGCTGCCGGGCTGTCGATCCCGCTTTTGCGGGTGACGCTGCCCATCGGCATCAGTTTTTATACCTTTCAGATAGTAAGCTATATTGTGGATGTTTACAGGAGAAAGGTTCCGGCCCAGCATAATTTCATCGATCTTGCCACGTACATTGCCATGTTTCCTCAGCTGATTGCAGGTCCTATCGTGCGATATGCGGATATTTCCGGCCGGCTGGCTGAAAGGAGGCACAGCTTTGAAGGGTGTGCGCTGGGGATCAGGCGTTTTGTCCTGGGGCTGGGAAAGAAGGTCCTCATTGCAAACGCCATGGGAGAGCTCTGCGGCATATTCAAAGAGTCGGAGGATAGATCGGTGCTGTTTTTCTGGCTCTATGCAGCGGCCTGCGCCCTGCAGATCTATTTTGATTTCTCAGGCTACAGCGATATGGCGATCGGCCTGGGGCGGATCTTCGGCTTTGATTTCCCGGAGAACTTTCATTATCCCTTTATCTCGAAAAGCGTCACCGAGTTCTGGCGGAGGTGGCATATTTCTCTGGGCTCCTGGTTCAGGGATTATGTGTATATCCCTCTGGGGGGCAACCGAGTAAAAAGGCTCCGCTGGCTCTGTAATCTGATGCTGGTATGGCTCCTGACGGGCTTCTGGCACGGAGCGGAATGGAATTTTATCCTATGGGGGCTTTCCTTCGGGGTGCTGTTGATCCTGGAGAAACTGGCGCTGGGGAAGCTGCTGGAAAGGTCCGGGATCTTGCGGTATATTTATATGGCGCTTGTGGTGCTGTTAAGCTTTGTGCTTTTTGACGCGGCCAGTCTTTCCGATGCCTGGAGCTATATCAGGGCAATGTTTGGAGCAGGCGGATTTCCCGCCGTTTCCGCAGAAGGTCTGTATTATCTGAAGAGCTACAGCGTTATTCTGGTGATGGCGTTCATTGGCGCCACGCCCCTGATTTCTACGGGGATAAGGAAGCTGCGGGAGCGGGAAGCGCCTGCAAAGGTGCTGAACGCTGCGGAGCCGGTGGTTTTGCTGCTGCTGCTGTTTATCATCACAGGCTATATCGTGGATGGTTCCTTTGATCCGTTCCTGTATTTCAGGTTTTAATTTAACAGTTCAGTTGTGAAATGATTTGAAAGCTGTGCGTGGGTGCTTGCACACAAAGCACTGCTTGCAAATCATTTCATAAGCGGAGCGCCCTCATATGAAATAAAAGGTGAGCCGCAAAGCGGCGTCGGATGCGCAGCAGACGCTTTTATGAATAGGAGGGCAGCTGAACTGTTATTTTCAAGCGGTCAGATCGGAGGAAAAAACAATTGACAGAAAAGGCAAAAAATAAGATAGTAGTGTTATCCGTGGCGGTTTTCTTTCTGGGCTTTTTTGTCTGGTGCCTGTTCAGATCCCCGGACGCCGTTTCCGACAGCGAGAGAAGGCCCCTTGCAGATAGACCGTCTCTCAGTACAGCTTCCGTCCTGTCGGGGAAATTCATGCAGGATTTTGAAAGCTTTTGCCTGGACCAGTTTCCTATGCGGGACAGCTTCAGGACGCTGAAGGCCCTGACGGCCCGGTATCTTTTCGGACAGAGGGATGTGGAAGGGATCTATACGGCGGGGGGCTATGTCTCCAGGCTGGAATATCCTATGGACAGGGAGTCGCTGGACAACGCGGCGGCAAGGTTTGGGCGCATCTATGAAAAATATCTGGAGGGGCGGGATGTGAAGATTTATCTGTCTGTCATACCGGACAAGAATTTCTTTCTGGCGGGACAGAACGGGTATCCGGTCATGGATTACGAAGCCCTTGTGTCCTATTTGCGGGAACAGACGGAATACATGGAATACATTGATATTTTTGACTGCCTGGCGCTTGAGGACTACTATAAAACGGACACCCACTGGCGGCAGGAAAAGCTTACGGACGTAGCGGAAAAGCTGGCGGCGGGGATGGGGGCAAGCCTCTCCGGCCAGTACGGCTTTACGCTCCTGGAGAATCCTTTTTATGGGGTCTACTACGGACAGTCCGCCCTGCCCCTTCCGGCGGAACAGATCTATTATCTGGAAAGCGATGTGCTGGATGCCTGCCGGGTATATGATCATGAGACAGATAAGGAGATTCCGGTTTACGATATGGAAAAGGCGTGGGGAAAGGACCCGTATGAAATGTTTCTGTCCGGTCCAAAGTCCCTGCTGGTCATACGGAATCCCGCCGGGGCTGCGGACAGGAGGCTGATCGTGTTCCGGGATTCCTTCGGCAGCAGCCTTGTACCTCTGCTGGCGGAGGGCTATGGGGAGGTCACGCTGATAGATATCCGCTATCTTTCCGGTGAACTGCTGGGAAACTATGTGGAATTTGAGGGCAGCGACGTGTTGTTTTTGTACAGCACGCTGGTGTTGAACAACAGTGAGACGCTGAAGTAGGGAATAGCGGATACAAGGGTAAAAATGCAGAACAAAGAATGTAGAATATAGAACAAAGAATACAGAATATAAAATAAGCAGTGTGCGCAGGAGGACGGAGGTATGGGAGTATTATCTGATTTGGAACCAAAGAATGTGTTTCGCTTTTTTGAGGAAATCGCAGGGATTCCCCACGGTTCGGGAAATGTGGGGCAGATAAGCGATTACCTGGCGGATTTTGCAAGAGAAAGGAATCTTTTTTTCATTCAGGATGAGCTGAAAAACGTGATCATTGTAAAGGAGGCTACTCCCGGATATGAGCAGGAGCCGGGGGTGATCCTCCAGGGGCATATGGATATGGTGGCGGTGAAAAAGCCGGACTGTTCCATCGACATGAAGAAAGAGGGCCTGCAGCTTGCGGTGGATGGGGATAAGATATACGCTAAGGGCACCAGCCTGGGCGGGGACGACGGTATTGCCGTAGCCTATTCCCTGGCGCTGCTGGATTCTGACACCATCAGTCATCCAAAGCTGGAGGTGATCATCACCGTTGACGAGGAGGTCGGCATGGATGGCGCCAGAGGCATCGATCTTTCCATGCTTACCGGCAGCCGCATGATCAATCTGGATTCTGAAGAAGAGGGCATTTTTCTGACCAGCTGTGCCGGGGGAGCCAGGGTGAAATGCCGGGTGCCGTTGGAAAAAAGTATGAAAGTAACAAATTTGGAAACGCCAGGAGGCAGCAGAGAGGCTGTTTCCGGGGGAGGTGCATTTGCGGAGAATGCTGCCGGCAGCGGAGAGTACTCAGCCTATGAGGTGACTGTGGGCGGTCTGCTGGGCGGTCATTCCGGCGGGGAGATCCACAAGGAGCGGGGCAATTCCAACTGTCTGTTTGGCAGGCTGCTTGGCAGGCTGTGCGAAAAAATGCCGGTGGCGCTTGTCAAAGTACAGGGGGGCCTGGCGGACAATGCCATTCCCAGAGAGACCAGGGGAACGCTGGCGATCAGAGAGAAGGACAGCGAGGCGTTTGCCTCGGTGCTGGATACGGTGGAGAAGGAGATCCGGGCGGAATTATCTGTAAAGGATCCGGGGGTCTTTATCAAAGCCGAAAAGAAGGGGCAATGTGATCTGAACCGCAGTGCCGTGGAGGGCACGAAGCGGGCGGCGGATTTCCTGTGCGGGCTGCCAAACGGCGTTCAGGCCATGAGCGCAGATATGCCGGGGCTGGTGGAGACCTCGTTGAATCTGGGGATACTGGAGTATGAAGAGGTTGTTTCAGGGGAGTTCTTGGCGGAGTTCTCCGTTCGCAGCAGCATTGAAAGCGCGAAGAATGCCCTGATCGGAAAGCTGCGGGCAGTGACGAAGCTGGCAGGCGGGACTGTTACCGTCACCGGAGATTATCCCGGCTGGAGATTTAGAAAGGATTCTCCGCTGCGGGAGAAGATGATCAGGGTGTATGATAAGATGTACGGCAAGGCTCCTGCGGTGGAGGCCATCCATGCAGGACTGGAGTGTGGTATCCTGGGAAGCAAGATCCCTGATCTGGACTGCGTTTCCATAGGTCCGGATATGCGGGACATCCATACCACGGAAGAGACATTGAGCATTTCTTCCACCGGGAGGGTCTGGGAGTATCTGGTCCGCCTGCTGGGGACAAAGGACGGAGAGAAACCGGAATGAGAAAGGCGGCAATGCAAAAAAATACATTGAGAGAGTAAGAAACTCCATTTTGAAACCGGATGCAGAATGATATAGTAAGTATAACTACAGCGCCCTTACCTGGAAGGGCAGAAAGAGAGAAGGATCGTGATGAGTCAGTTTGATTATGAAAAGGTAAAGGCCCCGGAGTTCTTTCGGGAAAACAGGCTGGACGCCCATTCGGATCATGTGTGTTTTAAGGACGACAGAGAGGCGGAAAGCGGTGTGAGCAGCTTTCGATACAGCCTGAACGGGCTTTGGAAATTTGCCTGTGCTCCGAATTATGAGTCCGCTTTAAAGGACTTTGAAAAAGAGGATCGGGATTGCAGGGGCTGGGCGGATATCCGTGTTCCGGCGCATATTCAGATGGAGGGCTATGACAGACCTCAGTATGCTAACGTGCAGTATCCATGGGACGGCTGGCAGGATGTGGAGCCGGGGCAGATCCCGGAACGGTTTAATCCGGTGGCAAGCTATGTGAAATATTTTGAGGTGCCGGAAGGCTGGGCGGGACAGCCGGTCTATATCTCCTTTCAGGGAGTGGAGAGCGCGCTTGCCCTGTGGTGTAACGGCAGCTATGTGGGGTACAGCGAGGATACCTTTACCCCCTCTGAATTTGACTTGACGCCATATCTGAAGGAGGGGGAGAACAAGCTGGCGGCCAGGGTATTCAAGTGGAGCTCCAGCAGCTGGTGCGAGGACCAGGACTTTTTCCGTTTTTCGGGAATTTTTCGGGATGTATATCTCTACACAGTACCCAGGGTACATATCACTGATATGAGGGTGCAGACTTTGCTGGACGACAGTTTTCAGAAGGGCGAGCTGGTGCTGGAACTGAAAGCGACAAGGCCGGGAAAGGTGCAGATATCTCTGTACAGGGAGGAGAGAAGCCTTCGCTTTGATCCCGGTTATCGGGTGAATTTCGGTCAGGTGGTAAGCCGGCAAAAAGAGGCGGAGTTGTCCGCAGCTCTCAGTGAGCAGAGCCGTTTTTCGATCTCTGTGGATGAACCTCTGCTCTGGAGTGCGGAAGAGCCGAAGCTTTATAAGCTGGAGCTGGAGATATTTGACGAAAGCGGAGAGCTGCAGGAGGTGATCCCCGTACAGGTGGGCTTCAGGCGATTTGAGATCTCCGAAGGGCTGATGAAGCTCAACGGCAGGCGCATTGTATTTAAGGGAGTGAACCGTCATGAATTCAGCTCCCGTACCGGCAGGGTGGTAAGCGAAGAGGAGCTGTGGCAGGATCTGGTGACCATGAAGCAGCACAATATCAATGCCATCCGTACCTGCCATTATCCCAATGACTCCAGGATCTATGAGCTGTGTGACCGGCTGGGGCTGTATATGATAGATGAATGTAACCTGGAGTCCCACGGCTCCTGGACGGCAGCGCTGGCAAAGCAGATCCCCATGGAGGATATTGTGCCCGGCAACCGTCCGGAGTGGAATGCCATGATGCTGGACAGGGTGAGATCCATGTACGAGAGGGACAAGAACCATCCCGCTATCCTGATCTGGTCCTGCGGAAACGAGGCATACGGAGGGAAAAATATCTTTGATATGTCCCGGTTCCTGCGGGAGCATGATAAAGGCAGGGTAGTGCAATATGAGGGCATCTTCCATGACAGAAGCTATCCCGATACCAGCGACGTGGAGAGCCAGATGTATCCTTCCGCGGCGTCAATTGAGGAATGGCTGAAAAAGGACAGAAGCAAGCCTTTTATCTGCTGCGAGTATACCCACGCCATGGGAAATTCCTGCGGGGCCATGCACAAATACACGGATCTGACCGACAGGGAGCCTTTGTACCAGGGAGGCTTTATCTGGGATTATGTGGATCAGTCTATTTATAAAAAGGATCGTTATGGCAACGAGTTCCAGGCTTACGGCGGTGATTTTGATGACAGGCCCTGCGATTATAATTTCAGCGGCAACGGTATTGTCTACGGCGGGGACAGGACGCCTTCCCCTAAAATGCAGGAGGTAAAATATAATTATCAGAATATCTCTGTGGAAGTAAAGGAGGATGGTTTTCAGGTCATCAATAAGAATCTTTTCCTGAATACCAATGCTTTTGAATGCTTTGTCCGGCTGGAGCGGCTGGGAAAGCTTGTGGAAGAGAAGCAGGTCGCGGCGGATGTGGCTCCCGGCTGTAAGAAGGAATTCCCGCTGCCCTTTGCACTGCCTGAAGGGATACGGTCCGGAAAGGCGCTGTCTGAAACGGCATTGTCAGGGAAAGCAGCTTCTGAGGCGGTATCCTCCGGGGCGGCAGCGTCTGAGGAGGCAGGGGAGTATACGGTGACAGTTTCCTTCCGGCTGAAGGCGGATACCCCTTGGGCGGCCGCGGGCCATGAGGTGGCTTTCGGGCAGGGCGTATTCCGGACAAAGTCCCTGAGCGGTTATATCACAGACAGCCCCGTTGCAGTGAAGAAGCCCCTGGAGATCATTAAGGGAAAGAACAATATCGGTGTGCGGGGAGAGTCGTTTGAGGCGTTGTTTTCCAAAGGCGGCGGGCTGGTGTCCTATCGCTGTGGCGGCAGGGAACTGCTGAAAACGGCGCCCAGGCCCAATTTCTGGCGTGCGCCTGTGGACAATGACTGCGGGAACCAAATGATGCAGCGCTGCGGACAGTGGAAGCTTGCCGGTATGTACGCTGCCGTGGAGGATTGCTCCAACGTACTGCTCCACGACGGCTGCGCCGTGATCTCCTATACCTGGAAGCTGCCGGCGAAGCCGGAGCAGACCTGTGAGCAAAGCTACCGTGTCTACGGAGACGGAACCGTGGAGACCATTCTGTCCATGAAGCCGGTAAAGGATATGGGAGATCTGCCGGAGTTCGGCGTGATGTTCAAGGTGGACGCGGACTTTGACAATCTGGAATGGTACGGAAACGGCCCGGAGGAGACCTATGCGGACAGAAATAGGGGAGCAAAGCTGGGTGTGTACCGCAATAAGGTGGAAGATAACCTGGCCCGGTATATGGTGCCCCAGGAGTGCGGAAACAAAACAGAGGTGAGATATGCAAAGGTGACGGACAAAAAAGGCAGGGGGCTTCTCCTTGCGGGAAGGGGAATGAGCTTTTCCGCCCTTCCCTGGACGCCCCATGAGATGGAGAACGCGGCTCATGCCTATGAACTGCCCCAGGTGCATTATACGGTGATCCGCGCCGCCTTAGCCCAGATGGGCGTGGGCGGGGACGACAGCTGGGGAGCCAGGGTACATGAGGAATATCTGCTGCCCACGGACCGGGAACTGGAGTTTACCTTCTGCTTTAAGGGAATTTAAAAAAGTGCTTGCTTTTTTCCCCGAAACACGTTATAATGCTTACTGTGTTTCGGGGTGTGGCTCAGCTTGGTTAGAGCGCCGTCTTAGGGAGGCGGAGGTCGCGAGTTCGAATCCCGCCACTCCGATAGAATGTTAACAGCCGCAAAATCAATGATTTTCCAGTAAAATCAAAGGTTTGCGGCTGTTTCATATCAGTTTCTTTTTTTCATCTTTTGTTCGATAGACTTTGCGGTCGGGCTGTGGTATTCTGTCAGTAATCGGTGATCAAAAATCAATGCGGGGGGTGATACTATGACAGAAAACGAAAAGCTTGATCTGATTCTCTCAGAGATGCAAGGTATGAAATCAGAGATGCAGGGTATGAAATCAGAGATGCAGGAGTTGAATCGGCGCACAACCAATATTGAGTTACATATTGAAAATGTTACTGACAAGAATATCCAGCTTATAGTCGAAAACTTCATTGAACTTACAAAAAAGATTAACCAGGCTATTCCGGTAGCTGATAAAAACCTTGCTTACGAGGTAAAGGTCAATTATCTTGTATGTGAGGTTGACAAGCTGAAGGCGGAAATTGCAGAGCTGAAAAGCAAAATAGCGTAATAACAGCTGCTGAGATCACTGCTTCTTCATCTGCCGTACAAAGAGCAGGACAGCGGCGGCTGTGGCGGCGGCTCCGTAGCCCAGGACCCAGTACAGGTGGGGAAAGATATCGGTGAAGCGTCCGTTCAGCACCGCCCTTTCCAGCTCCACTGCGTGGATGAAGGGCAGCAGGTTTGCGATTTTCCGGAAAGCGCCGCCCACAAGGTCAAGGTCGAACCATACGCCGGAGAGCCATGCGGTCAGGTTGGTCAGCAGCGCGCCGCAGATGCCGCCCACCTGCTTTGAACTAAAGACGCTTCCGCAGAGCAGCCCCAGGGAAATAAAGAACAGGGAAACGGGAATGATAAACAGCACCGCATACAAAATGGTCACTGTTACAGGCAGTCCTAAGCATACGGCGGCAATGTAGCAGATGACGCCCTGG
This sequence comes from Bacillota bacterium, assembly GCA_023663285.1. Classification (GTDB taxonomy): domain Bacteria; phylum Bacillota; class Clostridia; order Lachnospirales; family Lachnospiraceae; genus Acetatifactor. The sequence continues at coordinate 31,433 of JAMPHT010000017.1, forward strand.
GCCATGGCAATAGGCAGGATGGGCAGAGCATATCCGAAAATGAAATCCACCGCCGTAAGGGGAGTAGTGTATAGCCTTTGTAAAAGAGCGCTCTCCCGGTCTTTTGCAATCAGGGTGGCGGAAAACAGGGTCATGAAGGAAAGGCCGAACACGGTGATGCCCGGAGCAAGGGTTTCGATTTCAAACAGGCTCACGGGAATGTTGGCCTGTATGGCGGAGAGCAGCAGGATAAGACATAAGGGAAAGCCCAGGCCGAATCCCAGGTTCAGCGGGTCGCGGAGTATTTCCTTTGCGGTTCTTCCCGAAAATGTAAGCAGTCTCATTTTGTCTCCCCCTTTACGATCGCGATGAAAGCTTCTTCAAACTTATCCGTTCCTGCCATTGTTTTTAATTCCTCAGCCGTTCCCACTGTGAGAAGCCGGCCGCTTTTCATGATGCCGATGCGGTCGGAGAGGGCCTCCGCCTCTTCCATGTAGTGGGTCGTCAGAATAATAGTGATCTTGCCCTTCAGGGCGCGAATGGTATCCCACAGCTCGCTGCGGGCAAGCACATCCAGTCCCAGGGTAGGCTCGTCCAGAAACAGGATGCCGGGCTCGCTGATAAGAGCCATGGCAAGGCTTAATCTGCGCTGCCAGCCGCCGGACAGCTTTCCGGCTTTTTTACCAAGTATTTCCGTAAGCTCAAACTGTTCTGCAAGTTCTGCTGTCTTTTGCTTCCGCTTTTCTTTTGCAAAGCCGTGAACGCCGCACATCAGCTCCAGATTTTCTCTGACCGTCAGATTTGGCGCTACGGCCGTTTCCTGGGGAGACACGCCGATCATGCTTTTTACCTTTGCCGTATCTGACACAATGCTCGCGCCGTTTAAAAAGGCGTTCCCGCCGCTTGGCTTCGTCAGGCAGGAAAGCATTTTGATAGTGGTGGTCTTTCCCGCGCCGTTCACACCCAGAAGGGAAAACAGTTCTCCCTGCATTACCGTCAGGTTTAAGCCGTCAACGGCGGTCAGGTCTTTGTATTTTTTCGTCAGCGCCTGTGTTCTAATTGCTTCCATTGGTATCGGTCCTCCCTAATGTTGAATCATCGGACAGTTTTGCATAACGGTGTTTCAGTCCCATATAGGCGTCAGTCAACACCCTGCTGATAAATTCCTCCTGCCAGTCGAGATAGGAGGTTGCAAGCATTGTGGCGATTCCGTGGACATACAGCCACATTTCAATGTGGAACAGATAGGCTTCATCCTCGGAGATCCCAAGATTTTGCTGTATCAGCTCAAGCAGCGGTCGGATCTCCTCTCTGTTTTCCTCCGGCTTTTCCTGACTTCTGTCCCGCATGAAAAGCAGCCTGAAAAGCTCCCGCTCCTCTTTTGCAAAGCGGATATAGGCCATACCGCTGGCCTTATAAGGCGGATACTTTCCCTCCGCCATATCCTTCTGCAGATAGCTCTGGTACAGACCCTGGGCAGAAAGATAAACTGTCCGCTGTACCTCCTCCATATTTTCAAATGCGCCGAAGATCGGTTTCACAGAGCAGCCAAGCTCCGCCGCCAATGCTCTGGCTGTCAGGCCGGACAGACCGCTCCTTCGCGTGAGATCCAGGGCAGCGTTTGTGATCTCTTCTTTTGTAAACTTGAATTTCGGCGGCATATAATTTCACCTCAAAAAGAAACTTTTGTTGCGCAACGAATGTTGCTTATTAATATATTATACGCGTCTCACGGTAAAAGTCAAGAGCAAAAATTAGACTTTCACCGTTTACACTTCAGACAGGGTTCGGCGGTTGAAATTTATCGTGAAAAATGATATGATTGGCACAGTGTTCCAAAGGCGCCGTGTTTTGAGAAGTCTTAAATATGTATATGCCGGGCCCGGCAGGGCAGGAGAGTTACCGATGAAGCAGAAGCAGGCGGGTCTTGCTGTCAGGCAGGAAACGAAGCAAAATAAAAAAGAAGATATAGAGCAAAATAGAAAGAAAAATACGCGCTGTCCCGTGGCGTCCAGATGCGGAGGCTGCCGGTGGATCGACAGGGACTATCAGGAGCAGTTGAAGGCGAAGGAGACCCGGTTTCGGAAGCTGATGGAGCCTTACTGCAGGCCGGAGGCAATAATAGGCATGGAGCAGCCGGAGCATTACCGCTGCAAGGTACACGCTGTATTCGGAGAGGACAGAAAGCACAATATCATTTCCGGTATCTATGAGGAAAAAAGCCACAGGATCGTGCCGATGGACAGCTGCCTGATCGAAGATAAACAAGCGGACGCGATCATCGTATCCATTCGGGGCCTGCTGAGATCCTTTAAGCTGCAGCCCTACAATGAGGACGCCGGATATGGCCTGCTGCGCCATGTGATGATCCGCACAGGCAGGGCGACGGGCCAGATCATGGTGGTGCTGGTGCTTTCCTCTCCTGTGATGCCCTCCAAGAATAATTTTGTGAAGGCGCTGCTGAAGCTGCATCCGGAGATCACCACCATAGTTATAAATGTCAACGACCGGGATACCAGTATGGTGCTGGGGGACAGGGAGCAGGTGATCTACGGGAAGGGCTATATTGAGGACATACTCTGCGGCAGGAGGTTTCGCATCTCACCCGGCTCTTTTTATCAGGTAAACCCGGTGCAGGCGGAAAAGCTGTACAGGAAGGCCATTGATTATGCCGGACTCACCGGGAAAGAGACAGTCATAGACGCCTACTGCGGTACCGGCACCATCGGGATCGCGGCGGCGGAGAAGGCGGGCCGGGTCATAGGGATAGAATTGAACCCGGACGCTGTGCGGGACGCCCGGAGCAACGCAAAGCGCAATCAGGTCAGGAATATAGAATTTTACCGGAATGATGCCGGGAAATTTCTGGCGGATATGGCGGCGCAATCTGCTGATTTGCGCCTGCAGCCGGACGTGATCCTTATGGATCCGCCCCGGAGCGGCAGCAGCCAGGAGTTTCTGGACGCGGCGGCAAAGGCTGCGCCCGACAGAGTGGTATATGTATCCTGCGATCCGGACACTCTGGTAAGGGATATTAAGTATTTGAAAAAGAAAGGTTACGCAGTGCAAAAGTGCGCTGCAGTGGATATGTTCCCATTTACCGAGGAGATAGAGGCGGTGGCTCTTTTGACCCGTGAGGCAGAGACCGCAGGGAGAAGCGGAGGATATAAAAATGGACAAAAAAAGAAGTATTCTGGGAAATAAAATATACCTGTATCTGACGGAGTTTTTCGCGGGAATGTCCGTCATGGCGGTGGAGCTGGGTGCCAGCAGGCTTCTTGCGCCTTACTTCAGTTCCTCCCAGATCGTGTGGACCATCATTATCGGGACCATCATGATAGCCATGGCCCTTGGAAATGTCTGGGGTGGCAGAAGCGCCGACAAAAATCCTGATCCGGACAAGCTGTACGGCAGGATCCTGATCGCGGCAGTGTGGATCGCAGCCATACCGGTGTTTGGGAAATATATCATTGTGGCGGTCTCAGGGCTGCTGATCATTGCGGTCAGTAACCAGTTTCTGATCATAGCCGCCTTTATCAGCTGTATGGTCCTGTTTGTATTTCCGCTTTTTCTGCTGGGGACGGTGACGCCGTCTCTGGCAAAGTATGCGGTGGGGAATCTGGAGGAGAGCGGCAAGACCATCGGCACCCTGGGGGCGTTCAACACCATAGGAAGCATCATCGGGACCTTTGTTCCCACCTTTATTTCCATACCGGCGGTAGGAACAAACGTCACTTTCCTGATTTTTGCGGCTATTCTTCTGGCGCTTGCGCTGATATACTTTATCTCTGAGAAACGTAAGCCTGTGAAAACCGTCGTCTCCGTGCTGCTGGTCCTTCTGTGCAGCCTGTTCGGGCATTCCCCAAGCTTTGCTTTCTGGGAGGACGATCTTACCTACGAGGGGGAATCCATTTATAATTATCTGCAGGTAAGCGACACTCCCCGAAGCACCATTTTGTCCACCAATGTGCTGTTCGGCGTCCAGTCGGTCACCATGAAGGGAGATTCCCTGACAGGGCTGTATTATGACTATGCTCTGGCGGCGCCCTATATGACAGAGAAAGCGGAAGGGCTGGACATTCTGATACTGGGGATGGGCACCGGGACCTATGCCAGCCAGTGCAGCCGTTATCTGAAGGAGGCAAAGGTGGAGGGCGTGGAGATCGACAGCAAGATCACGGAGCTTGCCCACAGGTACTTCGGACTTTCGGAGGCCGTGAAGGTGACCACCTATGACGGCAGAGCCTATCTGCAGGCGGTGGATGAAAAATATGATGTGATCATGGTGGACGCCTATCAGGACATTACCATTCCCTTTCAGATGTCATCGGTGGAATTTTTTGCGCTGGTGAGGGAGCACCTGAAGGAGAATGGGGTCATGGTGGTGAACATGAATATGCACTCTTCTGAAAATCTGGAGGGGGATATCAATGTCTATCTTGCGGATACCATATCCGGAGTGTTTCCGGAGGTGTATGTGGTGGATGTGCCCTATTGCACAAACAGAGAGCTGTTTGCCTCCCTGGATCCGGCAATGCTTGAAAACTTCCGGACAAACACGGCGGCGGAGGAGAACGGGGAACTGCAGGAGCTGCTGGAGGAGATCCTGCCGGGACTTACAGCCTATGAGGCCGGTGACAGGATCCTCACAGATGACAGGGCTCCGGTGGAGCTTTTGGGGATGCAGATGATAGACAGCATAATTCAGGATGAGATCGGATATTATAAGAACATCTTCCGGGAGCAGGGAATCGCCGGACTATTGAATGCCATGTAGGCTGGTTTTCACGGGCGGGTGTGCTTGGTGCCCATGCATCGCAGATGCATTTTGCTTTGCATCGGGGTCGTTGACTTTGATCAGAAGATACCGGGCTGCGATAGGAACCCAATCTATTTGAGCCGCTAAAGCGGTATGGGAGATACTATGAGAAAAGGGTCATGGAAATGCGGGGCATTGTTTGTCTGCTGTCTTTTGCTGGCGGGCTGCAGGACCCCGGAAAATCAGATGGCCGCCGGGTCTAAGGGCCGGGTGGAAGCGGGAGAAGAGAGTCCGGAAAGCAGCCGGAATGTTGCGGAAATGGCGCCGGAGGCCGGGACAGGAGATTCGGGGCCCTCAACGTCGGATGGCGGCTCCACAGAAACGGAAGAAAATGCGGATCCGGCAGGAGTATCCGGCGGGCTGCCCGAATCGGTAGAATCGGCAGAACCGCAGCTACATTCCGATTTTTCGTTTACCCTCTGCTTTGCCGGAGACGTCAATCTGGACGAAAGCTGGGCCACTACACAGTTCATGGACAGTCAGGAGAACGGCATTTACGACTGCATTTCTCCGGAACTGATAGAGTACATGAACAATGCGGACATTATGTGCCTGAACAATGAGTTCACCTACAGCACGGGCGGAACGCCTCTGGAGGGAAAGGTATACACCTTCCGGGCAGCCCCGGAGAGGGTGGAGGTCCTGCATCAGCTGGGTGTGGATGCGGTGACGCTGGCGAACAATCATGTCTATGATTATGGAAAGGAGGCGCTGCTGGACACCTTTGCAGTGCTGGAGGAGGCTGAGATCCCTTACTTTGGAGCGGGAAGAGATCTGGAGCAGGCAATGTCGCCTCTCTATATGGAGGTGGATGGGAAAACGGTGGCGCTGGTGGGGGCGTCCAGGGCGGAAAAGTATAAAATGACGCCCCAGGCCACGGAAACGGAGCCAGGCATCCTGCGGTGCTACGACACGTCAGCTTACAGGGAGGCGATCGCGGAAGCCAAAGCCAATGCGGATTTCTGCATTGCCTTTGTACACTGGGGAACAGAGTACAGTTATGAGCTGGAGCAGGTGCAGCTGGACACGGGAAAGGAATATCTGGACGCCGGGGCGGATGCGGTCATTGGCGCTCATTCCCACTGTCTGCAGGGACTGGAATATTACGACGGGAAGCCCATCATATACAGCCTGGGAAATTACTGGTTCAACAATAAGACGCTGGATACCATGCTGGTGCTGCTGCATATCTCCGGAAATGAGGAAGAAACCAGTATTCAGGTGGAGATCGTTCCCGCGGTACAGTCCGGCTGCCGGACGATCTATGCGGGGGAGGAAGAGGAGCGGCAGCGCATATTCGATTTTTTGGAGAGCATTTCGGTGAACATTGAGATCACGGAGGAAGGAATCGTGAAAGAGTTGTCAAATTAAAATCTGATGATAGGCTGTCAGGCTTTGTCAGGTACGCCGATTTCCGGAAAAACCGGAGGCGTATCTGATTGAAGGCGTTACAGAATAAACACAAACAAGGAGGAAGCGAACATGAACAAGTACGCAGGAACACAGACAGAGAAGAATCTGGAGGCAGCATTTGCCGGAGAGTCACAGGCGAGGAACAAGTATACTTATTTTTCGTCGGTGGCAAAGAAGGAGGGCTATGAGCAGATCGCCGCGATCTTCTTAAAGACGGCGGACAACGAGAAGGAACACGCAAAGCTGTGGCTCAAGGAGCTTCAGGGGATCGGCGGCACCACGGACAATCTAAAGGCGGCGGCAGAAGGTGAAAATCACGAATGGACCGATATGTATGAAGGCTTTGCCGTGACCGCCGAGAAAGAGGGATTCCCCGAACTGGCGGAAAAGTTCCGTCAGGTGGCGGCTATCGAGAAGCACCATGAGGAGAGATATCGTGCGCTGTTAAAAAATATTGAGATGGCGGAAGTATTTGCAAAGAGCGAGGTCAAGGTGTGGGAGTGCCGTAACTGCGGCCATATCGTAGTGGGTACGCAGGCTCCGGAGGTGTGTCCTGTCTGTAACCATCCCCAGAGCTATTTTGAAGTGAGTGCGGAGAATTATTGAGTTGAAGAAGATTTTATTGATTGCCACCGGAGGCACCATTGCCTCCGGGTATACGGAAGAGGGGCTTGCGCCTAAGTTCAGCGCTCCGGAGCTGCTGCAATATGTGGAGGAGCACAGGGAGTTCTGCCGGGTGGAGGTACTGCAGCCCTTTAATCTGGACAGTACCAATATCTGCGGAAAGCACTGGCTGGAGCTGGCGGATGTGATCGAGAAGCATTATGAGGCCTACGACGGCTTTGTGATCTGCCACGGAACGGACACCATGGCATTCACTGCGGCGGCTTTGTCCTATCTGGTTCAGAACAGCCGCAAGCCCATTGTGGTGACGGGTTCCCAGAAGCCCATCGATCTGCCGGTGACGGATGCCCGGACCAATTTATTGGACAGCCTGCGGTTCGCCTCGGACCCCAAGGCCCACGGCGTCAGCATTGTCTTTGGAGGCAATGTGATCGCAGGCACCAGGGCAAAGAAGGAGCGTTCCAAAAGCTACAACGCCTTTTCCAGCATCAATTACCCTTCCGTGGCGGTCATCCGGGACGGCAGGATCGTATTCTATATTGATGACAAGGAAAAGACAGAGGGAGAAGTCCGTTTTTATCATGGGCTGAATGAGCGGGTGCTGCTTTTAAAGCTGGTACCGGGGATGGACGGCGGCGTTTTGAACAGGCTGTTTCCCTATTATGACGGTGTCATCATAGAGGCTTTCGGCGTGGGCGGGTTTCCGGAGTACGGGGCGGTCCCCTTTTATCCGGAGATAAGACGGTGGACAGACGGGGGCAAGATCGTCATGCTGGCCACCCAGGTGACCCATGAGGGCAGCGATATGGAGGTGTACCAGGTAGGCCGGGCCATCAAGGAAGATTTTCATTTGATGGAGGCATATGACATGACCCTGGAGGCCACGGTGACAAAGACCATGTGGGCAATGGGACTGACTACGGACCCGGAGCAGTTCCGCAGACTGTTTTACAGGACGGTCAACCATGACATCCTGCTGACGCCGGAGAGCCCCTATTAAAATAAGAAAATAAGAAAGGCGGACAAACTATGGTAACAAAGATTCAAAATAACGATATGACGGATGTGGAAAAGAGCGGACTGGCAGTGGTGGATTTCTCTGCTGCCTGGTGCGGGCCCTGCAAGATGCTGGCGCCGGTGTTCCATGAGCTTGCGGAGGAGATGGAAGGCATAGATTTCTATAGCGCAGATGTGGACGAGAATCAGGATCTGGCTGAAAAGTACGGCATTCGGGGTGTGCCTACCGTGCTTGTGCTTCAGAACGGAGTCCAGGCGGACAGGAGCGTGGGTTTCCAGCCGAAGGACAAGCTGCGCCAGTTTATTGAGGAGCAGAAGAATTGAGTGGAAAAATTAAATTTATTTAAGATTCTATCGGCATGATTGAAGTGCAAGCGTTAGTATGGTAAATTGAACTCAACATGATGAAATGCCTCGAAATGAGTGAAGATCCTCATTCGGCGGGCAGAAGGAGTACCAATGAAAAGTAGACTGCATTTTTTATTGTTTCCGCTCTATGCCGTCGTCGTATTCTTTGTGTTATATGTGAACGGCGCGTTCTCAGGGCAGGTCAGCTCTGTGGAGAATCTGGCGATCAATATAGGGTTTCTGGCGGTGATCGGGGTGCTGTTCCTGATCTCCATGCTCAGCTTCAACAGACTGAACCACTGTACGGACGAGCTGACGGAGGTGGCTCTGCAGATCCAGAAGGATTATCAGGAGGCAGGCGGCAAGAACCTCTGGAGCAGCTATCGGGACCGGAAGGAGGTCTTCTTTGAGAAGCCTTTGGCCGACGCTTTCCGCAGATACAGGCTGCGGATGCGCAGAGCCGCGGTGGGAGGCGGCTATGCCGGCGCCTGCGGGCTGGAGGAGTACATAAATGAGGATTTGCTGGACAGAGTGGGCAGATCCCATTTTAATTCAGGTATGTCGGGAACCCTGACCGGTCTGGGGATATTGGGAACCTTTCTGGGGCTGGCGCTGGGGCTTGGCTCCTTCCAGGGGGATGATATCTATACTATCTCGGACAACGTGGGCCCTCTGCTGATGGGTATGAAGGTGGCGTTCCATACGTCTGTGTACGGCATTTTCTTCTCTCTGGTATTTAATTTTATCTATCGCGCCATTATGGCGGACGCTTATGAAAAGCTGGGACTTTTCCTGGATGTGTTCCGTCAGTGCGTGCAGCCTGCAGCGGCGGACGGCGGGAACGAAACGGCTATGCTGGTATATCAGGCAAATATTGCAAACTCCGTGAAACGTCTCCTGGAGCTCGCCCAGGGGGAAAGCAGAGAACAGGCGGCGGGCGTGGAACGCATTGTGGATCAGTTTACGGAGCAGATGAATGCCTCTCTGGGAGCGAATTTCCAGAAGCTCGGCCTGATCTTGAATGACGCGGCAAAGACCCAGACCGGCAACGCAGAGCTTTGCAGGGAGTTGATAGAGTCTGTGAACGGCATGGCGGAGACGAATCGGGATATGCTGCGGGACCTGGAGCAGCTGTTTGAGCGGCAGAAAGCCCTTCAGGAGGAGCTGGAGGCACAGAAGGAACAGCTGTCCACAGCCTGCGGGGAGATCGGCAGCCAGCTGTATACCTTCGGACAGATGAGGAAGCAGTATGAGAAACAATAGAAGAAACCGGGAGGCATTTTCAGAGCACAGCTACTGGCAGTCTTATTCTGATATGATGGCGGCGCTGCTGCTGGTCTTTATTCTGATAATCGCCATCACCCTTGCCATTTATAAACAGAAAACCACGGATCTGGAGACTACAAGGCAGGAGCTTTCGCTGGCCAGAGAGGATCTGGAGGGCTTTCGGGCGGCCATTGAAAAGACAAATGAGGAGCTGGCGGCGTCCCTGGCGGAGCTGCAGACTGCCTATGAGGAAGCGGCGCTGACCAGACAGGAGCTGAATGACGCCTATCTGGAAATCGAAAATGCCCAGAAGGAGCTGACAGCCACCAAAAGCGAGCTGCAGGATATTGTGGGGATCCGCACGGATATCATCGGAGCCCTGCAGGGAGCATTCAATAATACAGGCATGAAGGTGGACGCTCACACCGGATCCATCACATTTTCCTCAGACGTGCTGTTCCAGTTCGGCAGCTATGCGTTGACGGAGGAAAGCGAGGCGGCGCTCAAGGAGGTGATACCCAAGTACCTTGAGGTGCTGCTGCAGGATCAGTACAGGGGCTATATTGCGGAGATCATCATCGAGGGACATACGGATACGGAGAGCAGCTATGAGACAAATATGGAGTTGTCCTGCAACCGTGCCAAGGCTGTGGCGGAGTTCTGCCTGGACGATCAGAACGGCCTCAGTGAGGAGCAGATCCTGCGGCTGCAGCAGCTGCTTACGGTAAATGGCCGCTCCTTCAGCAATCCGGTCTATGTGAAAGACAGTGCGGGAAATCCTACCGCCGAGGTGGATATGGCGGCCTCCAGAAGAGTGGAGATCAAGTTCCGCCTGAAGGAGGACGAGATGATCGAGAAGATCACGGAAGTGCTAAACGGGCAGGAGGGCACGGCGCCGGAATAAGAGGAAACTAACTATGAAAAAGTATTATAACATTTTGATCGGGATCACCATGCTGACCATACTGAGCGTATTTTTTATCCTGTACCAGTTCAAATCGGAGGACGACGCGGCGGAAAAGGATGCGGTCTATGAGATGAATGAGGGCTGGCGGCGTATTTTAAGGGAGTCTCATGGGAAAGAACAGGAGCCGGGAGACAAAACATCATGGGATGAAGCCTCATGGGACGAAGCACCATGGGACAGCGAGAGAGCCGCTATTGCCGTATCCCTTCCTTATAATGGAATCAGCGAGCCGGGGCAGCCGGTCATATTTGAGAATACGATCCCCCCGGAGTATGCCGGACTGACGCTGGTGTTTTATTCTACAAGATCTGCGGTGCGGGTAAGCCTTGACGATAAGGTAATCTATCAGTATGGTGTGGAGAACCAGCGGATATTCGGCAAGTCGCCGGGCAACAGGATAAATTTTGTGGATCTGCCTGACAGGATAGAGGGCGGACGTCTTCGCATCGAGCTTATCTCGCCTTACGAGGATGCGGCGGCCACCCTTAGCAGGGTGAAGGTATCCCAGAAGAATACTGTTATTTTGCAGATGATAGAGGATAATCTGGTGAATTTATCCTGCTGTATCGTCATATTGATATGCACGGTCGTATTTCTGATCTTACAGTTTGTGTGTATGCGTACCGGCCGGAATACATACGGCATACTCTGGCTGGCCGCCCTTGGCATAGACACGGGGCTGTATTATCTGGTCAGGACGGAGATCCTGAGCGTCCTCTATGGCGCCAAGGCCATCTTTTCCATGGGGCAGTATCTTTTTATCATGCTGATCCCCATATTTATGCTGCTGTACCTGTCAAAAAATATCGGGAAGGCATACCCGAAATTCTTTGTGGTATTATTTGCGGCGGCTAATTTAAATGTGTTTGTGCAGCTGGTCCTTCAGGTATGTAATATTTTCGATCTGGCGGACATGGTGAAGGCAACGGCTTTATTGTTCCGGGTGGTGATCGTCACAGGTATCTATTTGAATGTGAAGGAGGGCGTGACCCACAGAACGGCAGGCAGCTGGGTCACGGCAGCCATGAGCGGGATATTACTGCTGGGAGAGCTGGGGGAGATATTCGGTCTGGGGAAGGGTTCCGCGTTTGACGCCCAGGGAAGCACAAAAAGCAGCCGGTATGCCATGACTCTGTTCCTGTTCATCATGGCAGGCTACTATATCATCCATATCACAAGGAATCAGAGGAAGGAGGCGGAGGAAAATGCCCGGAAAGCCCTTGCCGCAAGCGAGGCAAAGGGAAAGTTTCTGGCAAATATGTCACACGAGATCCGCACCCCCATCAATGCGGTCTTAGGGATGGATGAAATGATATTGAGGGAGTCTAAGGAAACCAGGACCAGAGAATATGCCATGGACATTCTGACAGCCGGACAGACCCTTCTTTCGCTGGTCAACGATATTCTGGATCTTTCCAAGATAGAATCCGGTAAGATGGAGCTCATGCCGACAAATTATGATATCAGCAGTATGATCCACGATCTGGCCAATATGACGGAAATGCGCGTGGAAAAGAAAAATATGCAGGCCAGGGTGGAGACGGATCTGGAGTCCGCCTGCGCCTATCTGCAGCTTCATGTGGAAGTAGACTCCGAGATTCCTTGTACCCTCTATGGGGATGATGTGAGGATCCGCCAGGTGCTCACGAATATTCTCACCAATGCAGTAAAGTATACCCATGAAGGCCATATCTGGCTCCGTGCCCGCCTGGAAAAGAAGGAGGACCGAAAGGCCACCCTCTATTTTGAAGTGGAGGATACGGGGATCGGGATCAAGGGGGAGGATCTGCCGAAGCTCTATGCGGAGTTTGAGCGGATCGAGGAAAACAGGAACCGTAACATAGAGGGGACAGGGCTGGGCATGAGCATCACCATCCAGCTGCTGCAGCTGATGGGCAGCCGTCTGCAGATGGAGAGCGTTTACGGAAAGGGATCGAAATTCTCCTTTTATCTGGAGCAGGACATTGTGGAAGATAGATCGGTGGGCGATTTCAAGCAGAATGTGCAGAGGCTGGCGGCGGAGTATATCTATAAGACAGGCTTTACGGCGCCGGATGCAGAGGTGCTGGTGGTGGACGACAACGGGGTGAACCGCAAGGTGTTTGGGAACCTGCTGCGCCAGACGCGGGTAAAGATCACAGAGGCGGATAGCGGTGCAAAATGTCTTGAGTTGACAAAACAAAAACATTTTGACATAATCTTCCTGGACCATATGATGCCGGAGATGGACGGCGTGGAGACCCTGGAGCGGCTGCGGAAGGATGCTGCAAATCCCTGCAGCGGCGTACCGGTGATAGCGTTGACGGCAAATGCCGTTTCAGGAGCAAGGGAGCAGTATCTGGAATGTGGCTTCAACGATTATCTGTCGAAGCCCATCGTTGCGGAAAAGCTGGAAAGAATGTTGTGCAGTTATCTGCCGGAGGACCTGATCCGGGAAGCGGAGGAAGAGGACGGGGAGCCCGCGGAGAGCGCCGCAGAAAAGCCGGACTTGGAACAGCTGCCAGCAGTGGAGGGGCTGGACTGGAATTACGCTTGGCTGCATCTGCCGGAAATGGGCCTGCTGCAGACCACGGTGGAAGCCTTTTACGAGCAGATACCCATGGCAGGAGAGAAGCTTGCGGCCTGCTATCAGGATATCGGCGGGGGCGGTGAGTTCTCGCAGTACCGGATACAGGTACACGCCATGAAAAGCCTGGCCGCTACGGTGGGCATCCTTCCCCTTGCGGGAATGGCAAAGGTCCTGGAGGACGCAGCCGGAAAAGAACAGCCGGAGACCATTCACAGTATGCACGGGATATTTATGGCAGAGTGGAACAGTTACCGGGAAAAGCTGGCGGGTGTATTCGGAATAAAAGCGCCGGAGGAAAAGGCGGAAATGAAGGACAGCTCCATCATCTGCGCGCTGCTGGAAATGCTTTGTCTTGCCATGGAGGATATGGATATCGATGAAGCGGACGAGAGGATGAAACAGATCTATACCTATCGGTATCCGGAGGAAATACAGAGGAACGTGGAGCTTTTGAGGGCAGCAGTGGAAAATTTGGATCCGGAACAGGCTAAAGCCTATGCGCAGACGCTGATAAAGCAGCTTTCCGGACAGAAAGTGAGTGTGTAATGAAAAATATTTTATTCATTGGTAGACTGAATGATATTGTAAAGGATGTAAATGCGTATCTGTCGGAATGCTTTCATGTGCAGCTGTGCTCCGAAAATGCGGGCGTTGTGGAGGGAATGCTTAAAATCGTAAAGCCCGATCTGGTACTGATCAGTCTGGTGGGAGCCTATGATATAGACGCCTCCATCTTTTATCTGCTGAGCAAGGATTATCATGATACGCCGGTCATCACCATAGGTACAAAGGACGAGTGCTCCTATTTTACCAGGTTTTATGAGGAGACTCAGTTCGAGAACCTGATCCGGCCGGTGGAGAATCAGGATATTTATCAGGCGATCTGCCGCAGGCTTGGGATCGAGGCGGCAGCCGGGGCTGAAAAGATAAGTCCCGCCGAAGCCGCAGGCCGGGACGGGAAGGCAGGCCCGGACGGAAAGGTCAGTCCGTCGGAAGAGCTGAGTCCGGCAAAAAAGCATATTCTTGTGGTGGACGATAACGGCACCACATTGCGCACGGTGAAAGCCATGCTGGAGGAGCGCTTTGAGGTCTCGGTGGCGATCTCCGGCGCCCAGGCCATGACCTCCATGGGAAAGAAGCGGCCGGATCTGATCCTGCTGGATTATGAAATGCCGGTCTGCGACGGGCGCATGACTCTTGAGATGATTCGGGCTGAGAAGGAACTTTGTGACATTCCTGTCATTTTTCTGACCGGCGTGAACAGCAGGGATCACATAGAGGCTGTGTTGGAGCTGCGCCCGGCAGGGTATTATCTGAAACCGCCGGTAAAGGAAGTGCTGATCGAGAAGATAGAGGGTGTGCTGGGGAAAAGCAGCTGAATCACCAAAAACGGAAAAGTAGTGGCAAAGCTGACGAATCCATATCAGGACAGAGTACAGACCGCGAAATCCTTATTTGGAATTCTTCCGGCGGATGCGGATATAGATAAGTGTACCCGCTAAATGTGAGTTATGATTGTATTTGCAAATGGGTATTTATATGGAGGTGTTAAGTGAAAAAAGTTAATATTGCATTGGTAGTCGTAGGATTGACTGTTGTTTTATTTGCCGCATTTTGTCCGTCAATAATAGCAGAATTCCACAGTATAACATGGAGAATCGTAATTGGTTTATTGGGGTGTTTTTCACTTGCTTCAGGTATGTATAAGATTGCGTGCAAAAAATAAATATATTAGGAATACTGGCAGTGACAGGGGATGAATGTATAGATTCTTATAACTTTAATGGAACAAACAGGAAATGCAATGTAAGGACAATGTATGGCAAGCGGGTATTGACTTAAGAAAAACGTTTTGGTATAATCAGGGCAAAGGAAGGAGTTTGCTTTGAAAAGGATTACGATCAAGGATGTGGCGCGGGAAGCGGGGGTATCCATAACGACAGTGTCTCATGCGCTGTCCGGACAGGGTGTCATGAAGCAGGAGACCCGTGACAGGGTGATTGAGATCGCCCATAAAATGCAATATATGCCGGACTGGAACGGGCGAAACCTGAAGGCATCTGAGACGGGTGTGGTGGGATTCTTTGCATCTTCCATCCGCGGATACTACGGAATACTGGCGGACGTCATGTATGAGGAGTGCCGCAAAACCGGATATGAAATGGAGGTATTCATTACCGACAGCGGGGACAGTCTGCTCAATATCCTGCTCAGTCGGCGTGTGGACGGAGCAGTGATCCTGCATAACGGTTTTCTGGAAAGGCATGAAGAGATACTGAAGGATTCAGAGCTGCCCACGGTTTTTCTGGACAGGGAGATCCGGACGAAGTACATATCCAGCGTTCTGATGGATTCTTATCCGGCGGGGCGGATGGCGGCGGAGTATCTGTTTTCTCTGGGGCATCGTAGTCTGATGATGATCAGGGGAGCGGATACCTTTGACGGGATCGAGCGTCAGAAAGGATTTGAGGATTATCTGAGGGAGCAGGGGCATCCTCTGGAGGCTGACTATTTGTTGAACGGAAATTTTGACAGATGGGTGGCATATGGGGAGATGAACCGCTTCCTGGAAAAAAAGCTGCCGCTGCCGGATGCGATTTTTGCAGCCAATGACGACAGTGCTTTTGGCTGTATCAAGGCGCTTACGGAGGCAGGGTACAGCGTCCCGGCGGATGTCAGCGTCTTAGGCTGCGACGACATCGAGCTGAGCCAGTGGTATGTTCCGGCACTTTCCACCATCTGCACCCACATAGCGGATCAGGGGATCACTGCCATGAATGAGATCGTGGACCTGATACGCAAGGAATGCAGCGGGAAGATCCAATTGATAAAGGGACAGATCGTTGAGAGGGCGTCCTGTAGAAAGGCGGAGTAGGCTGTGGAGGCCGTTGGCCGATTGGATGAGGGCCGCCAGAGTATAAGGGGCAGCATGAGTAAGAATAATGAAAAAAGTACGGGAAGGGAAATGAAGAAAAACGGGCGGAAAAAGAACAGGGTCCTCATGTTTTGTGCAGCTGCCGCCTGTATGGCGTTCTGCGCCTGTGGAGCGGCAGATACGGATGGTACGGCGGGAACGTCGCAGGGAACGATCCGGGAAAATGCTGCGGAGCAGAACGGCGGCAGTGGGGCGCAAGAGTATGATACTATGCCTGAAACGGATGCAGGAGCTTCCGGGGAGGGGATGAGTCCGGCGGAAAGTATGAGTCCGGCGGAAGGAGACAGGGGAATGGAAGAAAATTTACAGCGGGATCCGGATCCTATTTCAGGAGCGGAAGTCATTCCCGGAAGGCAGGACTATCATCTGGAAGCATTCGGCGGGAATGTGTATTTTTTTGCACCGGAGGACGACCCGGAGGAGGTGCAGAGGATACTGGAGGAGATCTGGAAAAAGCAGGAGAAAAATCAATTCGGTGACGACAGGTATGCAG
The DNA here is from genome assembly GCA_023663285.1 of Bacillota bacterium. Classification (GTDB taxonomy): domain Bacteria; phylum Bacillota; class Clostridia; order Lachnospirales; family Lachnospiraceae; genus Acetatifactor. Next base: position 47,863 of record JAMPHT010000017.1, read on the forward strand.
TTTATTTCCTGCCCGGCGTCTATGATGAGAAGATTCGGGCAAAGGTGGGATTCTATACGCAGATAGCAGGTCTTGGAGCCTCGCCGGACGACGTATCCCTTTATGACCTGACCTGCGACGCAAGATGGCTGGGAGACAATAAGAATCATAATGCCACCTGCAATTTCTGGCGGGGGGTGGAAAATCTGTCCGTCCGGGAATATGCCACTTGGGCAGTATCCCAGGCAACCTTCATGCGGCGTGTGCATATAGGAAAAACGATTTATCTCCATGACAGCAACGGCTGGGCCAGCGGCGGATTTCTGGCGGACAGCAAGGTGGAGCTGGCGGTCAATTCCGGCACTCAGCAGCAATGGTTGTCCCGGAACTGTGATTGGAGTACATGGATCGGCGAGAACTGGAATATGGTCTTTGCCGGGATCGAGGCGGGAAAGACGCCGGAGGGAACCTGGCCGGAGCACGCCTATACAGACGTGCCGGAAGTGAGCAGTATCAGGGAGAAGCCCTTTCTGGCATATGATAATGAGCAGGGATTCGGCGTCTATGTCCCGGAAATAAGGACAGATGCAGTGGGAGTGGACTGGGATCCGGGAGAGTTCATTTCTGTTGAGAATTTTTACATAGCAAGGGCGGAAGCGGATACGGCGGAGACCATGAACCGCGCCCTGGAGGAAGGAAAAAACCTGCTTTTGACGCCGGGGGTGTATGAATTAGACGCAGCGCTGACAGTTGACAGAGAGGGAACGGTGATTCTGGGGACAGGTCTTGCAACGCTCCGCTCTATGCAGGGAAACTCTTGTATGGAGGTGACAGGCGGCGGAGTGACGGTGGCGGGCATTTTGTTTGATGCCGGGCCGGAAGCTACGGAGTATCTGCTGGCGGTGGGAGAGGAGCCTGCGGACGACAACCGGAAAGCAGCTGATGAGGCGATCGCGGGGGGATCCCAGGCGGCAGACAGCCGGACAGCAGCGGACGGCGGAGAGACGCTCGGTGCCACCCTGCTGGCGGACTTATTTTTCCGTGTGGGCGGCGCAAGGAACTATGATACAGAGGTAGACTGCTGTGTGGAGCTTCATCAGGACGGTGTGATAGGGGACAATTTCTGGGTCTGGCGGGCGGACCACGGAAGCGGCGTGGGCTGGCGGCGCAACAGAGCCAGAAACGGAATCCGGGTGACAGGGGATGACGTGACGATCTATGCGCTGATGGTGGAGCATTTTCAGGAGTATCAGACGATTTGGGAAGGAGAAAACGGGGAAGTGGTCTTTTACCAGTGCGAGATCCCCTATGATGTGCCGAGCCAGGAGGAGTGGGTCAGCCATGACGGAGCGGTCAACGGATTTGCGTCCTACAAGGTGGCGGATACGGTGGAGAGCCACCGGGCATACGGACTCGGAATCTATCTGTACAACAGGGACGCCACAGTGGAGCTGCACAGTGCAATGGAGGTCCCTGAGAAAGCAGAGGGGATCCTTGTGCATCATATATGCACGGTGATGATCACGGGAAATCCGGGCATTACTCATATCATCAATGAGCAGGGAGATGCGGTGGTGACTCCCGGCGCAAGGGCAGTGATCCTGGAGTATTGAGATATTCACTAAAAAAGGCAGAGGAATATGAGGTTTGTTATTGATAAAGCAGAGCGGCAAAACGACATGACACTTGTTACAGGAAAGACTTCCGTTGGAACGATCAAAGGAATATGGAAATACAGGGAATTGCCTGTAATCAACGACAGTTACCATATTGAATTAAAAATAGATCATCCGTGTGAGCGACGTATTCCGCAAGGAGCACAAGCGATTCCTTATGTATGTCTTGAAAAGGAACAGGTTATATTTCAAGGTGTATGTGAAGATATAGACGAGGAAGTTTATTATATACGTTTGGATACCGATTGGCTTGAAATGCTTGAAATCAACACTGTTGATTCCAACAAGAAAATCGGAGATCTTATTTCGTTTTCAGCATCTGTTTATGGTATAGGAATTTTTCCATATACATTATAAGTCAACATTATATTATTACAGTAGGAAAAATACACGCAGCATATTAGAAAATTTAACATTGGCTCAAATACAGTCCATGGCGCCGGAAGAATGGGTAATGAGAGTATTAGAAGAAAGAAGAGTGAAACATTATGCCACTTATTATGCCTATTAAGGATTTGCGCAATACGACCGAGATTTCCAACATCGCACACAAGGAGCAGGAGCCTATTTTTATTACTAAAAACGGATATAGCGACTTGGTTGTAATGAGTAGTGAAT
>JAMPHT010000018.1 GCA_023663285.1 Bacillota bacterium
CGCCCGGCTACGGCGACAGAAGAAAGGATATGCTGCAGGATATCGCGATCCTCACCGGCGGCACCGTGATCAGCTCCGATCTGGGCTATGAACTGAAGGATACCACCATGGATATGCTGGGACACGCTAAGAGCGTGAAGGTCCAGAAGGAGAACACCGTCATTGTTGACGGCGAGGGAGAAAAGAGCGAGATCCAGGCGAGGATCGCTCAGATCAAGAAGCAGATCGAGGAGACCACCTCTGATTTCGACAGGGAGAAGCTGCAGGAGAGGCTGGCAAAGCTGGCAGGCGGCGTTGCTGTTATCCGTGTAGGTGCAGCTACCGAGACCGAGATGAAGGAGGCAAAGCTCCGCATGGAGGATGCGCTGGCAGCTACCAGAGCGGCTGTGGAGGAAGGCATCATCTGCGGCGGCGGCGCTGCTTATATCCACGCTTCCAAGAAGGTCGAGAAGCTGGCTGAAAGCCTTGACGGCGACGAAAAGACCGGCGCTCAGCTGGTGCTGAAGGCACTGGAGGCTCCGCTGTTCCACATCGCAGCAAACGCAGGTCTGGAGGGCAGCGTTATCATCAATAAGGTAAAAGAGTCCGAAGAGGGCATGGGCTTTGACGTTCTGAAGGAAGAGTATGTGGATATGGTGAAGGCAGGCATCCTGGATCCCGCTAAGGTGACCAGAAGCGCTCTGCAGAATGCCACCAGCGTGGCAAGCACCCTGCTGACCACGGAGAGCGTTGTGGCAAATATCAAAGAAGAAACTCCTGCAATGCCTGCAGGAGGCGGCATGGGCGGAATGATGTAAGCCGCCGTATACAGGGAATGGACAAGGGGCTGTGAGGAATGAGGCGGATGACCTGATTCCCCGCAGCCCCTGTTACTTTTCAGGGGACAGCTTTGCAAGCGTCACGGCGGCAGAGGACAGTCATTCTCATGCAGACACACTTTCGCTTGAAGGCGCGACGTAACGGTGCGTAAGCAGGCAAAATACGCCTGCTAAGCACCGACGTCTTGCACAGTCTGCATGAGAACGACTGTCATCTACCGCCTGTAACAAGCATAGACTGATCTGTTACTCTGTAACAAGCGAAGGCTGAACTGTTACCCCATGACAAGCATGGCAAAACCTCTTGACATAGTATTAAAAACCATGTAATATGGTGCAAACAGAATAAATAATCTGTTTTTTTCGCCCCGAAAATATGCTATAATCTTTCTGATATTGGCTGCAGAGGGACAGAAAGGAAGCTGGATGAAACGGTTTGAATACATTGTGGCGGACATAGACGGCGATTACGCCCACCTGAAGCGGACGGACATAGAATCGGACGAACTGAAGCTGGTGGCGCGGGCGCTCCTGCCTCCGGAGACCACGGAGGGAACAAGGCTTCTCTATGAGTGGATGTCTTACAGTATTATGGAGTAACGGGTGTTATGATAAATATTTTGTTGTGCGGTAATAAAAAGGTCTTTGACGGGGCATTGACCCAGTTGATCTCCATGACGAACCGGACCCGTGAGGCTGTACGTGTGTTTGTCATGACCATGGAGCTGACCAGGGTGCGTCAGGATTTTACGGCGATCACAGACGGACAGATCGCATTTCTGAACAGTGTGGTCCGGAAAAAGAATCCGGAAAACCGTGTGGAAAAGCTGGATGTGACGGACCTGTATGAACAGGAGTTTCATGAGTGTGTCAATGAGACGGCGTACTGCACGCCCTATACGCTGCTGCGCCTTCTGGCGGATCTGATCCCGGCGATCCCGGATAAGCTGTTGTATCTGGACATTGACATTATGATTGCAAACGATATCAGGCAGCTGTGGGATATTGACGTGACGGAGTATGAGTATGCCGCAGTGAAGGAAAAATACGGCTGCTGGCTGATCCGGCCCGATTATTTCAATGCGGGGATGCTGCTCTTAAATATGGCAAAGATAAGGGAGACCGGTCTGCTGGTGAAGGCAAGAGAACTGATTCGGACAAAGAAGCTTCTGTTTGCGGACCAGTCCGCCATCTTCAAGTCGACCACCAGAAAGAAGCTGCTTCCCAGGATCTACAACGAGCAGTCCAAATTTAACAAAAAGGACACGGTGGTGTGCCATTTCTGCAAGAGGCTGATGTTCCGGCCGTACCCTCATACGGAGAATTACAAACAGTGGCAGGTGGAGGAGATCCACAAATACCTGCACTGTCATGCCTTTGATGCGGATCTGGAGGAATATCTGGCCCTGAAAGCGGAGTTTGAAAATAAATAGATGGAGGCTGAAAATGAAGATCCCTGTTTTTTTTGCAGTTGACGACGGATACTGCCCTTTCCTTGCGGTGGCGGTCCAGTCCCTGATAGATAATTCCTCCCCGGAGAATACCTACCTGATAAAGGTACTGAATACGGATATCAGCGAGGAAAACAAGAAAAAGATCGCAAAATATGAGCGTGAGAACGTAGATATCGAGTTTGTGGATCTGAATTATTATATTCAGAAGGTAAAGGATAAGCTCTACACCAGAGACTATTATTCCAAGACCACCTATTTCAGACTGTTCCTGCCTAACCTGTATCCCCAGTATGACAAGGTGCTGTACCTTGACAGTGATATTGTGATTTTGGACGATATTGCGAATCTGTACAATATTGATATGGGTGACAATCTGGTGGCGGCGGCGCCGGACGACGTGATCCAGTTCAACGAGGTGTTCCAGACCTATGCGGAAAAGGTGGTGGGAGTGGCAAGCTACAAAAACTACTTCAACGCAGGCGTCCTGCTGATGAATCTGGATCAGATGCGGAAGTTCAAATTCCAGGAGAAATTCATCTATTCCCTTGACCGGATCACCTTTCTGGTGGCCCAGGATCAGGATTATCTGAACAGGCTGTGCAAGGGGCGGGTGAAGCTGATCGACAGGGTGTGGGACAGGATGCCCATGGAGGACCCTAAGATCAAGACGGAAAACGTCAAGCTGATACACTATAATCTGGCATTTAAGCCCTGGCACTTTGAGGACATTCTGTATAAGGAATTCTTCTGGATGTACGCTCAGGAGACGGAATATTTTGACGAGATCCAGCGTATCAAAGAGAGCTATACGGAGGAAGAACGTCTCAGGGACGCAAAGACCCATGAGAAGCTGATCAGGCTTGCAAGGCGGGAGTCCGACTGCGTGGGCGACGACAGGAAATACAGGAAATGACCCTGCAGAAATCAAGCGGAAAGATGAGGGAGAACAGCGTGAGAAGAAAAGTGGCTGTCGCAGAAAATAAAGAGAAAGCGGATGTAACGGGAACGCCTGAAAAGGCCATGCCGGAAAGGGCTGTACCGGAGAAGGCACCGGACAGACTGGCGGTGCTCGAAAGGATCGAGCAGCTGGAGCGGGAAGGGAAATTCGATGTGGACGCGGAGGAGGACCCGCCCACTCTGCCTCTGGAGCCGGATCAGATAGATTATCTGCGGGTGAAGCCCTTAAGCAAGGCAAAGGTAAAGCTTTCCTACGCCCTTGCGGGAAAATTCCTGGATGGGCTGCTGAAGGATGGAAAGCTGATTTTAAAAGACATTAAGGGAATGGAATACTTCAACGGGCTGACGTCAGGCACTATCATCACCTGCAATCATTTCAATCCCTTTGACTGTTTCACAGTGGAGCATCTGTTCCGTATATCGGAGCATCAGGGCAAACGGCAGCTTTTTAAGGTGATCAGGGAAGGCAACTATACGAACTTTCCGGGATTTTACGGATTTTTGTTCCGCAATTGCAACACCCTGCCGTTGAGCCAGAATAAAAAGACCATGTACAATTTTTTGCGGGCGGTGGATCAGATCCTGCAGAGGGGGGATTTTATCCTCATCTATCCGGAGCAGAGCCTGTGGTGGAATTACCGAAAGCCCAAGCCGCTAAAGAACGGAGCCTTCAAGTTTGCCGTGAAAAACAATGTCCCGGTGCTGCCGATATTCATTACCATGGAGGACAGCGACGTATACGGGCCGGACGGGTTCCCCATTCAGGAGTACACCGTATTCATTGAAAAGCCCATTTATCCCCAGAGCGGGCTGACGGAGCGGGAACAGGTCAGCGCCATGCGTCAGGAAAATTACAGGGTTTGGAGCAGGATTTATGAAGAATTCTACGGAAAACCGGTGGAATACACAACCGAGTAAGGTTATTTATTACAGGGATGAACTGAATGAGGAATTCTCCGAGGCTCAGATAGTTCCCAGGGTGATCGATAAGGATTTCCGGTATTTTCACGGAAAGCTGTGGAACCTTTGTTCCCTGGCGGTGCAGAATGTGCTGAGTATGCCCATTAAATTCCTGTATCAAAAGTTAAAATTTCATTTAAGATATGTGGGAAAAGAAAAGCTGAAGGAATGTAATAACAGGGGATATTTTATATATGGCAACCACACCCAGCCTTTTGCGGATACTTTTATTCCCAGTGTGGCAAACTACCCCCACCGCAACTTTTTTATTGTGAATCCGGAGAATGTGTCCATGCCGGGGCTGCAGGTGCTGGTGGAGATGCTGGGGGCGATCCCCATCCCCTGCGATATGGGCGGCATGAAAAATTTCGTGAAGGCAGTGGAGGATAAGATTCGGCGGAATTACTCCGTCACCATTTACCCGGAGGCCCATATCTGGCCTTATTACACGGGGATTCGACCCTTTAAGGCGGTTTCCTTCCAGTATCCCGTAAAGCTGGACTGTCCTGTTTACGCCCTGACAAATACCTACCATCGGCGGCGGAACAGGCCGGGGAAGGTGAATATCGTCACCTACATTGACGGCCCCTTTTATCCGGACAATACCTTAAAGCCCAAGGAGCGGCAACAGGAGCTGCGGGACAGGGTATATCAATGTATGGTGGAGCGCAGCAAAGAAAGCGACTGTGAGATCATTGCATATAGAAAAGCGGAAGAAAGCGGACAGAAAGAAGCAGCCGGAAGCAATCAGATGTGAAGTGTGAACGGAATGAAGATTTTCTAAGGCGGCAAAGGACGCCGCCTAAGAAAATCTAAATCATTCCGAGAAGAATCCGCAAGCGGATTCTTCCAACAGTTCATTAATTGTTTGTGCCGCCGGAGGCGGCATGATTGGAAGTGTGAGGAAGGAGAGCGGATCAAAATGAAGCAGAGTAAAAAAATAATAGGTGTATTATCAGTTCTCTGTGTAGCGCTGGTCATCACGGTGGCAGTGCTGTTGGTCAAAGTGCTTACGCCTCAGGCATCCGGACCCAGGGAACAGCAGCAGACTGTTGACGGACAGGTTCAGGCTCCGGGAACGCAGACGCCCGGCGAGGGCGGGGCGGATCCAATCTATGATTTTTCAGATCCGAACCGGGGTCAGGGAAATCAGAATCAGGAAGCCCAGGAACAGAGAAATCAGGATCAGAAAGCCCAGGGCCAGGGGAATCAGGATCAGAAAGCCCAGGAACAGGGGAATCAGGATCAGGGAAATCAGGATATCGGCAGGGAGGCGGCCCAAACAGCTGCGCTGGCTCACGCCGGTCTGTCCGAGGCGGAAGTCACCGGCATGGAAGTGGAGCAGGACTGGGATGACGGCCGTCTGGAGTATGAAATCGAGTTTTGGCGTGGAAACACGGAGTATGACTATACCATTGACGGCTTGACCGGTGCGGTCCTGAAATATGAGCAGGAGCAGCACAGCGGTATTCAGGCCCCTGTGGCCCAGGCGCCCGATGGGGAGATACAGGTCCCGGCGGCCCAGATACCCGGCGGGGATGCGCAGAATTCCTCCTCTGCTCCGGCGGGGCAGGATCGGGATCAGGGGTCCCAGGATATTGGCCACGAGACGGCTAAGTCGGCGGCGCTGACCCATGCAGGATTATCCGAGACACAGGTCACCGGCATGAAGGTGGAGCAGGACTGGGAGAATGGCCGACTTGAATACGAGGTCGAGTTCAAGTCCGGCGGCATGGAGTATGATTATACTATTGACGGAGCTACCGGAGCTGTGCTGAGCTTTGAGAAGGATGTTGATGATTGAGGAATCTATCCCAAACCGTCCTGTCTGTACTCCGGTGGCTGCAAGTGAAATAACAGATGAAGAAGGCCATCCTACCGATTTTTCAGTAGAATGGTCTTTCATTTTTAAGCTGAGGCTACGCCCAGAACCTCTGTCTCAAAAATTTCCTGCGCCTCTGCATTGGAAATATCTAAGCCGCATTCAATAATAGCAACGACGTTTTCTGTATTTTTGCCTTTCTGGTACACTTTTCTTGCGGTATCAATAATCTTATTTCTTTCAACCTGGTCAAAAAAGTCACCCATTTTAATCACTTCTCCTTCCTGCTCTTTTTTAACTATTTGGTTTCTGATATTCAGGTAATGCTCATCTTTTGTATATGCGTAAAGCATATCCAGCGCATCCACGGGATATTTTAAGCGTTGAAAATCATGGCTTTTGTCAATTGCGCCCTCTGCAAGCACCGTTACCACGTCCCTAAAATCAGTTGTGAACCTGTTCCTGGTGGTTTCATCCAGATACAGAACATCAAATATTTTCACCTGATAATCCTGCATAAGAGCCGTGATTTCTGTGATGTCAAAGCCCTTTTCCGAATGGCTTGTCGGTACAAGCTCTTTCAAGGACTTTGCTTTGCTCCATTTTGTTTTTGAAAAATTCAGGATGATTGTAACTACCGGCACCAGCTTGAAATCCCCAAGCTTTTCGATATCTGCCTGTACCTGTGCGGTAATATCATCATTGTGTAATTCCTGTGCAGTCTTTAACAGTCGATAAAGGTCTCTTTTTTTACTATTATACTCGTCGAGCTGGCGCTTATACACGGTATAGTCATATCCCATTACCCGGACTGGCATGGTCGGGTCGATCGTCGTCTGATTGCCGATTCCAAATTCAGCTATCGCAAAATAGTTTGTCCCATCGCCTTCGCCATATTCTTTTAACAGGTCACGTTCCATGGAACGGAGATTCCCGTCATAATCCTCATATGCTGATTCAGGTATCACGTCCTTTAACTTGTTTTCATCAATATAATGCTTTCCAAACAACAAGCTATTGATAATATCCGAAAATACATCGTTGTGGTAAAGCATTACCTTTGATGATATATCCTGCGTTGCCAAGCGCCGCCACCTCCAACTGCCTTTAAAAATATTATATATAGAATGCCCTGTTTTTTCAATGAAAATTTATAGCGGCCGTCCTGTTTAGCCGCGGTCAGCGTTTGACAAAAAATATTTCATAAATTGCTTGACATGGGACATATGATGTAATAAAATTACAAAGAAAAAGATATTAAATGTCTTATTTGAGCAAAAATAGGATATTATATATCTCGTAAAAGGAGGAAGAAAAATGAAATTCAAAAAAGTAATTGCGGCATCTGCGGTTACCTGTGCTATGCTGGCCAGCACATTGACCGTATCCGCGGCAGGGCTCAGAGATGTGTTTGATGCGAGGTATTATGCGGATAAGTATGCTGACCTGAAAGCAGCATTCGGCTACGATGAAAAGGCGCTGTACCAGCATTATCTTACTTATGGTACGAAGGAAGGGCGTACCATGAGCCCCGTTCTGGATGTGGCTGCGTATCGCGCTGCCTACTCGGATCTGGAAGCGGCATTCGGAGATGACTGGGACGCTTATGTGGAGCATTACCTGACCTTCGGTATCAAGGAGCACAGGACGGAGGGCATTCTGTTTGATCCCCTTGCCTACGCAGAGGCTTATCCGGATATCAAGGAGGCTTTTGGTGATGATGTGGAAGCTATCATCAGGCATTATCTGACCTTTGGCATCAACGAGGGAAGAACAGCGGGCGTTACGGTGGTTGGCGGTAATTCTGCCTCTTCCAACAGCGGGAGCAGCAGCTCTAGTACGGGAAGCAGCTCCAATACAGGAAGCGGTTCCAGTATGGTGGAGCACGTTCATACTTTCTCTGAAGAGTGGGAGTCTGACGGAACAAATCACTGGCATCCGGCGACCTGCGGCCATGATGTAAAGAGCGACGAGGCGGCGCATACCGAGTCAGCACCTTTCGATGTAGAAGCAACTTGTACAACACCGGGCGCGACGGGAAGAGTTGTTTGTACCGTGTGCGATGAGGTATTAGACGAAGGTACAGAAGTGCCCGTAGATGAGGATGCGCATACCTTCGCTGAGGAATGGGAGTCCGACGGGACAAATCACTGGCACGCAGCAACCTGCGGTCATGATGTAAAGGATGGCGAAACAACGCATACTGAAGTACCTGATACGGACAAAAATAAAGAGGCAACCTGTGGAGAAACAGGCTGGGAGAATGCAACGAAGTGTTCTGTCTGTGATAGGGCTATGGCGGATGGGAATTTACTGCCCGTAGATGAGAGCAAGCATACCTTCGCTGAGGAATGGGAGTCCGACGGGACAAATCACTGGCACGCAGCAACCTGCGGTCATGATGTAAAGGATGGCGAAACAACGCATACTGAAGTACCTGATACGGACAAAAATAAAGAGGCAACCTGTGGAGAAACAGGTTGGGAAAACGCAACGAAGTGCTCTGTCTGTGATAGGGCTATGGCGGATGGAAATGTACTGCCTGTAGATGCGAGCAAGCATACTTTCTCTGAAGAGTGGGAGTCCGACGGGACAAAGCACTGGCACGCAGCAACCTGCGGTCATGATGTAAAGAATGGCGAAGCAGACCACACCGAAGTGGACGATGACGAAGTGAATAAGCCTGCAACCTGTACAGAGGCAGGAGTGGAGGGAGCGAAAAAGTGTTCTGTATGTGAAGTGAAAACTAATGCGGGTACACCGATAGCAGCAAAAGGCCACACTGAGGTGGACGATGACGAGGTGAATAAGCCTGCAACCTGTACAGAGGCAGGAGTGGAGGAAGCGAAAAAGTGTTCTGTATGTGAAGCGAAAACTAATGCGGGTACACCGATAGCAGCAAAAGGCCACATTGAGGTGGATGATGACGAAGTGAATAAGCCTGCAACCTGTACAGAGGCAGGAGTGGAGGGAGCGAAAAAGTGTTCTGTATGTGAAGCGAAAACTAATGCGGGTACACCGATAGCAGTAAAAGAGCACACGGATGATGATGGTGATAAAGCGTGTGATGATTGTGGTGCAAGCCTGACAGACTAAAGCCTTACAGTAAGCAATATCAAAAAAGACAATAGGATTCAAGCCTCACGCCCCCCCATTGCCATGAATTACAGACCCAGCCCCGGCGGTTACACACCGGGGCTGCTTTTTGCGTCCGCATTTACAGGGGCTTTGTGCTTTCGTTTGGGATCTGCATTCCCCTGGCAAGCGCGATCACAAGCTCCAGATGCGGAGCATCCAGCTTTTGAAGCTCTGCCACGGCGTCGTTTAATAGGACGGGAAACGCTGTGCCGGAGTTGAAAAATTCTCCGGGAGAGATGTCAAAATACTCGCAAATATAGAAAAAACCCTGCATGGAGGGAAGAGCCTGTCTGTTTTCGATTCGATTGATATAGCTGCCGTTCTGGCCGATGGCAAGGCTCATTTCACGAGCGGACACATTTTTCTGCCTGCGCAGCGAAGCGATCCTTTCAGCAAAAAAAGCGTTATATTCTATCCATTCATACATATGTCTGCCTCCTTTCTGTTCAAATGTTATATTCATGATATAAGATATTATGAGACATATCACCAAAACATATGAGATATTTAATAACGTGAACAAAACGGAAAGAAACATCTGATGTTTAAAAAAATGAATTATGGGACAAAGGTTAAAAAGTGCCTGAAGAACTGCTCTTTGACTTTATGGAATGTAGATTTTTACCTGTCAGCAGCAAATATTTACCTCTTGCGCAAAGACTGTTTACAGTTTTTGAATTCTCTGTATACTGTAATTGTAGGCGCCTGATACATAAGTCATGACAGCAGGAAATACAGGGGGACTTATATGAAGGTCAAAATAGAGATCGTGGAGGGGCTGGAGGAGGAAGAGGTGGTCATCCGCTGCGGAAAGCTGGATGACTCTGTTATCAGCCTTCAGAATCACCTGTCAAAACAAAATAACGGTAAACGGTGCCTGCTCCTGACTGCCGGGGGGACGGATTTTTTCATTCCCATGGAGGACATTTACTTCTTTGAGACGGAGGGGCGGGAGTTGCGGGCTCACACGGCGGATAAGATTTTTTTCTGCAGCTATAAGCTGTATGAACTGGAGGAGCTGCTGCCGGGAAGCTTTATGAGGATCTCAAAATCCGCTATTGCCAATCTGGATCACATCTATTCCATCACCAGGAACCTGACGGCATCCAGCATGGTGGAATTTAAGGGAAGCACAAAAAAAGCGATGGTATCCAGAAGCTACTATAAGCTTTTGCTGGAACGGTTGAATGCAAGAAAGCTGGGAAAATAGAGAGGAGAGCAAAGCGATGAAAGGTGAGTTTGAGTTTAAGGTAAATAAAGGCGGTAATGTATTTTGGGGCATTTTGTTCCTGCTGGCAGCGGTGGCGTTCCTGGTAAACAAGCTGGGCGTTTTTGAGGGTATCGGATTTTGGCCTATACTGTTTACTGTCGGTCTGATCGGATTTTTTATCAATGGCATGGTCAAGAGAAGCTTTGGGACAATGCTGTTTTCTGCGGCCTTTCTGGTGATCGTCAACGACGAATTCCTGCAGCTGGAGGCAATCACGCCCTGGCCGGTGCTGGGAGCGGCGCTGCTGGGTACTATCGGTTTAAATCTCTTGTTCCCAAAGTTCGGCAGGAAAAAAAGCTATAAATTGATTGCCGGCGGAGAGCACAGGGTAGGTGATACTGTTTCGGCGGAAGGCGCTTTTTTTGAGAATGCCTTTGGCAGCTCGGTCAAGTATGTGGTGGGTGAAATAGCTCAGGTGCGCGTAGACAATGCCTTTGGCGCTATGGAGATCTATTTCACGGATGCAGTTCTGAAAGAGCATACGGCAAAGGTATATGTAGATTCTGCTTTTGGCAAGGTCACCCTGTATGTTCCGCGGGGATGGAGAGTAATAGATAATGTGACGCAGGCATTTGGCGGTGTGAAATGCTCGAACTATGAGGAGGACTCCCAGGGAGATAATATTCTGTATATATCAGGAGATATAGCCTTTGGTGCATTGCAGATATATCCTATCTGAGGGAGATTCGGTCTGTTGATACAGGTGCAAAGTCTGAAAAAACGGGGGTCAGTATGGAAAATGTTAAAAGATACAAACAAAATTTTTATAAGAAAAACAAGTTAAATTATGTTTTAACAATTATAAGCATTATCGGAGACAGCATCACTTCCGTATTGATGGCGGAGGTTTTGAAAGAGCTTATGGATCTTGCAGGCAGCGGAAGTTTAAATGGACTGAAGCATTGCGTCGTAATGATTCTGGTGCTGCTGGCGTTCCAGTGCGGAGTAGTCCGTATGCTGCGAATGATCAAATATGATTTTATGAAAAAGGCCGTGACAGGATACCGAAATCAGGCGTTTCAGGATATCACGGCGAAGAGTATCGGCGTACTCAGCAAAAATAACAGCAGTGATTTTATATCGGCTCTGACAAATGATGTGACTTCCATTGAGTCCAAGTATTTGATGGCGGAATTCGACATTCTGGAAGCCCTGCTGACAGCGGCGCTGTCCCTGGCGCTGATGTTTTATTACAGCTGGATACTGACCCTGACAGTGATCGGTCTCTGTATTCTGCCGATCGTTGTGTCAGTCCTTTTCGGAAATAAGGTCACTGCGCTGGAGAAGCAGATCAGCGACTGCAATGCGGGTTTTGTGGCCATGGTGAAGGATCTGCTAAGCGGCTTTGGCGTTATCAGAAGCTTTCAGGCACAGGGAGAGGCGGGTAAGCTCTATGGGGACAGGAATGAGCATCTGGAACAGGTCAAGTGCAGGCGGCAGAAAACGATAGAGGTAATAAACCTTATCTCCGGAGTTACGGGGGTCATGGTGCAGTTTGGAGTGTTTCTTCTGGGAGCGTACCTTTCTATCAGGGGACAGATAACGGCGGGCGTGGTGGTGGCCTTTGTGCAGATGATGAACTACATCCTGGGGCCCATTGGAGCGCTTCCCGTGTATCTTGCCGACAGAAAAGCGGCGGCAGGGCTGATCGAAAAGCTGGCGCAGCTGACGGAGGAAAAGGAGGACAGGAAAACCCGGATCGTGAGCGGCGTAGGAGAAGGCATCCGGTTTGAGGATGTACATTTCTCCTATGAGGAGGGAAAGGAGGTTCTAAAGGGTGTAAGCCTGGAATTCGAGGCGGGTAAGAGCTATGCCGTCGTGGGCGGTTCCGGCTCCGGGAAATCCACCCTGTTGAACCTGATCATGGGCAGTTATGACAGCTACGGGGGCAGGGTCACTATGGAGGGGAAGGATCTGCGGGAGGTGGATACGGACAGCATTTTCGACGTGGTCTCCGTGATCCAGCAGAATGTGTTCATCTTTGACGATACGGTAAGACGGAATATCTGCCTGTTCAAGGAGTTTCCGGAGAGTGCGGTGGAGTCGGCGGCGTCTAAGGCGGGACTGAAGAGCCTGATAGCTGAAAGGGGCTGGGATTACGGCTGCGGCGAGGGCGGCGCTCATTTGTCAGGGGGTGAGAAGCAGCGCATCTCCATAGCACGGAGCCTGCTGAAAGAATCACAGGTGTTATTAGTGGATGAAGCCACCTCTTCCCTGGATGCGGAGACGGCGGACAGCGTTACAGACGCTATCCTGAATATCGACGGGCTGACGCGGCTTGTAGTGACCCACAGGCTGGATGAGAAGGTGCTGAAGCGGTTCGACGGCATCATTGTGATGCGGAATGGGCGTGTGGCGGAGCAGGGAACCTTCGGGGAACTGATGGAGAAAAAGGAGTACTTTTATTCCCTGTACCAGGTCAGCAGAGAAGTATGAACGGAATGAAACAGCATAATGATATTTGGCTCCGGAGTGTCTCCGGAGCCTTTTTTTTGTTTTTTCGCCTTTTTAATTAGTTTTTCATCCAATACGGTTGCACAGGGCAAGACCATATTATTATGATAAACAAAAATACTGTGCGGGTGTCGGAGCATTTTGCCCCTGGTATCAAATGCGGCAGGGGGGCGGGGCGTGAACGAAAGATATGTGTGTGCGGTCACAAGATACATGATAGGTCATTTTTATATGGGGGACAGGTTCAAAGAGACAAAATACTACACGGAGAATATGGTATGTATTGCTCCCAGACCCCGAAGGAAGCGTATCTGCCGTATTCTGCATCGGGAGTGCAGGATCTGCCTGAACAAGTCGGATACCGCGTCTGTGGTGGGCAGTTATCGCCTGGAATGTTCTGCGGAGGAGGGAAGAAGGAGTATGCCGCTGTGCCGTTATTCAGCCCTGCTGCAGTATGTGTCGGGAACGCTCAGGCTGACTATGCTTCATATATCGGAGGAACCGGGAGCGGTATTCCGCCTGACGGATGTGGTGGAGCGTACTTATTTTCTGGGTGAGGAGGATATTCTATATCTGGAATCCGGTCACAACCGCGTTTTCTGGCATACCGGAAAGGAGACTGTGGAGGTGACGGGGACCCTGCTGCACACGGAGCGCCGGCTGCCTGATACCTTTGTGCGGATACATAAGAGCTTTATTGTAAACAGTCTGCACGTGGAAAGGATCGGCCGCTGTTATGCGGAGCTTTCCAACGGGGAGCGGCTGCAGATACCGGTAAAGAGATACACGGATGTGAGAAGGAAGCTGATAGTCAAAAGAGAAAGTCCGGGACAGGCGGAAGAGATACCCCGGATATCGTGAGGAACGCTATGGGCAGTTTGTTTGTAAAAAATCGGTATTATCCCGGCAAGCTGCTCCACGCCAGTGATTTTGTGCGGGAGCAGGAATACGGAAACGCAAAGCTGGAATTTCTGAACCGGAAATTTCACGGCTGGGGCATCATCCAGGGTCTGGGAGTGCGGGCGGGAGAGGGAGGTACGCTGCGCATTGAGGCGGGAAGCGCCATAGATCAAAAAGGGCGGATCATTGTGGTGCCGGAGGCTGTGACTGTGACTGCGGAAAGCCTGGAAGAAAAGAGTAAGACGAAAGGCGGGGGAGACCCGGAAGAAAGGGAAGCACCGACGGACGGTGCAGCCCATGACTTTATCCTTGGCATACGCTATGAGGAAAAAGCAGTGGACACGGAGCGCAGTCTGCTGTCGGAGACGGAGGCCACAGAGGTGGCGCGGATCGCGGAGAGCTATGGACTGAAGGCGTATTCATTGGACCAATGGGAGCAGATAAAAGGGTCTGGGGAGATTTCCCTTACGGAAGAGAGGGTACTGTATGAGGACGGCGAGGTGAGGCTGTCCCTGCGCATACCGAAGGTGGTTCCCACAGACAGTATCTTTAGGATCTGTATACAGGCAAGGGCGCTGACCGGGGGAGGCGTCAGCACCGGATGGCGCTGCACGGTAAAGCTGCAGGGAGCGTTTTTCCTGGCAACAGGCAGGTCCCTTCAGATAATGGAGGAACAGCAGACCGTCCTGTCCGGCAGCCTGTATCAGGAGTGGCAGCTCTGTACGGAGGAGTATGGGAAGCAGACCATCGCCATGGAGCTGAGCCGCCTGGAGATCCTGCGGCAGGGCAGGGAGACTGTGCAGGCGCAAGCTTGTCAGGTCTATATTGATGCGGCGCTGTCCTATGAGGCCGCAGTGAGAGAGCGTCTCTTGAGAAGGGAGGAAAGCCGGAGCGGGGAGGCATGGGTGCCCCTTGCCAGGATCGGGGCCGGAGGCGGGGGACAGTCCGGCGTCCATGTGATCGCAGATGAGCCGGGCCTGCGCAGGCAGGTGGTACAGTCCGAAGAGACAGAATGTATCCGCCGTGGGGCGCAGGAGAGCGGCATCATAGACATCCGGTGGCGGGGTCTCTTAAAAAGTCTGCAGGCTCCACACGGCGGAATGTATCTGCCGGGCAGTCTGGATCCGCCGGGGGGCTCAGGGCATCCGGCTCCGCCGGCAACGCCCCGGAAAGCGCCGCCGGAGAGAAGCACGGAGCCTGAGCCCATAGGGGAGCAGATCCACAGGGGCGTGGCGGTGATATCGGTTCCCAGGCATTATCGAAGGGGGGACACTCTGTTTTCGGAGGAGATCTCCCACGGATTTCCGGGGGAGGAAGTGCTTCTCTGGCTGGAAAGGCTCTATGAGGAGCCCAGCTATGCCTATTGGGAAAAGAACAGCACAAGGCATACGGCGATCCACGGGGCGGACGATCTGTTTGCGGAGGGCTGGTACAGCGGCTGGGAGATACAACGGCAGGCTCTGCGGCAGGAGATCGAGGCAGGCACCTTCCAGATAGCGCTGATACTGTCTAAGGGCCGCAGAAAAAAACGAAGCAGGGAGGTGGCGGTGTCATGGACGGCAGTGAGGCTTCCAAGACCGGAGAAGCAGGGATCCCCCTTGACGGCGAGATCCTCCTGACAGGGAGGTGCCTTCTGGAGCTGTTGCGGGACAGCCTGTGTCCCGGATATGTGAGGGACAGGAACAGTATCCTGTTTGCGTCGCCCTGGGAAGAGGAGGATTACAGGGTGGGCGTTTATCTCTATGATATACAGGACTACTCCATGGCAGCGGCGGTTCCGGACACAAAGGGGGGCGGGGATACGCTGCGGTTCCCGCCCAAGGCGGTGGAGCTTTCCTATATGCTCTTCTGCAATGAAAGGCATCGCTTCGGCGGCCTGCAGAGAGAGCGGATACAGGGGGTCTTGAATGAGATCGTCCGCACCATGTACGACCACCCTTCCCTGCGGCGGGAGGACGGGGAGACGGTGGGCTTCTTTTTTCTGAGGGAGAACGCGGAGTTCAAGCTGCGCCTCTGGGGAAGCTTTGACCGGCCCCTGCAGCCTGCGGTGTACCTGCTTGCGGCCCCGGTGGCGGTAGCGTCCGCCAGGACCCGGAAGGTGAACAGAGTAAAGGAGCGGGATTACGGTCTGAAAAAAATGTAAGGGCAGGAGGGATCGGGGTGAAGCCGGTGATAGTACAGGGAACCATATTAAAATGCGGATTCGGCAATGCGCCCACGCCGATCATGGTGCTGCCGGACAAAAAGGTGAACGCCATGCTGCCTGTGGCGGTGAAGTCCGACCATATCCCTTTTTTGAATATACTGCCCTTCGGTATGTGCTCCAACCCGGCAAATCCCATGGTTGCCGCCGCTACTGCCGCAGCCTTCGGGGTGCTGACGCCCATGCCCTGCATCCCCTGCACCCTGCAGGACTGGACAGGCGCTTGCAATAAGGTGAAGGTGCATGGAAAAGAGGCTATCAATATGGATTCAAAGCTAAGCTGCCTCTACGGAGGAAGCATACAGGCTGCAGTACCTGTGCAGCCCAGGGTCTTGCTGTAAGATTTTACACATTTCCAGTCATGCCGGCACAAAGAGGTGTGTTATACACCCTCTTTGAGGTGGGCTATGCCCCCTCTTGGGCACAAACAAATACCACGGAGTCTGATGACTCCGGAAAGAATGCTATTCAAAGATGGCGGAAAGGAGAAATATGGCAGAATATTTATCACCCGGCGTATATGTGGAGGAATTTGATTCCGGAATCAAGGCGATGGAGGGCGTGGGCACCAGCACCGCAGGCTTTGTGGGGATGGCCCGGAAGGGTCCTGTGAAGGGGCTTCCTGTGCTGATCACCAGTATGGCGGATTATCAGAGGCGTTTTGGCGGGTATCTCTCGGAACGAATCTATGGGGAGCAGCGGTTCCTGCCCTATGCGGTGGAACAGTTTTTCAATAACGGCGGCTCTACCTGTTATGTGATGCGGGTCTGTCAGGAAAATGACGGAAGTAATGAGACAAAGGACGGCGCAGTGGCGGCCGGGGGAGCGCTGAAGGCGGGGGAGAGCAGTATCCTCACCTTGACGGCGGCCAGCCCCGGCGACTGGGGAAATGAGATCCGGGCGCAGCTGACCCCGGCGCTGAAAAACAGGATCAAGATAGAGAGCTGGCCGGAGGGAGAGGGAAAGGCATACGGGATAAAGTCGTCTGCAGGCTATGCGGCGGGCGATCTCGTGTGTATCCAGTATACGGAGGAGGAAAAAAAGAGCTTTTACAGCGTGGTGGAAAAAGTGGAGGAAGAGAGCGTCACTCTGAAGTGGCAGGGGACGCCCCCTGCCCAGGCGGACACGGAGGCTTTTCTGTATCTCCTTGAGTGGGGTATGTCGGTGTGGGACAGCACCGCCGCGGAGCAGTATGAGAGCGTGTCCTTTAACCCGGAGCGCAGCAGCTATGTGGAGCATATGCTGAAGAGGTCCCAGCTTGTCACCGCCGCGGCGGATATGGAGGGCCTGACGCAGGAAGTGCTGACGGGGCTGCTGCAGACGGATGGAAAGAGCGGCGAAGAAATTTCCCTGGAGGTGAGCTTAGAGGGCGGAAGCGACGGCGTCATAAAGCCGGACGCCATCGACCCGGCCCTGTACATAGGAAAGGACGGATCGCCGGACGTAAGGACGGGCCTGATGGCGTTCAAGACCCTTTCGGATGTGAGCATCATGGCAGTCCCCGGCATTACGGACGTATCTGTGCAGAGCGCTCTGGTCAGCCACTGCGAGGGACTGGCCAGCCGTTTTGCCATTCTGGATATGCCCTTTGACAAAAAGGAGGTGTCCGAGCTTCAGGCATTTAAGGAAAACGTGGATTCCGGCTACGCCGCAATGTATCATCCCTGGCTCCAGTGCTATGACCCCCTGGCAAACCGCAAGGTGTTTCTGCCGCCCTCAGGGGCCATGGCAGGCATCTATGCCCGCACGGATAATTCCAGAGGCGTGCATAAGGCCCCTGCAAACGAAGTGGTGCGAAGCTGTACGGAGCTTTCCGTCAAGTACAATGAGGCGGAGCAGGGAAAGCTGAATCCCAGGGGGATCAATCTGATAAGAGCCATTCCCGGACAGGGGATCAGAGTGTGGGGCGCAAGGACCTGCTCCAGCGACGGCAACTGGAAGTATGTCAATGTGAGAAGGCTGTTTATTTTTCTGGAGGAATCCATCAGGGCCAACACCAGCTGGGCGGTATTCGAGCCAAACGACGAAACGCTCTGGTCCAGGGTGGAGGGGACCATCCGGGTCTTTCTGACCACACAGTGGCGCAACGGCGCTCTGGCAGGCTCCACGGCGGACGAGGCGTTTTACATCAATATCGGAAAGAGCACCATGACGGAGGATGACATTCTGAACGGCAGACTGATTTGCGTCATAGGCGTGGCTCCGGTAAGACCTGCGGAATTCGTTATCTTCCGCATCACCCAGAAAATGGAAAGCGCACAGTGAGGAGGAATGACAAATGGCAATGGTATATCCTTTTAAAAAGTACAATTACGAAGTGACCATCGACGGGCAGTCAGTGGGCGGCTTCTCAGAGGTGAGCGCGCCGGACATCAGCTCGGACCCCATTGAGTACAGGGAGGGGAATTTTACGGTGAATACGGTGGGAAAGCAGCCCGGCCTGGTCAAGTATGAGAATATTACCCTGAAATGGGGCATGACGGCTTCCATGGATCTGTATAACTGGATGAAGGAGGTGGAGGGCGGGACCATCAACCGCAAGACGGTGGTGATCAGCCTCCATGACGATACCCAGGCGGAAATTGCAAAGTGGACCGTGATCTCCGCCTGGCCCACCAAGTATACCGCAACCGATTTCAACGCCACCAGCAACGAGGTGGCGGTGGAGACCCTGGTGCTTGCCCATGAGGGCGTGACCAGAGATAAGTGAGGATAGTGCAGATGCTTATACAGACGGAATATGACTTTACGCTGCCCAAGGGGTTTGTAGGGCAGGAGGGAACCATCTGCCGAAAGGGAACCATGCGCCTGGCGACGGCGATGGACGAGATCGAGGCCATGGGGGACGCCAGGGGCAAAAAAAGCCCGGATTACCTTTCGGTGCTGCTGCTCTCAAAGGTAGTGGTGAGGCTGGAGGGTGTGGAGGAGATAACGCCTCAGGTAATAGAGGGGCTGTTCACGGCGGATTTTTCCTTTCTGCAGAATATGTATGAGACGGTGAACGCTGCGGAGGACCCGGTGATACGGGTGCAGTGTCCTCACTGCGGAAAGACCTTTACGGACGCCCTAAATTTTACTTCAGGGGAATGACGGTGACCAGCCGGGAGGAGCTGTTCCGACAGGTTTCCTTTATCGGATATTATTTTCACTGGCGGGAGGAAGAGATCTTAAAGCTGCCCCGGCCGGACAGACGCAGATACTGTGAGGAGATCAACCGGATCAACAGGAAGCTGAACGGGGAGAAAAATATATTTGCGCCTTAAGAAAGGAGAACCTATGGGACAGCTGTCATCACCCCTTACGGACCCATTGCCCGGCTACCGCTTTAACGTCTTTTTGAACAAGACGGTGATGGGGTTTCAGAAGGTCACGGGGATCAGCCGGGAGATCGAGACGGAGGTCTACCGTGAAGGAGGATTAAATAACATGGTACACGTATTCCCCAAAGCCTGCGGAAGCGAGCGGGTGCTCCGTATGGAAAGGGGAGCCTACGGAGGCATGGGACACCCCTTTTGCGTGGTGGGGGAAAGGATAGACGGAAATTTGAGCCTGATGGTGCTGGACGGACAGGGCAAGCCGGTGAAAAAGTATCTTTTCATGGGGCTTTTAGTGAAGCGCTGGGAGGTGGGCGAGCTGAGCGCAGAGCAGAACGGTCTGCTGATAGACTGCTTCGAGGTCTGTTATGAGGACTTTGAGGTGCTGTGATGCGGTAGCCTTAAAGCGACAGGAATCAGCCGGAGCGGTCAGCGTTCCTAAGGTACAGCACGGCGGGGCTGAAAAGGAGGCGGAAATATTGCAGGTACAGGATAAATTAAAGCCTCGGATCATGCCTGTCTGCGGGGAGGGTGAAAGCCTGTGCCGGGAGTATGCCGGCCCCAGCAGCCATCCGGCCCGGAGGCAGGAGAAGGCGGATACGCGGGCGGAGCGGGAGAAGCTAAAAGAAGCCTTGCTCCCCTTCGTGCGGGAGACGGTGAAGAAGCAGCTGAAGGAGGAACGGGAATATTACCGTTCCCGTCCCTTACTGGCGGCCAGGCAGCTGGAAAGCGTTCTGGGACAGGGACAGCTTCTGACGGTACTGACAGGACAGGTCTGTGACCGGGTGGAGCGGCAGAGCAGGCTGGAAAAGCTTAGAAAGAGCAGGGTTTGAGCAGATGGCGGTATATCAGAAGGCGTGTATCTGTCCGTTTCGGAACGGCAGGCCGGACCGGGGAAAGCGGTTTTATGTGCAGTTCAACCCCACGGAGCTGTCTGTGCAGGAGGCCATCGGCGCGGCGGACGTGGATGAGGAGGATCCGTCGGAGGAGCTGAAAAGACTGCTGCATGGCAGAAAGGTGGGCATTCAGAAGCCGTTGCGGTCATCCACGGAATGGAACAGGAGGAATCAGCTGACCCTCTCCGTCTCCCTCTTTTTCAATACGCTGGAGAGGCTGAATCAGGATTCCTATGAGGATGTGCGGAAGTATGTGGGGCAGCTCTACCCGTACACCAACAAAACCGCGGACAGAAGTAACCGTGTGGAGCAGATCTATTTTTTCTGGGGCTCCATTGCGGTGGCGGGGCTTCTCACCGGTATGAACGTCCGCTATACCATGTTTGCACCGGACGGAAAGCCCGTCAGGGCACAGGTGGATATCTCCATCAGAGGAGACTATGTGGGAGAGCAGTCCTATGCCTTGATACAGGGAGAGGCAGTGGGAAATGAGGCCCGGTTTGGCAGAAATGAAGTCAATACGCTGGTGGGGGAGGACGCGGATGGATGGAGAGGCAGATTTACGGGGACGGGAAACCCCAGGCTTGAGTAGGTGACCGTGAAAAAAAGCATCAGTTTCTTATAGAACAGGGGGGCGGCTCATGGGCAGGATCAGCGGGAGCGCACTGGCGGATAAATACGGCGAATTTCTCTATCCTGAGGCAAAGGTCTTTGCCGCAGGGAAAGAAATTCCGGAGAGTGAAGCCCGCCGTCTGGAGAGCGTGGAGGTGAACGCCTCCGTTGGGCGGGAGCCGGACATGGCAGTGCTGGTATACCGGGTGGATAAGCTTCCCGCAAAAAGCCAGGCGGATATGGAGGGGTATCTGGAGGTGGGGCAGAAGATGGAGGTCAGGGCGGGCTACGACGGACAGGTCAGCCGGATCTTTCTGGGCTATCTCCATCAGATAGAGGTGTGCGACCTCATGCAGGGCTTTCTGGAGTACACGCTCATATGCCTGGACGTGAAAGGGCTGATGAAAAAAAACAGCGTATTTCAGGCGTCGGGCGCTAAAAAGCTGCAGCAGCTGCGGGACGACATTTTTGCGGAAAGGGCGTACCAGTTCCTGGTGGAGAAAAGGAGCGTTTCCGGACTGCCTGAGAATCTGAACCGGGATTGTACGGTCAGGGGAGCCACTCATTACGAATGGCTGTGCGATTTGGCGGAATATCTGGATTATGAGTTTTTCTGCGGCACGGGAGAGCTGGTATTCAAAAAGGCGGGGGAAGGAAACGGAGAGCTGGTGGAGCTGGACCCGGAGTATGGGCTCCAGGCAGTGCAGAGGGTGGTTTCCATGACGGGGCAGACAGGCGGTATATCGGTGGAAGGCTATAACCGGAAGGATGAAAAGATCACGGGGACCGCTCAGTGGCAGGGCAGCGGAGGCATTTTTGCCGGGAAGCTGGGGCAGGCGCTGAAGAGCTTTTCCCTGAAAATATGGGATATGGAGACGGAGACGGGAGAGCAGGCTTCCGCCCTGGCCAAGGCGGCGATGAGCAGGGCGAGGGCCGGATGCTCCCGGCTGGAGGCGGTCACCATAGGGGTTCCTGAGCTGCTGCCCGGCAGCAGGGCGAAAATCACAAATGAGAACGCGGCCTGTCTCGCAGGGACCATATATGTGGAGGAGGTCTGCCACCGGTTGGATTGGCAGGGGTACAGGACGGTGATCAGCGGTCCTGCGGCGGTCCATTGATTGATTTGTACAGGCATGACTGAAAGCGTGATGAAGAGGGGGCGGAGTATGATTTCAGATTATCAGGGGATGCGGCCTACCTATGACCTGTGGGGAACGGTCCTGGCGGCGGGAGACAATACCGCAAAGGGCAATGTACGGGTCCGGGTGAAGCTGATGCAGGATAACATGGATACCTTTGACAACGTTCCTGTGATGACCTGCTACGGCGGCAGGGACTATGGGCTGTATTGCCTGCCGGAGGAGGGGGACACAGTGCGCCTGACCTTTCTGGGGGGAGATTTCCGGCATCCCGTGGTGACGGGCTGCCGCTTTCCGGAGAGCAGCGGCTTTGCGGAAAGCGCCTTTGAGGAAAAGAATCTGAATAAGGTATGGAAGTTTAAAAACGGGAGCCGGCTTGTCCTGTCCGGGGACAGGGGCGAGGAGAGGATAGAGGTCTCCGGGCCGGAAAAGATGGAGTGGGTGCT
Source organism: Bacillota bacterium (assembly GCA_023663285.1). Classification (GTDB taxonomy): domain Bacteria; phylum Bacillota; class Clostridia; order Lachnospirales; family Lachnospiraceae; genus Acetatifactor. Next base: position 22,384 of record JAMPHT010000018.1, read on the forward strand.
GGACGAGAAAGAACAACAGACTGCTTTCGGAGACAGGGAGAAAAAGAACAGGCTGCTTCTGGATAAAAAGGCGGGAAAGGCCCTTGTCACATCCGAGAAGGTCATCCGGCTGGAATGTGGCGACAGCAGCCTGGAGCTGAAGGCGGACGGCACAGTGACCCTGCAGTGCAAACAGCTTACGCTGGAGGCAAAAAATATAAAGATAAAGGGAAAAACAAAGGTGCAGGTGGAGGGACAGGAGCTTGCTCTGCAGGGGACCTCCACCGCTTCCCTGTCCTGTAAGGGGCAGGTCAGGGTGGAGGGCAAGGGCGCGCTGAAGCTGTCAGGCGCCATGATACACCTGAACTAGACAGGGAGGATATCAAATGGAGACAGGATGGAAATTTCCCTTCTGTATTTCCGCAGATCACGGGATGGTAGAGATCAGCGGGATGAAAGAAAATATCAGAGAGTCTGTGGAGATCATACTGCGGACGGAGCCGGGGGAGCGGCTGCTGCATCCGGCCTTTGGAGCCAGGCTGCACCAGTTCCTGTTTGAGAGTATGGACAGCCAGACGGAAGAAATGATCCGGCGGGAGGTGCGGCAGTCCCTGTGCAGGTGGGAGGAGCGGATACAGGATATCGAGGTGGAGACGGACATGGGGCAGACCAGGCAGGGGGAACTGCGGGTGACTGTGAAATATCGCATCATCGGCCTGGATGACAGGGACCAGGTGGAAATCAGCATCTGAAAAAGGGCGGATGCAGGAAGGCAGATGTCGACAGACATTGGTATCAGCATGGGAGCAGACCGGAAGAAGGACTGGCAGATCAGATTGAAAAAGCTGGCGCTCTCCTATGAGACCGGCTGGGAGTACCTGCCGGAGAGTAAGGAGGCAGGAAGCGTCCTCACAGATATTTTCCTGGATATGGAGCTGGAGAACCAAAAGCGGTTCGACAGGATCTGGGAAAAGCAGGAGCGGGCATTTTTAAGCGCCGTGCCGGAGACAAAGGAAGAGCCGGGAAGATTGCAGACGGCCCTGTGGGTAAAAGCCACAGGCGAGAACGACGGTCAGTGGATAGAGGCGGACACACGGGCATATACCGTGACAGGGCAGGGAGCTTTGGTTGGTTTTCGCACGGTTTTTCCCCTGCGGCTCACCGCTGCCGGGCTGCGCTGGATCATCCGGCGCAGAGGACTTTTGACATGGCTGTGCTATCAGGAGGGAGACGCCTTTCCTGTCAGCCTTTCCCTCTCCCCGGACAGAGTGCTGGCCCGCCCGATGTTTCGATGGCGCTTTAGAAGGCTCTGCGACGGGCACGCCAGCTTTTTGTATACAGTGGAATTTCGGGAGGGGGCGTCTCCGGAGACGAAGCCTCCGGGGACCTGGACCATCAGCGATGGGAGGAACAGCTATCCGGCAGTGTGGCAGCAGTCCTCAGGCGGGGCGTCCCTGGCGGGGGAATGTCCGGGATTTGCCGGGAACCTGGAGGGAGAGGTGTATGAGCTTCGGCTGGAGCTTTCAGCGGAAGAGACGCTGCCGGAGGAGTGGCTGAAGGCGCTGACGGGCCATATTATCCTGCGGGAGGAGGCAGCTTCCCTGGAGCCGGAGCTTTGCCTGACGGAGACCGGGCCCGGCGGCAGTGACAGGGTACTGCCCTTTGGCAGGGAACCGGAGACTGCCTCCTGCTTTTATCTGGCCTGTGACAGGGCTGCGGCGGGTGCTTCCGGGGAATTGACGCTGCAGCTTACGGAAGAATATGAGACAGAGGAGAAGAATCCGGAACCGGAGCCGAAGGAGTACAGGAAGCTGTATAAAAAGTATCCCTGGCTGCGGCAGACGGAGCAGGTGCAGGAATGGCGGGCGGAGGAAACTCTGTGGGAGTACTTCAACGGCAGGATGTGGCGCGCCCTGCCGGGCAGCGGGGACTGGAACACGGGCTGCGGTTTAGAGGAGCCGGGGGAAAGGCAGTACCGTTTTTTTATCCCGGAGGATATCAGCCCCTGCTCGGTGGAGGGGGAAGAGCATCTTTATCTCCGCCTGCGGGTGGCAGGCGTCAGGGGCGCCTATTCCCCCTATTACCGGAAGCAGATCCCGGTACTGAAGGGTATCCGGTTTCTGACCCAAGGACATATGTTTGAGCCGGAGGAGCGGGAGACGCCGGATATCTGCGAGGCCGGGAAAGAGAGTGTGTATCTGGGCTTTGACAGGGAGGTTTTGCCGGACAACTGCTGGTATAACGGAAAAGATCCGATTCGGTTCGGTCCGGAGCAGATAAAGGGGCAGGGAGAGCGGTATGGGAAAAAGGCATACTGGATAGAAATGTCTGTGGAAGAGGAGGAGCTGGCGGCTTTTCTGCCGAATCACACGGCGGTGCGGCAGGATGGGGCGGAGACAACGGAAGCCGGTCCGGAGCAGTTTCCGGAGGGGACGGTATTCTATGTGGAAACGGGAAAAATGGGGGTGCTGGATGGGGTATCCGTCTCCGGTGCGCAGTATGACAGGGAGGGGGCCCCGATCCGGGACGAAAGGGAAACGGCAGCCCACTTCTTTTCCCATTATGGCAGACTGCTGACAGTGACGGATCTGGAATTGCTGCTGCAGGAACGCTATCCCTTTTTTGCAGTGGAGACCTATGCTTTCTGCGGTGAGAAGGACGAACCGGAGATAAGGGTGGTAATGGTTTCCCGGACGGAAGAGGGGACTGAGGGCAGACTGCAGGAGGTCAGCGGCTGGCTTTCGACAACGCTTCGGAGACTGGGGCCGCCGTGGCTGCAGAAGGCAAAGGTAAAGTGCAGCCTGTCCGACGGAACAGTTTCCGACGGAAAGGCGCAAAGGAAACAGGGTCGGCAGGAGGTGGATGATGGAGCTGTTGGAATTAGATAACAGCAGTTATTCTGATATATGGGAGAAGGTCAGGGAAAAGCTCAGGGAGCGTGCGGATTGGTGGAGCCACAGGGAGCTTTCGGATCCGGGCGTCACGCTGCTGGAAATGTGGGCGGTGCTCTGTGATATGCAGAGCTTTTATCTGGATCAGATGCAGGAGAGTCATTACCGCGGGTATCTGAAGCTGCTGGGTATCCCGCCGGATACGGGAAGCTGCGCACGGGTAATGATCCAGTTCTGGCAGGTGGCGGCGGACTGTATCCTTCCGGCGGGGACGAGACTGCTGGCAGATACTATGTCATTTGAGATCCCGGCGGAAATGGAGCTGACCGCCAACCGCATCTGCGGCCTGATCCGGGGAGCGGACGGCTATCGCGCATCAGCCATGCTGCTTTCACGAAAATTCAGGCTGGCGCTGAAAAAGTCAGAGTTCCTTTTCACTTTTGCGCTGGAAAAGCCGGTGCAGGCGGGACGCCGCTTTTTGTTCTTCGTGCTGGTGGATGAAAGGCGGAAGCGCAATCCGCCGATCCCCGAATTTTCCCTGGTGCGTCTTGCATGGGAATACCGGACAGCCCATGGATGGCGGGAGGCAAAGACACTGAAGGATGAGACTTACGGCCTGCTTTACAGCGGATGTGTCTGTCTGGAGACTGACTATCCCATGACGGCCGGGGAGAATGGCAGATACGAGATACGCTGCAGGGTGGCGGAGGGGGAATACGATGAAATGCCTACCCTTTACAAGATCAGTCTGAACGCGGTGGAGGCGGTTCAGAAAGATACCCGGTGCTGTCAGGAGTACGGAGCGTTTTCGCAGGAATGTGGGAGGGCGGAGATGCAAAGCTATCTGGCAAAAACAGGGGAGATACGGGTGTTTGCGGAGCAGGGGGAAGGCTTTTGGAAGGAAATTACGGACAGGTGCCGGATCGAACCGCCGATCGCTGCAGAGGGGCAAAGTCGGTATGTATATTTTCAGGGGGATGCAAGGGTGAAATTTGTATGCTCCGGAGAGGGATTCGAGGAGGAGTACGGCCCATGCCCGATCGCCGGCGTCACCGGCCAGCGGATCCAGCTTCCCTGGAAAAATATTTTGCGGGACTCGGTGGAGCTGATGCTGGCCCAGGATGAGAGCGGGCTGTACAGGGAATATCGGCGGACGGAGCCGGAGGAGATACGCGTCGACAACGCATGGCATTGGGATGAGCGGGAAAATGAGATCGTGCTGGGGGATGGCAGGCACGGAGACATTCCGCCGGCCTGCGAAAAGGGGCTTCTGCTGACTTCTCTTGCGCTTTTTGAAGGGGAACAGGGCAATGTGTCCATCGGCAGGGTCAGGCGGCTGGAGAAGAAGGAGCTGTTTCCCAAAATATCCTGCAGCAATCTTCTGGCAGGCGTGGGCGGCAGAACGCCCCAAAGCCCCTCGGAGCAGTTCAAAAGGGTGGGCGAGGCTCTTGGGCAGATAAACAGGATCGTGACAAAGGAGGATGCGGAGAAGCTGGCCGTGAGGACGCCGGGGCTGCGGGTGCGGTCTGCAAGGGCTCAGTGGCAGGATAATAAGCTGAAGGTGACGATATTTCCCGGAGTATCCCTGGAAGAGTATTGCCGGGAGCAGTACAGAAAGGCGGCGGAACAGTATCTGGAGCAGTATCGGCTTGCCGGAATGGGGATCAGCGTGGAGACAGCGGAGGGGGAATAAGTATGCCGGGTCAATGTCTTTCCGGAAAATATCTGTATAACTGTGGAGCCGACGAGGGCTTTTCGCGGAAGGAGAGCGGAGAGCTGTATCTGAAAGGAAGGAATGGCCGGGGTTATTTTGTCAGCCGCATCTATGACAGCGGCGTAAAGGGGATGCAGTGGAACCGCCTCCTGCTGGACATTGAGAGAAATGCGGCGATACAGGTCCATGTCTGGCTGTTTGACGAGCGGGCGGAGGGAGAGCGGGCGGACAGGAGAAAAACGGTAAAGGAGCAGTACGACTATTTGCAGGAGCGGGCTCAATACCATTCTAATTACCGTGAGCTGCTGCTGTACGGGAAAGAGAAGGGCCGGGGGAGATTTGCCAGGCTGGCCGTGAGGATGTATCCCGGCGGCGGCAGCGGGGATATGGTGTTTCGGAGTTTTTCTCTGTCCTTCCCGAAGGAAAGCTTTACAGGCTACCTGCCGGAGCTTTACCGGGGGAATGGGCAGCTTGAGCGTTTCCTGGCAGTACAGCAGAGTATTTATCTGGGGCTGGAGGCGAATATCGACGCCCTGGGGGAGGAGCTTGACTATGTAAACTGCAGCAGACAGCAGGTGGAAAGGCTGGCAGGCTGGATGGGCTGGGGGGAGCTTGTGTCACAGACGGATGAGGAAACACTGCGGAGGCTTCTGGAAACCGGTATCTTCCTGATCAGCAGGAAAGGCACCTGTGAGTATTATATTCGGCTCACCGAGATCCTCACCGGGGAGAAAGCGTTTATCGTGGAGGAGCCGGAGCGCTGCAGGGCCACGGTCCTGGTGCGCAGAAAGCCCGAAGCAGGAAAGGAAGAAGGGCTGGACTGGCTGCGCAGGAATATTCCCATAGGTATGGATATCCGGTTCCTGGTCCTGGATAAAACGGACAGACTGGACGGAATGTTCTTTCTGGATGTGACTGCCTGTCTGTCCCAATATGAATCGGAGCTTACTCCAGGGGGAGTGAAGATAGACGGCATCGTGCTGCTCTGAAGGTCTGGCAGCCGGTTGGTCCAGCAGTATCATAACGGAGGGGTTTATGGAGGGGTATCATTCCATAGAAGAACAGATGGAGGACTATGTGGAGGTCTTTCTGACGCTGCAGCAGAAGAAGGAGGATGCAGGAAGCCTTTTTCAGGAGGGGAAAAGACGCATTGAAGAAAGGGAGTATTTTTCGGAGGTTTTCCTGCCTTCTCTTTTCCTGAGGGAGAGATGCGGTCTGGCAGAGACGGAATACTGGCTGGTAATGCTGGCTTTCTGTGGTGAGATCCAGGGCGGATTCAGTCGGGATATCGGGAAAGGACTTCACCTTCTGTCCCCGGTGCTGCCTGTGGATTTCAGGCTGCTTGGAAAGCTTTGCGACAGAGCGGGGATGCTGGGAGATATCTTAAGGCTGCCGGGAGAGGAAGGGGCGGGGCTGCTTTCCGCCCCGCTGGCTCTGGGGGCAGGGGCTTTTCGCTTTCTGTTGAACGGCAGCTTCCCGAAGGAGGAGGCGTACAGCCTTTCTTTGCCGGGGGAGGCAAGCGGCATCCTGCCTGACGGAAGCGGACAGCTTTCGACCGACGAGAGCAAGTGGATCCTGCCCGGCGGAGGTGAATACTCTCTGCCGTTACATAAGGCGGAACATGACAGGCTGAGTAAATACCTTTTCGGAGGGCCTTCCATGGCGGACCCGCCCAAGATCCTGCTAAGCGGAGCGAAAGGCTGCGGAAAGCATACGCTGGTGAAGCAGGTATGCGGGGAAGCGGGGCGGAGCGTGGTCTTTGTAAAGGTCTCCGGGCTTTTGCGGGAGACAGAGGGGAGCAGGCGGCGGATCATGCAGACCCTGCGTCTCATGTGCAGGCTGGCGGAGCCGGTGATCGTGCCGGAAATGGCCAGGACAGAAGATATGGCGGAGGACGGGATGACAGACGTAAGGGCGGAGCAATGGAAAGATCTGCCCCTGATCTTTCTTGCGGAGAGCAGCCGGGAGGCGGAGTGTGTCGGAGGGCTTGCGGATGTGCGTATCGATCTGCCGGAGACGCTGTCCGGGGAAGAGGTGCGGCTCATGCTGGAGAGCCGGATCCCGAAGGAAGAGCGCAGGGAGTGGCAGGAGACGCTTCTGGGGCGATACCGGTTCTCTGTGGGGGAGCTTAAGAGAAAGCTGAAGGCTGTGAGTATCCTGGCGGCGGAAAAGCAGCTGACGCTGGGAGATATGGCACCCTGGGAGGAGGGACTGAAGGAGCACAGCATGGATTCCGGGTTGGGGAAGCTGATAGAGAGCAGATACACGTTGGATGACATTGTACTGCCGCGGGAATGTAGAGAACAGCTTGAGACGGTGATGAGGCTGGCGAGAGGCTGGGAGGGGGAGCAGGGGCTGCTGCTGTTGTTCCACGGCAGCTCCGGGACGGGCAAGACCATGGCCGCCTCCGCCCTGGCGGGGGAACTGAAGCTTCCCCTTTTTAAGGTGGATCTGTCCCGGATATTTGACAAATATATAGGCGAGACGGAAAAGCATCTGGATGAGATATTCCGGGTGGCAAGACGGGGGCGGGGGCTGCTTTTTTTCGACGAGGCGGATGCGCTGTTCGGCAGACGCACGGAATCAAAGGATGCTCACGACAGATATGCCAATATCTCCACGGCTTATCTGCTTCAGCGGATAGAGGAATATGACGGGATCGTGGTCCTGGCCACCAACCTGTTGGATCATTTTGACGACGCCTTTGTCAGGCGGATCCGGTTTGTCATCCGGTTCCGAAATCCGGACAGGGAGGACAGGGAGCGAATGTGGAAAAAGGTCTTATGGGAGCCGATGGCGGTGGCGGAGGATGTCTCTGCGGCGGAGCTTGTCCGGGCGGCGGACTTAAGTCCCGCCAGGATCAAGGCTGCGGCCCAGGTTGCGGGACTGCTGGCAGGCTGCGGCGGCAGCGAGACCGTCACCAGAGAGCATATCAGGAAAGCGCTGGAGCTGGAGGCCGGGAAGGATGAGACGGCGTTGAGAGGATTTTGAAAAACGCAGGATGACGGGTTGTAATTACAGGTGAGGGGGAATAAAATGATATTTGCGAACACAAAACAGGAGAGGGAGCACAAAAAGACAAAGGCTCCGTCCGGCTCCACGGGGATCCCTGGGGCGGTGCAGGCGAAGTTTGAGACGGCTTCCGGACTGTCCTTTGAGGACGTCAGGGTGCATTATGACTCGCCCCGCCCGGCACAGCTTGGAGCGTATGCTTACACGCAGGGCAGTCAGGTGTATATCGGCCCCGGACAGGAGCGGTATCTGGAGCATGAGCTGGGTCATGTGATCCAGCAGAAGCGGGGGATCGTAAAGGCGGACGGATACATAAACGGTGTGCCTGTGAACCGGGATCCGGGATTGGAGAGGGCGGCGGAGCTGGGGGCGGCCCAGCCGGTGCAGGGGTTCTGGGCAGGAATGGCCGGAGTGGTGCAGATGGCGCCGCCGGGAGAAGAGGAGGAAGAGGAAGAGGCGGCCCCGGCGCCTGCCGCTCCTGTTCCGGCTCCGGTCCAGGCCCCGGCTCCGCTTGCAGTGGATCTGGCGCAGGCCCTTGCCGTGATGCCGACAGACGGAGCAGGAATGGATTGTGATACTGTTTTGCGGCAGGCGCGGGCGTACCTTGGGCCGGGATATGTGGAGCCGGATCCGGGCAGGCATAAGGGGCGTTATGTGTCCGCTGACGGGCGCAGGGTTGTCAGAATGGGGGAAAACGACATTTTTGGGAGACACGGCGGAGGCCGCCATGTCAATTTTGAGTTCCTGGAACCTAATCCGGCCAGGCCGGGAAAAATGAGAGTGGCTGCGGATCACCATGTATTTTTGCCAAAAGCGGAAGTTATTTCAGATGAGAATCTGCAAGGAATAATGATTTTATAGTGTGAGGAGGATCAGGCTTATGAGAATGGAAATTGAACTGGAGGATTACAGCAGAGAAAAGGGAATCGGGCTGAAGTGGGAAAACGGGTTCTGTATCGAGGTGAAAGCGGAGGATGGCGCAGTCCTGCTGTCGGCCAATAAAGAGGGATTGATCTCTCTGGCAAATCATTTATTGGCGCTTTCGCAGGACGAGGCGCCGGCGGGGACTCACATCCATCTGGATGAATATAATTCCCTGGAAGAAGGCTCTGACGAATTGATAATCGAGAAGGTGGTATGACGCAGGAATAGTTTTGCGGTTTAAAACCGCAAAACTATTGCATAAAGTATATTTTTGCGGCATAATATACACATAAGGAGGAAGCATCATGATTGACAGACCGATTTATGTGGACAAGATCATGGCGTATACCGATACGCCCTTTGTGAAGATCCTCACGGGAGTCCGGCGCTGCGGAAAGTCTACGCTGCTTAAGCTGATAGAGGAAAGACTTCGTCGGGAAAGGAATATTCCCGACAGTCGTATCCTCACCTATCGTTTTGACGCCATAGAGTATGAGGACATGACAGCAAAGCAGGTATTTACCGAGTTGAAGGGCAGGCTTTCGGAGGATGGTAAGACCTATCTTTTCCTGGATGAAATACAGGAGATAGCAAATTGGGAGAGGATGGTAAATACACTGGCCTCAGACCATGATGTGGATATCTATGTGACCGGTTCTAATTCCCGTATGATGTCCTCGGAGATCTCCACCTATTTGACAGGAAGATATGTGGCGTTTCAGATATACACACTTTCCTTTGCAGAGTACCTTGCTTTCAGGGCGGAGTATGAGACCGTGGGTGATCCGAGAACGGAATTTGCGGACTATGTTCGCACAGGCGGGTTTCCCGCAGTGCATCTTCAAAAATATTCCCAGGACGAAATCGACACCATTGTGAGGGATATATATAATTCTACGATTTATTCCGATATCGTGAGACGAAACCAGGTGAGAAAGATAGATCAGCTTGAACGGGTGGTAAAATATACTTTTAGCAATGTAGGCAACACCTTTTCGGCAAAATCGATTTCCGATTATTTAAAGTCAGAGCATCGAAAGCTTGACAACGAAACGGTTTACGGCTATCTGGAAAAGCTGGAGAAGGCTTATCTGCTGCACCGCTGCTCACGCTATGATCTGCGGGGCAGGGAATTGCTTAAGACCCAGGAGAAGTTTTATCTTGCGGATGTGACTCTCCGGCATAGCGTATTGGGATATAGTTCTGACTGCGTTGCGGCGAGCCTGGAGAATATCGTATATCTGGAGCTTTGCCGCAGAGGTTACACGGTCCATATCGGAAAAATCGGTGACGGAGAAGTGGATTTTGTGGCTGTCAGGCAAAATGACAGGCTTTATGTGCAGGTGGCGCAGGAGATCAAATCCGAAAAAACAGGAAGGCGGGAGTATGACCGCCTGCTGGAAATCAAGGACAATTATCCTAAATATGTGCTTTTGACCAGCGAATTTGCAGGCGGAAATCACGAAGGCATCAAGACAATGCACATTGCCGACTTCCTGTTGAGTTCGGAATTTTGACTTTTGCGCCTCAGGCATTCTACCGGGCGGAGAGGGCGATTTCCAGTTGCTCATATATGCTCTGAACGGAATGTCCGTAGCGGGTGGAGCCGCCGGAGGCAATGTGGATGCCCACGACTTCCCCCCGGCTGTTGAGCAGGGGCGCGCCGCTTGCACCGCCGGTCAGGAAAACATCCGCCAGCACATAATACATTTCCGTTCCGTCATCCTCAAGCACGATGCAGGGATACAGGAAGTCGTCATAGGTATAGCTACCGTCCTGGCTCAAATAGGCGGCCAGATAGATCACATCACCCGGCTGGCAGGGTTCTGACGCTATGGGAAAAGCATTCATGGAGGCGAGACCATCCACCGTAAACGCAGCCACATCCTTTCCGCAGGTCTTTGCATCGCCGAAGCCGGCCGCATCAGAGACCGTAACGACGGAGCGGACGGAGCCGTCCGCTGCGGAGCCATCCTTTAAAATGTCGTACAGCTCTCCGCCGGTCACATAATCGGCAAGCTCTGCACCGGATATGTAAGCTTCCTCTCCAAAGTAATGGATCGCCGTGATCAGAAGGGGCTCCTGTGTCAGGTCCGTCTCCATGAGAAAGGAAGTCCCGGCCATATAAGAGCCCTCCGTGGTATTCCAGGATACGTCAAACACGGAGTTTTCGGAAAGCTGCCCGAAATCCGGCACCGGAAGATAGTCCGGGTCGGGAATGTTGTTGCCATTAGAATCCGTGAGATACTGGCTCTGGCACAGTCTGTCCACAAGCTGGTCCAGATCCTCCTCCGGGGCCGCTTCAGATCCTTCCGAGGGCTGGGGCGTGGAGTCGGCATCGGTCGGAACGCTGAGCTTTGGGGCGGAATCGGACCGGGAAGAGCTGTCTTTGTCATTGTCTCCGGAGCGGCCGCTGCCACAGGAAGCAAGAAGGATACTGCATCCTGCGATCAAAAGGGTATAAGCTGTTTTTTTCATGATCATCCTCCCAAAATTCTTTCCCATGATTATAATTCAGAAAAATTTGTTTGTAAAGTGTTGACATTTTCCATATTCAGGATTATACTTCTTATTGTAATGTGTAATGAATGATCATCAGAGTAAGAGTGGCCGCAAGCCACTCTTACTTGTATGTTGGAGCCCTTGCTGTTTTGCCTTCGCCGGAGTAAATACGGTGGCAGCGGATCTTTCGGGTCACAGCAGGACAGAGGAGAACAGGAAGGAAACGCAGGAGAACAGGAGGCGCAGAATGTCCCGCAGGGAAGATTATGAGTCGAGAACGGAAAGGCTGCTTGGCCCTATTGCAGAGGCGGCCGGTGTTTCCATCTATGACGTGGAGTATGTAAAGGAAGGCAGCGATCATTATCTTCGGGCTTACATTGATAAGCCGGGTGGCGTAAATATCCAGGACTGCGAGAATGTGAGCAGGGCGCTTTCCGACGCGCTGGATGAGGAGGATTTCATTCCGGATGCCTACATCCTGGAGGTCAGCAGTCCCGGCCTTGGCAGGGCGCTGAAAAAGGACAGGCATCTGCAGGCCAGCCTGGGGGAAGAGGTAGAGATCAAGCTCTATAAGCCGGTGGATAAATGTAAGGAGTTTACGGGAGTGCTGGAGAGCTTTGACAGCAAGACGCTGACTGTCCGGGCGGGCGACGTGCCCAGAACCTTTGACAGGGCGGACATTGCGCTGGTCAGGCTGGCGTTGAAGCTGTAGATCAGGAAAATACAGAAACAAGATATAAGCAGGCTGTACGAGCCGGAATGGAGGAAAAGGAAAGGAAATGAACAGTGAATTGATGGAGGCACTTGATATTCTGGAGAAGGAGAAGGAGATCAGCAAAGAGACGCTGTTTGAGGCAATCGAGAACTCTCTGCTCACCGCCTGCAAGAACCACTTCGGAAAGGCGGACAACGTACACGTTGAAATCGACAGGGAGACCGGTGATTTCCTGGTGTATGCCGAGAAAGAAGTGGTGGAGTCCCCGGAGGAAGTGGAGGACGACTGCCTTCAGATATCCCTTGACGATGCAAAGGAGATTTCCTCCAAGGCAAAGGCGGGCGATATGATCCATGTGGAGATCAAGTCCAGGGAGTTCGGACGTATTGCCACCCAGAATGCAAAGAACGTGATCCTCCAGAAGATCCGGGAGGAAGAGAGAAGCGCTATTTTCAATCAGTATTATGAGAAGGAAAAGGATGTGGTCACCGGCGTCGTCCAGCGGTATGTGGGCAGAAACATCAGCATCAATCTGGGCAAGGCGGACGCCATGCTCAGCGAGAGCGAGATGGTGAAGGGCGAGATATTCCGTCCCACCGAGCGTATCAAGGTCTATATCCTGGAGGTGAAAAATACACCCAAGGGGCCCCGCATCAATGTGAGCCGCACCCATCCGGAGCTGGTAAAGCGGTTGTTTGAGTCCGAGGTCACCGAGATCAAGGACGGGACCGTTGAGATCAAAAGCATTGCCCGTGAGGCAGGCAGCCGTACTAAGATCGCAGTGTGGAGCAACAACCCCAACGTGGACGCGGTGGGCGCCTGCGTGGGTATGAACGGAGCCAGAGTCAACGCCATCGTGGAAGAGCTTAAGGGGGAGAAGATCGATATTGTGAACTGGGATGAGAACCCCGGTCTGCTGATCCAGAACGCGCTGTCCCCTGCAAAGATCGTGGCAGTGTTTGCCGATCCGGACGAAAAGACGGCAAAGGTGGTGGTCCCTGATTACCAATTATCCCTTGCCATCGGTAAGGAGGGACAGAATGCAAGGCTTGCCGCAAGGCTGACGGGCTATAAGATAGATATCAAGTCCGAGACCCAGGCAAAGGATGCTCCCGGATTCCGGTATGAGGATTATCTGGATGAGGAGTACGGGGACGAGGAGTATGAAGAGTATGAGGAATATGAGGAGAACGGATACTCCGAAGAGCCTGAAGATGCAGGGGAAAGCGAAGAGACCGGAGAATTCGGAGACCTTATTCAGGAGTAGGTAAATATGGCAAAAAAGATACCCTTAAGGCAGTGTGTGGGCTGCGGTGAAATGAAAGGGAAAAAGGACATGATACGGGTCCTGAAAACCGCTGACGATCAGATCTGTCTGGATGCGACAGGCAAGAAGAACGGAAGAGGCGCATATATATGCAGGAGCAGGGAATGTCTGCAAAAGGCCGGAAAGAACAGGGGGCTGGAGCGTTCTTTCAAGATGAGTATCCCGAAAGAAGTGTATGATACTCTGGAGGAGGAATTTGAGAAGCTTGGGACAGAATAAGATTTTTTCACTTCTGGGGATTGCCATGAGAGGGCGGAACCTGGTCAGCGGGGAGACGCAGACTCTTGCGGCGGTCAGAAATGGGTCCGCCGGAATGGTGATCGTAGCGGAGGACGCATCAGACAACACGATCACATTGTTCACGAACAAATGTCAGTATTACGGCATTCCGGTTTTCCGTTGGGGGACAAAGGAAGGTCTGGGGCATGCGATAGGGAAGGACCTGCGTTCATCAGTAGGCGTGTGTGACGCCGGGCTGGCAAATTCGCTGATCAGCCTGCTGACAGAGCAAGAGAAAGAATGGAAAGGCACCGTTGAGGGCGGAGATGGAGGAAAGCATGGCGAAGATTAGGATACATGAGCTCGCTAAGGAATTGGATAAACAGAGTAAGGAGATACAGAGCTTTTTGCAGGAACAGGGTATCGAAGCCAAATCTGCAAGCAGCTCTGTGGAGGAAGATGTGGCGGAATCCGTGAGAAAGGCATTCGGCAGGAGCGAAGCAAAGGCTGCCGCCTCACCGGAGAAGCCTGCAAAGGAAGAAAAAGCGCCGCCAAAGGCTGTGCCAAAGGATGGGGGAACGGCGTCGAAGGAGTCTGTCAGGGAGAAAGCGGCGCAGGAGAAGCCGGAGCCTCCCAAAAAGAAAAAAACTATTATTTTTGTGAATAATTCACAGAATTCCAAGATGCCGGGACAGCAGCGCTACGGCCAGGGCGGCAGCGCCGGAAGGTCTCAGGGACAGGGGGGGCAGAAGAGACCCCAGGGAGGAAAAGGCGGCTACGGCGACCGCAGAAATGCCGGGCCTGTGCATACGCCCATCAAGCCTCTGACGCCGCCGTCCCCTGCACCCAGCGTACAGATGGTGCCTTCCAAGCCTCAGCAGAAGGCGAAGCCGGAGGCTGAAAAGCTTCATCAGCCCCAGGAGGTGAAGGCAGCGCCTGTAAAGCCTGCAGTCCAGACAGAGATCGTCCAGGTGCAGTCAAAGGACAACAGACCTGAAAGGGGCGAGCGCCGTCAGGAGGACAGAGCTGCAAGAGACAGCCGCGGCCAGGGCAATCGAGGACAGGATAACCGTTATCAGGGCAATCGCGACAACAGATCTCAGGGCGGTTCCAGAGGCGACAGGCCGGACAGGGGGCAGTTCCCGTCCAGGGGAGGAAACGCAGGCGGCGGTCCCAGAGAGGAAAGAGGCAGCGGTTATCCCAGGAGCGGCAGGCCGGGCGGCAGCGGCGGCCAGGGCGGCAGTCGGGGATCCGGCTACGGTCAGGGCGGCAGCGGCGGTTATGGCAGGGGCAATGGCGGCCAGGGAGCCGGGTTCAGAGACAGGAACCAGAACAAGGGCTTTGCCGGAGAAGCGCCCGCAAAGGATATGGAAAAGAGGCGCGACGACGAGAAGAGACGCGCAAGCAATATTGAGAAGGATAAGAGGTCCAAGAGGGATCATATCTATGAGGAAGAGGAGGCGCTGAAGAACAGGCCCGGCCGCTTTATCAAGCCCGAAAAGAAGAAGGAAGAGGCGGCGGAGGAAGTGATCAAGGTCATCACGCTTCCTGAGATGATCACTATCAAGGAGCTTGCCGAAAAGATGAAGCTTCAGCCTGCAGCGATCGTAAAGAAGCTGTTCCTGGAGGGCAAGGTCGTGACCGTGAACCAGGAGGTCTCTTACGAGGATGCAGAGAACATTGCCATGGAGTACGACGTTCTCTGTGAGAAGGAGGTCAAGGTCGACGTTATTGAAGAGCTTCTGAAGGAGGATGAAGAGGACGCGGAAACGCTGGTGGAGAGACCTCCCGTGGTCTGCGTCATGGGTCATGTAGACCATGGTAAGACCTCCCTGCTGGACGCCATTCGGCAGACAAATGTGACCGATAGGGAGGCAGGCGGTATCACACAGCACATTGGCGCGTATACTGTGAATGTCAAGGGCAGGAAGATCACCTTCCTGGATACCCCCGGACATGAGGCGTTTACCGCCATGCGTATGCGGGGCGCAAATTCTACGGATATTGCGATCCTGGTAGTGGCTGCGGACGACGGCGTGATGCCCCAGACGATAGAGGCGATCAACCACGCAAAGGCAGCAGGCATTGAGATCATTGTGGCTGTAAACAAGATCGACAAGCCCTCAGCCAACATCGAGCGCGTAAAGCAGGAACTGACGGAATATGAGCTGATCGCCACCGACTGGGGCGGCAGCACGGAGTTTGTCCCCGTGTCCGCAAAGTCCGGCGAGGGCATTGAGAATCTGCTGGAGACCATTCTGCTCACAGCGGATATTCTGGAGCTGAAAGCAAATCCTTCCCGCCGGGCAAGAGGTCTTGTCATCGAGGCGGAGCTGGATAAGGGCAGAGGCCCTGTGGCGACGGTCCTGGTACAGAAGGGCACCCTGCACATGGGAGATTTTATCTCTGCGGGAGCCTGCCACGGTAAGGTAAGGGCAATGATCGACGACAAGGGCAGGAGAGTGAAGGAGGCGGATCCTTCCACGCCTGTGGAGATCCTGGGTCTTTCTGATGTGCCCAGCGCAGGGGAGGTGTTCCTTGCCCACGACAACGACAAGACGGCAAAAACCTATGCGGATACTTATCTTGCCCAGAACAAGGAGCGGAAGCTGGAGGAGACCAAGTCAAAGATGTCGCTGGACGATCTGTTCTCCCAGATCAAGGAAGGCAATTTGAAGGAGCTTGACCTGATCGTCAAGGCGGATGTGCAGGGCAGCGTGGAGGCTGTGAAGCAGTCCCTGATGAAGCTGTCCAACGAGGAGATCGTAGTCAAGTGCATCCATGGCGGCGTGGGAGCCATCAACGAGTCCGACGTGACGCTGGCAAGCGCGTCCAACGCCATTATCATCGGCTTCAATGTCCGTCCCGACGCCACTGCCAAGGCAACGGCGGAGCGGGAAGGCGTTGACGTAAGGCTGTACAAGGTCATTTATCAGGCCATTGAGGATATTGAGGCTGCCATGAAGGGTATGCTGGACCCCGTATTCGAGGAGAAGGTCATCGGCCATGCCGAGATACGCCAGGTGTTCAAGGCGTCCCAGATCGGCAATATTGCAGGCTCTTATGTGAAAGACGGCGTATTCCAGCGAGGCTGCAAGATCCGCATCACCCGCGGCGAGGAGCAGATATACGAGGGCGCGCTGGCGTCCCTGAAGCGCTTTAAGGATGATGTGAAGGAAGTGAAGGAAGGCTTCGAGTGTGGACTTGTATTTGAAGGCTTTGACCAGATACAGGAGCTTGACATGGTGGAGGCATATGTCATGGTGGAGGTGCCACGCCAATAGAGTGGGGTCGTCAGGCTCCGTGGGGCGGCATGAGAGGAAGTTTGTTATGAGAAAAAACAGTATCAAGAATACCCGTATCAACGGGGAGGTGCAGCGTGTGCTGGCTGAGATCATCCGGGGAGACATCAAGGACCCCAGAATCAGCCAGTGGACAAGCGTGGTGGCCGTAGAGGTGGCTCCGGACTTAAAGAGCTGCAAGGTATGGATTAGTGTGCTGGGCGGCGATGAGGACAGGCAAAGCACACTGGAGGGGCTGAAGAGCGCGGAGGGGTATATCAAAAGGCAGCTTGCGAAGATCGTCAATCTGCGCAACACGCCGGATATTATCTTTGTGGCAGATCAGTCCATAGAGTATGGCGTGAATATGTCCCGCAGGATCGACGAGGTGATTGCCCTGGACGAGGAGCGCAGCGGGGCGGCAACGGAGAGTAAAGATGAACTTGATTCAGGAATGTAAGGATGCAAAAAGGATCGGTATCAGCGGTCATGTCCGCCCGGACGGGGACTGCGTGGGAGCGGTTTTAAGTATGCAGATGTATCTGCGGAAATGCCTGCCGGAGGCGGAAATAAAAGTGTTTCTGGAAAAGCCGGCGGAAATCTTCAGTCAGATCAGAGGCTTTGATGAAATCGAATCCGGGTTTCCGGAGGAAGAGCCCTTCGACGTCTTTTTTTCCATGGATTGTGACGACGAGAGACTGGGAGAGGCTTTGAAGTATTTTCAGGCGGCAAAGAAAACCGTTAATATCGACCATCATATCAGTAATCCGGGTGTGGGCGACGTGAACTATATCAAGCCGGAGGTGGGCTCCACCTGCGAACTGATCTACGATCTGATCGATCAGGAAAAGCTGGACAGGGATCTCGCCATGGCGATCTATATCGGCATGATCCATGATACGGGCGTGTTCCAGTACTCCAATACCACGCCTGCCACCATGGAGAAAGGGGCAAAGCTGATTTCTTACGGCTTTGATTTTCCCAGACTGATTCAGGAGACCTTTTATCAGAAAACCTATGTGCAGAGCAATATCATGGGGCGGGCGCTGCTGGAGAGCATACGCTTTTTAGATAACAGGTGTATTGTGAGCGCCCTTGACAGAAAGACCATGGATTTTTATGAGGCGGGCCCCAAGGACATGGACGGTATCGTGAATCAGCTTCGCAATATCAAGGGTATTTCCTGCGCCATTTTCATGTATCAGACGGGAGTGTTGGAGTATAAGGTGAGCCTGCGCTCCGATGAGTCCGTCAACGTGGCGGAGGTGGCGTCCTATTTCGGCGGCGGGGGACACGCAAGGGCGGCGGGCTGTATCATGCACGGCACCTTCCATGACTGTGTCAACAATCTGTCCCTGCATATTGAGAAGCAGTTAAGGAAATCCGGGGATTAAGTATGGTCAACGGAATCATTATTGTCGACAAGGAGCCGGGATTTACCTCCCATGATGTAGTGGCGAAGCTGAGGGGAATCTGCGGACAGAAGAAAATAGGGCATACCGGCACGCTGGACCCCATGGCGACAGGCGTGCTTCCCGTGTGTCTGGGCAGCGGCACCAGGCTGTGCGATATGCTGACAGACAGGGATAAGGAGTATGTTGCGGAGCTTTTACTGGGGGTGGAGACGGATACCCAGGATACCACCGGACAGGTGCTCATGCAGAGGCCGGTAAGGGTGGAGGAGGCGGATGTGCGCGCCGCCTGCGAAAGCTTTCTGGGGGAGTATGAGCAGATACCGCCCATGTATTCCGCATTGAAAATAGACGGAAAAAGGCTGTATGAGCTTGCGAGAGCCGGTAAAGAGGTGGAGCGTAAGGCAAGGCCGGTGAGGATCCTGGAGCTGGAGATTCTGGAGTACAGGCTGCCTGTGGTAAAGCTGCGGGTGGTCTGCTCCAAAGGTACTTACATCCGGACCCTGTGTGCGGACATCGGCGACAGGCTGGGATTCGGCGGCACCATGCAGAGCCTCAGGCGGACGGCAGTGGGACAGTTTACACTTAAGAAGGCGCTGACCCTGGGAGAGCTGCAGCAGCGGAAGGATGCAGGAAGGCTGGAGGAAATCGTGCTGCCGGTGGACAGTGTGTTTCAGGACTGTCCGGCGCTCCATGTCAGCGGGGAGAATCTGCGGCTCCTGGACAACGGCAATGCGATCCATCCCCAGCAGACAGAGGAAAAAATCCGGCATGAGTCCGGGCGGTGGGTTCGCTTTTACCGTGCCGACGGCAGCTTTGCAGGTATTTATGCCTATGACGGACAGAGCCGTTGGTACAGGCCCGTTAAAATGTTTTTGTGAGGAATGGGTATGCTATGGAGATTATCAGCAATACAACTGATTTTTATCTGGAAAAAGACACTGCGGCAGTGATCGGTAAGTTTGACGGGGTGCATATCGGCCACAGAAGGCTGCTGGAGGAGATACTTTCCCTGAAGCGTAAAGGTCTTGCGTCATGTGTCTTTACCTTTGACCCTGCGCCTGCGGTACTCTTTGGACGATCCGACGGACCGGAGTTGACCACACGGGAAGAAAAACGGTTGTTATTTGAACGTATGAACGTAGATATCCTGATCGAGTTTCCCATGACGCCGGAAACGGCGGCGATCCTGCCGGGAGAGTTTGTCCGGGAGATACTGGCAAAACGTATGAATACCCGTTTTATTGCGGCGGGAAACGATCTGTCCTTTGGGGCGGGAGGCAGAGGTAATGCGGAGCTTTTGCGAAAGCTGGGACCGGAGCTTGGCTTTCGGGTGAAAACCATTGAGAAGGCGTGTCTGGAGGGGATAGAGGTCAGTTCCACCTATCTGCGGAGCAAGGTGGAGGCGGGCGACCTTGTGACGGCGGAAAAGCTGATGGGTATGCCCTATATGGTTGCGGGAAGGGTAGTGGAGGGAAAGCACATCGGCAGGACCCTGGGTTTTCCCACAGTCAATATACTTCCGGATCCGGACAAGCTTCTGCCGCCGGATGGAGTATACTATTCCAGTGTGCGGGCAGGCGGCCGCACCTACCGGGCGGTCAGCAATGTGGGCTGCAAGCCTACGGTGACGGATGAAGGAGTCAGGGGGATAGAGTCCTATCTCTATCGTTTTGACAGAGAGATCTACGGTGAGGATATCGAGGTATATCTGCACGCGTTCCGCAGGCCGGAGCGGCAGTTTGAAAACAGGGAAGCACTGAGACGCCAGTTGGAAGAAGATATCGTGGCAGGAGAAAAGTGGCGCGCTTTTTAGCGCGAATAGGTGATTAGCATGAATGCGAGCATTATTTTGTCAATGGCAGGGGGATTAGGACTTTTTCTGTTCGGAATGCGTTTGATGAGCGATTCCATTGAGAAGGTTGCCGGAGCCAGGCTGCGTCATATTCTGGAGATATTTACCACCAACCGTTTTACCGGGATGCTGGTGGGTATCGTGTTCACCGGCATTATCCAGTCCTCTTCCGCCTGTACGGCTATGGTGGTCAGCTTTGTAAATGCGGGGCTGATGAATATGTACCAGGCGGCAGGCGTTATCTTCGGCGCAAACATCGGTACTACGATCACGTCGCTGCTGGTCTCCTTCAACCTGTCGGCTTATGCTCCCGTGATCCTTCTGACGGGCGTACTGATCGCCATGTTTATCAAGCGGGAGAAGGTGAAGAAATTCGGGGACATCATCATCGGCTTCGGTATCCTGTTCCTGGGGATCAGCACCATGTCCGCCTCCATGGCGGGCATGAAGGATGTGCCGGAGATCGTAGATCTGCTGGCCTCTCTGAAAAATCCCTTTATGGCGACGCTCGTAGGACTTGCGTTGACCTCTGTCATTCAGAGCTCTTCCGTGACGGTCAGCATTGCCCTGCTTCTGGCAAATCAGGATCTGCTTTCTCTGCATATTACTCTGTATATCATATTGGGCTGTAATATCGGCGCCTGCAGTACGGCTCTGTTCACCTCCCTTGCAGGTAAGAAGGACGCTAAGAGGACGGCGCTGATCCATTTCTGGTTCAACGTTATCGGTACCGTGATCCTGTATGTGGTTCTCTTTGTGGCGGAGGAGCCGGTGATGAAGCTGATATGGGCGATCTCCAGCGATAAGGGACGTTTTGTGGCAAATGCCCATATCCTGATCAAGGTATTCCAGGTGATCGTGCTGTTCCCTTTTGCAAACTGGATCGTAAAGCTTGCCTGCATCTGTGTGCCCGGCGAGGATAAAAAGGTGGGCTATAGAGAGAGCTATCAGCTGAAGTTTATCGGAGACAAGGTGGTGTTCAATCCGGCTACGGCGGTAGTGGAAGTGATAAAGGAGCTGGATCGTATGGCTTCCCTTGCAAGCGAAAACCTGAACCGGGCCATGAACGCGCTGATCACTTTGGACGAGGAGGATATCGAAGAGGTTTACGAGGTGGAGAAAAATATTGATTTTCTGAACCATGCCATCACGGATTATCTGGTGAAGATCAACCAGACCACCCTTCCCATCGAGGACCTGAAAAGCATCGGCGCTCTGTTCCATGTGGCAAACGACATTGAGAGGATCGGCGACCATGCGGAGAATGTGGCGGACGCCGCAAGGCAGCGCAGGGAGAGCGGAATGTCCTTCAGCAAGGAGGCTCAGAAGGAGATGGGCGAGATGCTGGATATGGTAAACAAGCTTATCCAGTATTCTATTGATATGTTTGTGAAGGGCGACGAGAGCCATATGGAAGAGATAAAAAAGCTGGAGGATATGGTGGACGAAAAGGAGAGGGCGCTGCAAAGGTTCCATGTACAGCGCCTGACAAAGGGCGAGTGTACGCCGGAGGCGGGCATGATATTCTCAGACGTGGTATCCGGACTGGAGAGGGTGGCGGACCACGCTATCAACATTGCGTTTGCGGTCACCGAGGCAGAGGCGGAGGCGCTATAACGGGAGATTTCATGTCGGGCGTCTGCCCTGTGGAAATTATAAAATACACAGAAATAGTTGACAGATAGGGAATAGGATTGTATAATTTAATTGATTTAATAATTTTGTAACATATCTGTAAACAACTATTCAAATTTGAGGAAAAATACGAATGAGTCATCTTAAGTATAAAAGGATAGCAGCTGTTGTCTCTGCCGGTCTGGTGCTTGCACTGTGCGCAGAGCCCCTGCAGGCATTTGCAGAAGAGGATGTTATGCCGACGGCGGGGATCGCTTCCGTGCTGGAGGCAAGGCTGTCTACCGAGGAATATATCGAGGCGGCGCAGCAGGCCCAGGGCGCTTCCTGGGGGTATACCAACATCGGCATTGCGGATGTGGAGAGCGGGAACCTGAATGTCCGGGAGACTCCGTCCATCAGCGGCAAGCTGGTGGGAAAGATGCCCAAGAATTCCGCCTGTGAGGTGCTGGATATGACAGAGGACGGCTGGGCGCATATCACTTCAGGAGAGGTGGAGGGCTATGTCAGCCTGGATTATCTGCTGACGGGGCCGGACGCCAAGATGAGGGCAAACGAGCTGGTAAGTACCGTGGTGGTTGCCAATGTGGACGGCCTGAATGTGCGGGACCAGGCAAATACCGAAAGCGCGGTGCTGACCCAGGTCTTAAAGGGCGAGGAACTGGAATATATAGAGACCCTTGACGGGTGGATCAGAATATCCATTGACGGTGAGGAAGCTTACGTGTCTGCCGAGTATGTGACAGTGAAGGACAGGCTGGATACGGCGGTCACCATGACAGAGCTGCTGTATGGCGCGGGTGTGTCCGACGTCAGGGTAGAACTGGTGGAATACGCGAAGCAGTTCCTTGGAAACCCCTATGTATGGGGCGGAACCAGCCTGACAAAGGGAGCGGACTGCTCAGGATTTATACTCAGCGTATTTAAGAAGTTTGGAGTCAAGCTGCCCCATCAGTCCGGTTCTCAGGCCAAGATGGGGACGAAGATCAAAGCCTCAGAGCTGCAGCCAGGCGATCTGGTGTTCTATGCAAACAGCTCCGGCACGATCAACCATGTGGCGCTGTACATCGGCGGCGGACGCGTGATCCACGCCAGCAGTCCCAAGACGGGTATCAAGATCAGCAAGTATAATTACCGCACGCCGGTGAAGTGCGTCAGCATATTGCGGGATTAAAAAAAGTTGTTGACAAAGGTGAGAGTGTATGATATTCTTGTTAAGCGTGTGAAAAGCACGCCAACAAGCAGAGTATCCACTCTCACCTTACGGCAATCAGGTCAGTAAGCGTTCAGATCTTCCTATGGCTCATCTGTGTGTAAAGGGACAGGAATGCCATAGCGGGTGAATTCAGGTGGATAGTTATGCTATCCGCTTTTTATTTTCTTTTTTTATGGAGGGTACGACCATTAGCGATTTAATGATTAACGAGCAGATCAGAGACAAAGAGGTACGCCTGATTGGCGAGGGCGGCGAGCAGTTGGGGATCATGTCTGCAAGGGACGCTTTGAAGATGGCCGAGGACGCAGGCCTTGATCTTGTGAAGATTGCACCTACGGCAAAGCCCCCTGTGTGTAAGATCGTGGATTACGGCAAGTACAAGTATGAACAGGTCAGAAAGGAGAAGGAGGCAAAGAAGAAACAGAGAGTGATCGAGATCAAAGAGATCCGGCTGTCTCCCAATATTGACACCAACGACCTGAACACAAAGATAAACGCGGCGAGGAAGTTCCTTACCAAGGGTGACCGGGTAAAGGTGACGCTTCGGTTCAGAGGCCGTGAGATGGCTCACATGAACAACAGCAAACACATTCTGGATGATTTTGCTGAGAGCCTGTCCGATATTTCGGTGGTGGAAAAAGCTCCCAAGGTGGAAGGCAGGAGTATGACGATGTTTTTAACTGAAAAGCGCTAGTGTATCGTACGCTGGTTAGCGAAAGTTAAAATAGATTAATTTAAGTTTAGGAGGAATATGTTATGCCCAAGATGAAGACAAGCAGATCGGCTGCAAAGCGTTTTAAACTGACAGGAACGGGTAAGTTAAAGAGAAACAAGGCTTACAAGCGCCATATCTTGACTAAAAAGACTACGAAGAATAAGCGTAATCTGAGAAAGCCGGCTATGACAGACGCAACAAATGTAAAGAACATGAAGAAAATTTTACCTTATTTATAGGTACAGGCTTGGTTAAGGAGGGAAAAGAATATGGCAAGAATCAAAGGCGGCATGAATGCCAGGAAGAAGCATAATAGAGTCTTAAAGCTTGCAAAGGGCTACAGAGGAGCGAGAAGCAAGCAGTATAGAGTAGCAAAGCAGGCTGTTATGAGAGCGCTTACCAGCTCTTACGCAGGCAGAAAAGAGAGAAAGCGTCAGTTCAGACAGCTGTGGATCGCGCGTATCAACGCGGCGGCCAGGATCAACGGTCTTTCCTACAGCAAGTTTATGTATGGTCTGAAGCTTGCGGGAGTCGATATGAACAGAAAGATGCTGGCTGAGATGGCTGTCAATGATGCGGAGGGCTTCAAGACCCTTGCAGAGCTGGCTAAGTCCAAGGTTGCATAAGAATACAGGATATAGGGACCCGGCGGAGTTTTCTGCCGGGTTTGTGCTTTGCAGCGGGTCTTTTCTGTGGGACAGCAGACGGTGCGTATCGCAGTGACGGAGGTTTATCATGCTGATATTTTTTGACATAGACGGAACATTGGTAGGCGAGGACGGGCGCGTGATACCGGAAAGCGCCAGAACTGCTGTCCGGCGCGCCAGAGCAAACGGGCATATCTGTATGATCAATACAGGCAGGACGCTGACGCTGGTGGACACTGAACTGACAGAGCAGACGGAATTTGACGGACTTATCTTAGGCTGCGGAACTATGGTAGTTTACCGGGGAAAGACACTGCTGCATGAGACCTTTTCGCCCAGGGAGGGCGTCCGTATCATCGAGGGGCTGTATCGGCATAAGATCGACGCCTGTCTTGAGGGCAGCGAAAACAATTACCGGGACAGCGAGGACAGGATCTTTACGGAGACCTACCGTAAATTTATCAACCGCTTTGGGGGCTTTGGTTACGGCAGCTTCCAGGAGGCGCCCGGCCGCTTTGATAAGTTTTACGCCTATGTGGATAACATTGAAAGGATGGACGGATTCCGCAGGGAATTTGAGGACAGGCTGGATTTCGTGGACAGGAAGGGCGGTTTCTTTGAGATCATGCCCAAAGGATGCTCCAAGGCAAGCGCTATAGATTTTGTGGCCGAAGAATTGGGGATTCCCGTGGAGGAGACAGTGGCGATCGGGGACAGCAGCAACGATATTCCCATGATAGAGCGGGCGCATATCGGCATCGCCATGGGAAACGCCACGGAGGACGTGAAGATGGCGGCGGACTATGTGAGCACGGATATCAATGACAACGGAATCGAAAACGCCCTTCGGCGGCTGGGAGTAATTTCGTAGAGAGCAGAAGCAATATCCGGGAACTTTTTTGAAATTTCGGAATGATATGATTATCGAATAGCGGCGGTCACATAAAAATCCCCGAAAGTATCTGTAATACTTCGGGGACAATTCAAAGCAGATGACGGGAGTCGAACCCGCCTCCTCAGCTTGGGAAGCTGATGTACTACCGATATACTACATCTGCTGATCTGCAGGCTATCCGCCTCAACAAAGCTATTATAGCATACACTTTAAAATATATCCAGTAAAATATTTATTTTTATGAATGCTTTTTATAAATTCAGGGCATTCTGTTTTTGGTGGTACGTTTTTCCGGAAAAATGCGTCAGCGTACTTGACAATGGCATAAAAAAGTCTATACTGTAATATGTTGGTATAGATTGAAATGATCCTCAATAGCTCAGTCGGTAGAGCATTCGGCTGTTAACCGAAGTGTCGTAGGTTCGAGTCCTACTTGAGGAGCGATATTTATAATTTGGCACAAGATCTGTAAATATACATATTTGCAGGTCTTTGTTTTAATGTGTCCTGTTCTGTAAGGGAAATTTCGTTATAAATGCAGCGCAATGAATCTTTCATTAGAAAAAGGATGGTGAAAATTTGCAAAGGATAATCAGGAATATG
>JAMPHT010000019.1 GCA_023663285.1 Bacillota bacterium
ATAACACACCTCAAAGAGGGTGTATAACACACCTCTTTGTGCAGGCATGACTGGAGTAGGAAAAGGTTTGTGAAGTGGCAGGTGCCGCATGAGCGGCGGAATGGAGGACAAGACAGATGGGAAAACCAACCGGTTTTATGGAATATAAGAGAGAGGTCAGCAGGGCGCAGGACCCGAAGAAACGTATAAAGCACTTTCAGGAATTTCATGAGCATCTGGCAAAAGAGCAGCAACAGCTCCAGGGGGCAAGGTGTATGGAGTGCGGCGTGCCTTTCTGCCAGTCGGGCATGATGCTTTGCGGCATGGCAAGCGGCTGTCCCCTGCACAATCTGATTCCCGAATGGAACGATCTGGTGTACACCGGCAATTGGCAGCAGGCATACAACCGCCTGAAGAAAACCAACAATTTTCCGGAGTTCACCTCCAGGGTGTGTCCCGCCCTTTGCGAGGCTGCCTGTACCTGCGGCTTGAACGGCGACCCGGTGGCCACGAAGGAAAATGAATACGCTATCATTGAGAATGCATACAAAGAGGGCTATGCGGCGGCAGCTCCGCCCAAGGTGCGCACAGGTAAGACCATTGCCGTTGTGGGCAGCGGACCCTCCGGGCTTGCGGCAGCAGACCAGCTGAACAGACGGGGACATTCGGTCACGGTCTTTGAGCGGGCGGACCGCATCGGGGGACTACTGATGTACGGCATTCCCAACATGAAGCTGGAGAAGCAGATCGTAGAGAGAAAGCGGAAGGTCATGGAGGAGGAAGGAGTCACCTTTGTCACTGGCGTGGATGTGGGAAAGGATATGAAGGCAGATAAGCTGCTGCGGGAGTTTGACCGGGTCATCTTGGCCTGCGGGGCTTCCAATCCCAGGGACATCGAGGCACCCGGCAGAGACGCTGAGGGAATTTATTTTGCAGTGGATTTTCTGCGGGCAAACACAAAGAGCCTGCTGGATTCCGGCTTTGAGGATAAAAAGTATGTGGAGACGAAGGATAAGAATGTAGTCATCATCGGAGGCGGGGACACGGGGAACGACTGCGTGGGAACAGCCATCCGCCATGGAGCAAAGAGCGTGACCCAGATCGAGATGATGCCCAAAGCCCCTGATAAGCGGGCGGAAAATAATCCCTGGCCGGAGTGGCCCAAGGTCTGCAAGACGGATTACGGCCAGGAGGAGGCTATCGCAGTCTATGGTCGTGATCCCCGCATCTACGAGTCAACGGTGAAGGAGTTCGTCAAGGATAAGGATGGCAGCCTGAAGGCGGTAAAAATCGTGAAGCTTGCCTGGGAGAAGGATGAGGCCACCGGACGCATGAATAGGAAGGAGGTGTCCGGCAGCGAGCAGGAGTTGCCTGCGGATATTGTGCTCATAGCGGCAGGCTTTCTGGGAACTCAGGGCTATATTGCAGAGGCTTTCGGGGTGGAGCTGAATGAGCGCACCAATGTAAAAACGGAGGCAGGCAGTTATCAGACCAGCAGGGACAATGTGTTCGTCACAGGCGATATGCACAGAGGCCAGTCCCTGGTGGTATGGGCTATCCGGGAGGGCAGGGAAGCGGCCAGGGCCGTGGACGAGAGCCTGATGGGGTATTCCAATCTGGTGGTAGTGTGAACGGAATGAAGATATTCTAAGGTTGGAAAGCTCTCAAGAATATCTTCATTCAGGGAAGAATGCCTTGAAATGCAGGCATTCTTCCGGCCTTACATAAACGGTTTGTGCCGCCGTTTCCCCGTTGTTACCTGCCCGATCGTGGGCAGGAAATTTTTTTAAAATAGTATATTGCATTATATAATAGCTTGTGATATGATGTTCTTGACAAGAAATAGTATTAAGAAAAGGAGGAGAATTATGAATATGGAAATAAGCGGTAACAGCGCCCACCGGATAGAAGAGGCTGCACTAAGACAGGATGAGATGCGGCGCAGGACAGAGCTGAAAAGATGTATGGCGGAGATTCGGGAAGAGGCGGAAAAGTGCTGGGGACAGGGAAAACAGCCAGGTGTGGAGGCGCAGGGAAAGGTCGTGGCGCTGTGGAAAAGAGGGATGGATATTTTGAGAAAAGAAGGTGCAAATATCAGGATGAGAAAGGAGGATAAGAATGAACACACAGTTCAAGAAGGGAGCATTGGAGCTCTGCGTATTGTCTCAGCTCACTAAGGGAGACAAGTACGGCTACGAGTTGACAGAGCGGATATCCGTGGAAATGTCCATTGCCGGAGGCACACTGTATCCGATCCTGCGGAAGCTGAAGGAGGACGATCATGTGACCACCTATCTGGTGGAGTCGGAGTCCGGGCCCGCAAGGAAGTATTATCGGCTGACGGACAAGGGGCGGCAGTATCAGAAAAATGTGCAGCAGGAGTGGGAAGAGTTCATAAAAGCGGTAAACGAGTTGATCCGGAACTGATTCGGAGAGAAGGAGGAAGTAATGACAAAATCAGAATATATGAAAGCGCTGCAGGAAAAGCTGGAATGCTTTAACAGAGAGCTGCAGCAGGAGATCATGGAGGATTATGAGCAGCATTTTGCGGAAGGCATTGCGGCAGGGAAAACAGAGGAAGAGATCGTTGCGGAGCTTGGCAGCATCGAGGACATGATCCAGGAGCTTCCGGAGGAGGATCTCAGCCGGGATGATATAACCATTCAGGTGCCGGGAGGGCCGGAGGTCCACATAGCAGGCGTAAACGGACTTGAGGACCGGAGAGAGGGCGCAGGCAGAGAAAACATGGGCAGCAGTCCGGGCAATGACGGCCGCTCAGAATACGCGGACCCGGACAACGTAAGCAGGGAGGAAAGCAGTCTGAGCAAGACCTATCCTGGCGAATACAAGGGAGCCGTGATCGACGGAGCGGTGGCAGACATCAATGTGGGACCGTCCGACGACGGGCAGATCCATGTGGAGTATCAAAATAAAGGCGGCGGGGAATACCGTTTTTATCAGTATGAAGAGGGAGGCGTTTTTTATGCCGGAGTAAGGCGGGATAAGGGGGCCAGCGCCAGAGAGGCAAAGCGTGCGGTGAAGGTCATGTTGTTTGGCAGGACCCTGAATGTGGATATGGATAATTGCTTCGGAAAAAGCTTTACCTGGAGCAGCAGCGACGAGATCACGCTGAATATCAGGATCCCGGCCGGAATGCCCCGGATGGAGATCAAGACCGTAAGCGGCGATATTTATATGAAGGATATGACGCCGGAACAGCTGTGCCTGAACAGTACCAGCGGTGACATGGAAATACATCATGTGACAACCGACCGGCTGAAGCTGAATACTACCAGCGGCGACGTTACGGGAAACCGGATATACAGCGGTGACGCGGATATGCACACGGCCAGCGGCGACGTGGAGCTGAATGATGCGGAGCTGGGAATGCTTCGTCTGCAGGCGGCCAGCGGTGACTTTTCGGGAGAGCATATCAGGGGAAACAGTATAGCAGTGGGAACAGGAAGCGGCGACGTGGACCTAAGCAGCTGCTTTGAACGGTATAATATCAGAACGGGAAGCGGCGACGTGGATCTGAAAGCGGAGTCCGGTGCAATGGAGATCCGCGTGGGAACGGGAAGCGGCGACGTGGATCTGGATCTGACCGCCTTGGAAAGCACGGAGGTGACCGTGAGTACGGGAAGCGGCGAGGCGGTCATCTGCGGCAGAGACGGCGCGGAACATCAGGTGACCAGGGGCAGCACCACTGTGGGAAGCGGCGACTGCAAGGTCTATGTGAGTACCGGAAGCGGGGACGCGGAAGTGCAAATAAGATAGGAAGGAGTCCGGTCACTCGCCGGGGAATTGCAGGATGATATGCAGTTCCCCGTTTTCATAGGAGGCGTTTATGGAACCGCCCATGCGCTCGGTGAGCAGTCTGGCAATGGACAGCCCCAGGCCCGTGGAGGGACTGGCTGTCTCCACAGTGTAGAAGCGGTCAAAAAGCTTTGCGGCAGTGACGGGGGTAAGGCCGGCGGCGTGGTTGGAGAAGGTGATGACGCCATTTTCCGTCAGGGTGACCTGCAGGTCTCCGTCGCTGTATTTTACGGCATTGCTCAGAATATTGGAAAAGATCCGGGACAGGGAGGAGGTATCCAGAGTCCGCGTGACGGGACTTTCCGGCATAGAAATAACAGGTGTGATTCCACGCTGCTCCAGAATATCCCAGTATGCCATAAGGCTGTCCTCCAGAATACGGTTCAGGGACAGAGCTACAGGGGCGATCTCCCGGAAGGACAGGGCGACGGAATAGCGGAACAGCTCTTCCGTCAGCTGCTTCATGGCATCCAGACGGTTTTGCAGGATGGAGAGGTAACGGGCGGCTTTTTCGGCAGTGCATTCATCGTCTTGCTGCCCGAAAGCTGTTTCACGGTCCGCGGTTTTCACGCCGCTCGACTGCCCGGTGGCGGCCAGCTCCTTCCGCAGCAGCTCCAGATAGCCTGCCATGGCGGTAAGAGGGGTCCTCAAATCATGGGAAACATTTGTGATGGCCTCCTTTAACTCCCTGTCGCCGTTTTCGTATTGAAGCTGTCTGTTGCGAAGCCGGGACAGATGTTCGTTCAATCGGGCGGCCAGCCTGCGGATATAAGGATCCCTGGAGGACACGCACAAAAGAGCGTTTGTGGAAACGTCCTTTTGAGTGTCCGAACCCAGAATGTGGGATAATCCGCTGCAGATCTCTTCCAGGCTGCGATGGATCAGAAGCAGCCGGGCAGATAGAAATATCAGGATGCTCAATAAAAAACCGCATAATAGATACATTTTTAATAGCCATACCTTTCCGTGCCTGCGAATTCCTGACAACGAAAAGCACAGGCGCAAAATTTATTTCAGGTTCCGTTTTCGGAAAGCCAGAATGCCGCCCCCGGTGGAGGCTGCTGTGACGAAAACAGCGCCCAGGCAGGACTGCAGGGGATTTTCGGGGGGAAGGCGCTTTATCAGACGCAGTCCCATGCCGGTGGGCAGAAGATCCCGGAACAATTCAAGGGCTTTTCGTCCTGTGCCGGTGAGGTAGAGGGGATTGGGCTGAAGCTCCTCGGTTACTACGGTCTCGCCGTCCGCAGTCGTCAGATGGTGTTTGATGCTGATCGTCTCCGGGGCCTTCAGCCGATCCTCCACACTCATGCTTATGAACAGCAGAGCAATGACGCCTGCCGTGCAGATAACGACGGAGACGGGTCTGTTGGCGATCAGCATGGCAGGCAGGGTAAACAGGGCGCACAGGGCGACGATGGGAAACAATGCCAGGCAGTATCTCTGCAGGATGACGAGAGGCGGCGTCTCCGGCAGGCCAAACAGCGGGATGCCCAGGGCAAGGGTGATAAGAACGGCGGCTGCGTATACCAGGAGGGAAGCGGCAAGGCATACTGTCAGAGAGGAGAGATAAACGGCTGTTCTGCTGTGTCCCACTGCCAGCTTGTTGCGCACCGTGCCGTCACTGTACTCCGCTCCCAGGAACAGGGCGCCGAAAACAGAGGCGAAGAGGCCGCTGTACATACAGGCGTTGTACAGAAAGAAGTCCATCATATAGACATAGTCAGGAAAGGTTTTTCTCAAGATAGTCATTTCCCAATGATATTCGCACAGTATAAAGGCGATAAAGCCGGGGACTAAAAGCATACCCAGCCGGAAGAATTTGTTTTTCCAGAGTCGGGAAAATCCCGCAGACAATAATTTATTCATGATGCTTTCCTCCAATCAGATTCATATAGTAGCTTTCCAGACCCTCATCCCTTTCGTGGAGGTCAGAGATAACGCAGCCCTTTGCGGACAGCATTTCCACCAGGTCGGTGATTCCCACAGCGCCGAAGATCTCCGCCTGATTGTCAGATAGCACATGGTATTCTATCTCCTTTTCATCCAGCGCCAGGCAGAGGGCCTGTATATCTGAGACTGTGACGCAAAGGCATTTGCGGCAGGCGGCTTCCAGCTCTTCCGCGGTAATCTCTTTAAGGAGGGAGCCCCGATCTATAAAGCCGTAATGGGTGGCAAGCCGGGACAGCTCGTCTAAGATGTGGCTGGAGATGAGGACGGTGATCCCCCTTTCACGGTTCAGCCGTAAAAGCAGCTCTCGCATTTCCACGATTCCCTGGGGGTCAAGGCCGTTGGCGGGCTCATCCAGTACCAGAAGGTCCGGATTCCCTGCCAGAGCAACGGCGATACCCAGCCGCTGCCGCATACCCAGGGAGAAATGCTTTACCTTCTTTTTGCCCGTATCCTGCAGACCCACCAGTGCCAGAAGGCCGGGGATGCTTTCAAAGGAAGGAAGTCCCAGGATGCGGTACTGCTCTTTTAGATTGTCCTCCGCAGTCATGTCTGTATAAAGGGCGGGAGCTTCCACCACAGAGCCCATACGCATACGGCTTTTGGCAATCTCTCCGGAGGTGTTGGAGATCCCGAAAAGGGAGTATTCTCCCGCCGTGGGAAACTGCAGGCCGCAGATCAGGCGGATGAGGGTGGTCTTGCCTGCACCGTTTTTACCCACAAAGCCATAGAGGGCGCCTCTGGGAATGTGCATATTCATATTGTTCAGGACAGTGGTGCGGCCGTACTTTTTCTGTAATGCGGTGGTTTGTAATACATATTCCATATTGTCGTGTACCTCGCTTCTGAATTTCTATGAACTTAAGTATAGACCCGGAAGGTTAAGAAATCGGTAAAGAAAAGCGTAAAGATTTTGTAAAGATTTGAGGTTACTTTCCGGAGTGCAGGCGAAAGCCGATGCCCCACACCGAGTCGATGGTCTCCGCCACATCTGCCTCTTTCATTTTCTTTCGCAGATTGCTGATGTGGATCTTCAGGGAGCTTTCCGTGCAGTCGGGGGTATCTGCGCTGATATCGTCCAGCAGGGCGGACTTGGAGACGGGGCGTCCCGGATTCTGCATCAGTTTTTTCAGAATGGCGGATTCTGTTCTGGTCAGGTGGACGGAGCCGCCGGGGCCGATCAGCTCACGGGTCTCGGCGTCCAGAGTCAGGCTGCCCAGGGTCAATACTGCCCCGGTCAATACTGCCCCGGTCAATACTGCCCCGGTCAATACTGCCCCGGTCAAGATTGACCCGGCAGCCGCTTTATCCCCATGAAGCCGCAGCTGCACGGCAATGCGGGCAAGGAGCTCCCGCATTTCAAAGGGCTTGGTAATATAATCCGCTGCGCCGCCCAGCAGCAGGTCCACCTTTTCGTCGAGTCCTACCTTGGCGCTGACAACAATAACGGGTGTATTTTTAACGCGGGGAAGAAGCTCTTCGCCGGACAGGCCGGGCAGCATCAGATCCAGAAGTATCAGGCTGGGCTGCTGTTTTTCCAGCAGAAGAAGAGCCTCCGTGCCGGACCAGGCCCGGATGACGCGATACCCTTCTGCAGTCAGGCTTTCCTCCAGCATTTTTCCAATATATTCATCATCTTCAATAACGGCGATGGTATTCATACGGCACCTCCGTGGACAGGTAAATGGTTGGCGGCTCAGATCAGGAAGCAGATAGTTTTCTGTCTTTTATTCGATTATGTCACAATCTGCTCTTTTGTCAATATGGGAAAAGCCAAGCTTGGCGTTTCAGCGCTTTTATGCTATCATGGAAGTACAGCAGGCCGGAATATTGGAAATCCGGCAGAGGAAGGGCGGATGTAAAGGAGGCGCTGCAATGGTCTATACGGTAACGTTCAACCCTGCCATTGATTATTATGTCCGAATCGAAGAGTTAAAGGCAGGCAGCATAAACCGCGCCCAATCTGAGGAGCTGTTTTTCGGCGGCAAGGGGATCAACGTTTCCCTGGTGCTGGCGGAGCTGGGCGTTCCCTCAAGGGCGCTGGGCTTTGTGGCGGGATTTACAGGAAAGGCCATCAGGGACGGGGTCAGCGCCATGGGTATTGAAACGGATTTTGTGGAGCTGGAGCAGGGCTGTTCCCGCATCAACGTGAAGATCAGCTCCGGCGTGGAGACGGAGATCAACGGGCAGGGGCCTAAGATTCCGGCGGAGGCCCTAAACAGCCTGTATGAAAAGCTGGATGGGCTGCAGGAGGGGGATACCCTGGTGCTGGCGGGCAGCATTCCAGGCGCTCTGCCGGCGGATATCTATGAGAAGATCCTTGCACGCCTGTCCCACAGGAACGTCAGGACAGCGGTCGACGCCACGGGAGAGCTGCTGTTGAAGGTGCTGAAGTATAGACCCTTTCTGGTCAAGCCTAACCGGCAGGAGCTGGGCGGGCTGTTTGGCGTAAGCCTGCATACAGAGGAAGAGATCGTATTTTACGGAGAAAAGCTTCGTGAAATGGGAGCTGAGAATGTGCTGATCTCCCTGGCAGGCGACGGCGCCATTCTGCTGGATGAGCAGGGAGAGCTTCACAGATGCGGAGCCTGTGAGGGAAAGCTGATCAATTCGGTGGGAGCGGGCGACTCTATGGTGGCGGGCTTTCTTGCCGGCTTTGACAGGGGCGGCCGGGAATATGCCCTGAAGCTGGGTACGGCTGCCGGCGGCGCTACGGCGTTTTCCCACGGGCTGGCAAAGAAGGACAGGATCTATGAACTGCTGAAGCAGATGTAAGGCTGACTTAAGTTATTGATGATAAGAGGTGAGAGTTATACAGAGATTTCAGGGAAAGGGCGTATACGGCGGAGTGGCTGCGGGCAGGATACGGTTGTTTCGCAGAGACAGCGGGACAGTGGAGCGAGTCCCGGTGACAGACCCGGAGAGGGAAAAAGGGCGTTATGAGCTGGCAAAGACACAGGCAGCCCGGCAGCTGGAGGAAATTTATCATAGGACTCTCAGGGAAGCCGGTGAGGATGGCGCGGCGATTTTTAGAGCCCAGCAGATGATACTGAAGGATGAGGATTACAATGCTTCGGTCCATCGAATCATCGAAAGCCAGCGGGTCAATGCGGAGTACGCGGTATCGGTCACGTCGGACCGCTTTGCGGAGATGTTTGCGGCCATGGAGGACGAGTATATGAGGAACCGTGCGGCGGACGTCAGGGACGTTTCCGGCCGTTTGACGGACAATCTCAGGGAAGTGGTTTTCATGGGCGCAGACTCTGCGGAAATAAATCATACAGATTCGGACTTCCCGGAAATGGACTTCCCGGAAATGGACTTCCGTGGAATGGACTCCACTATTCTCTGTGCCTCCGACCTGACCCCCAGTGAGGCGGCGTCCCTTGACCGGGATAGGATCCTTGCTATTGTGACGGAGGGGGGCTCCGTTAATTCCCACACCGCCATTCTTGCCCGGAGTATGAATATTCCGGCGGTGGTGGGTGTGGGCAGCGGATTTCTGGAGGCTGCCGGGGGCGGTGGAGAGGTCTTTGTAGACGGCGGAACCGGTGAAGTCTTTGTAGATCCTGACCGGGAGACACGCGAAGGACTTCTTAAGAAGCAGCAGGGAGAACAGGAGAAAAGCGCCGCCTTAAGGGAGCTGAAGGGCAGGGAAAACAGGACCGCCGACGGGCGGAAAATAGAGATATACGCAAATATCGGAAGCGTCAGCGATATCAGAGAGGTGCTGGAAAATGATGCAGGGGGCATAGGGCTTTTCCGCAGCGAATTTCTGTATCTGGAAAGCGGCGATTATCCTACCGAGGAACAGCAGCTTGCCGTGTACAGGAAGGCGCTGGAGGATATGGCGGACAGACCGGTAATTATTCGTACACTGGATATCGGCGCGGATAAAAAGGCGGATTATTTTGGACTGAAGGCGGAGGAGAACCCGGCGCTGGGTATCCGGGCGATCCGTATCTGTCTGACCCGGCCGGAGATTTTTAAGACTCAGCTTCGGGCGCTGTATCGGGCTTCCGTATTTGGAAATTTAAGTATTATGTTCCCAATGATCACGAGTGTTATTGAACTTGAAAAGATTCTGCAGATCTGCGCTGCGGTCAGGGAGGAGTTGAAGGAGAAGGGGATTGCATATTCTGAGAGCGTGAAGCTTGGCATTATGATCGAGACGCCTGCCGCAGCCCTTATCAGCCACAGGCTGGCTCCCATGGTCGACTTTTTCAGCGTGGGAACCAACGATCTGACCCAGTACACACTGGCCTGCGACAGGCAAAATCCCGATGTGGAGCAGTTTGTTGACACCCACCATGAGGCCGTTCTGCGTCTGATCGAGATGAGCGCAGACAGCGCCCATAAAAACGGTATCCCCATCGGGATCTGCGGTGAGCTGGGGGCGGACACCGGCCTTACGGAAGCTTTCCTGCGAATGGGGATCGACGAGCTGTCCGTGTCTCCCCGGCTTGTGCTGAAGGTTCGGGATGTGGTGAGGAAGCTTGACTTATCGGAGCGTCCTGCTTAAGCAGATGGAAATCTGCGTCCGAATCTGTCGGTTGAAGGGTGAGAGGGCGCCGTTTTGACTATGAGAAGCAACGCCTTGCAGGCGAGGCCGACGATCCCGGCCAATGGAAATGGAGGATATATATGGACAGAAAGTATCTGGAGCTGCTTTCCGAAAAATTTCCCACGATTGAAAGCGCCGCAAGCGAGATAATCAATCTCTCTGCGATCCGCAGCCTGCCCAAGGGCACGGAATATTTTTTCAGCGATCTGCACGGCGAATATGAAGCGTTTCTGTATATGCTGAAAAGCGCATCGGGGATGATCAAGATCAAGATAGACAAGGTGTTCGGAAAGACGGTCTCAAGCGCGGAGCGGACAGCGCTTGTGAATCTGATCTATTATCCGGAGAGGGAGCTGAAACGGCTTTCCGAAAACGGCGGATACACGGAGGAATGGCAGAAGCTTACGATCTACAGGCTGATCCTGGTGTGTGAGGCTATCTCCGCAAAGTACACACGCTCAAGAGTCCGTAAAAGCGTCCCGGAGAAATTCCGGTATATTGTAGATGAACTTCTGAATGTGACGGATGATGTCAATAAGGACGTTTATTTCGATAAGATCATCAGCTCCATCATGGAGACGGGGATCACAGGAAGCTTTATCACCGCCCTGTGCAGGCTGATCCAGGCCCTTGCCATTGACAGGCTGCACATTATCGGGGATATTTTTGACAGGGGACCCAGGCCGGATATTATTCTGGATGAGTTGATGAACTGTCACGATGTGGATATTCAGTGGGGAAACCACGATATTTCATGGATCGGGGCGGCCTGCGGCAATCCGGCGCTGATCGCCAATGTGATTCGTATCTCCATCAAATACAATAATTTCGACCTGCTGGAGGACGGTTATGGGCTGAATCTGCGGGCTTTGGCAGTATTTGCCCAGGAGATCTACGGCGGGGACGACTGCACAAGTTATTATCCCCATACCTATGACGACAACATTTATGACCCTGTTGATGAAAAGCTGGCGGCGCAGATGCATAAGGCGATCACGATCATCCAGCTGAAGCTGGAATCCCGGCTGATCTCGGTTCACGGGGAATGGGAGATGAGCGGCCGGGACCTGTTTTCAAGGGTAGATTTTGAGGCGGGGACGGTCCGGGTAAACGGTATCAGTTATCCCTTAAGGGACAGGGTTTTTCCCACGGTAGATCCCAAGGATCCCTCCCGGCTTTCTCAGGAGGAGGCGCAGCTGATGGAGGTGCTTAAGAATTCATTTCTCCACAGTGAAAAGCTGCAGAAGCACATCCGATTCCTGCTGTCCAACGGTGCCATGTACAAGGTCTGCAACGGCAACCTGATGTTTCACGGCTGTATCCCCATGGATGAAAATGCCGGGCTGCAGAGTCTGGAGATCGGCGGTAAAAGCTGCCGGGGCAGGGAGCTTCTGGATGAACTCAACAGGCTTGTGAACATGGCATATTTTTCAAGGGAGAGCTATGCCGTGGACTTTTTGTGGTATCTCTGGTGCGGCGCCAGATCTCCTCTGTACGGCAAGGATAAGATGGCGCTTTTTGAGCGATATTTTATCGACGACAAGGCGCTTCAGGAGGAGAACTACAACAGCTATTACAGATTTTCGGAAAGGGAGGACGTCTGTCGGGATATTTTGCGGATGTTTTCTATCAGCGAGGATAGCGGACATATCATCAACGGCCATGTCCCCGTTAAGATCAAGGACGGGGAGAAGCCTGTCAAAGCTGAAGGGAAGCTGTATGTCATTGACGGCGGGATCTCCAAGGCTTATCAGAAAACCACGGGAATCGCAGGTTATACTCTGATCTATGACTCCCACAGTCTGATCCTTGCGGAGCACAAGCCCTTTAAGAGCGGAAGCGCCGAACAGACGCCTGAGATCCATGTGGTGGAGAAGCTGCCTGCCAGGGCGAATATCTCCGATACGGATAAGGGGGAGGAGCTGCTGGAACAAATCTTTGATCTGCGGCAGCTGCTGAATGCCTATTTTGACGGCAGCATCAAGGAAAAGCGGTAAACGTCCGGGGAAATAAGGCTTGCTATTTCGGAAAATAATATTGATCAGGAGGAATTTCATGTCCGGGAAAAAACGTATGGCAAATCTGGAGCTGCTGCGCTGCGTTGCAATGCTGATGGTGATCGTGCTGCATTATCTGGGGAAGGGCGGGCTGCTGCCGGAGCTGACGGGCGGCGGGCTTGACGCCACAGGAGCGGCAGCCTGGCTTCTGGAGGCATTCTGCATTGTGGCAGTCAACGTATATATGCTTATCAGCGGTTACTTTTTATGTGCCTCTTCTTTTAAGCTGAGCCGTCTGCTTCAGCTTTTGGTGCAGGTCTGGCTGTATTCCGTTGTGTTTGGGATCCTGGGGGCGGTAACAGGAGTAGTAACAGAGGTGACTGTGGACACCCATTATTTCCTGACCCTGCTTTTCCCGATCTCCATGGAGCATTACTGGTTCCTGACAGCATATGTTTTCCTGTATCTGCTTCTGCCCTTTGTGGGAACAGCGGTAAAGCGGATGTCAAAGCGGCAGCTGCAGCTTGCGCTTTCGCTTCTGCTCATTGCCTTCTGCGTTCTGAAAAGTGTTCTGCCCCTGCGGCTGGAAAAGGATGCAATGGGCTATGACTGTCTGTGGTATCTGTGTGTGTTTGTGACGGCGGCATACATACGGAGGTTTGGAATCAACTTTCTGGAAAAGCGGCGGCGGGCGGGGATACTGTATGTCGTCTGCTGTCTGCTGGCGTACGCCGGCACCATGGGGCTGCGGCTTTTCTATGCCCGCACCGGCAGCCTGGGCAGAATGACGGGAATGTGCATGGAATATAATCATATCCTTCCTTTTCTGGCGGCAGTGGGGCTGTTTGGATTTTTCAGAAAGATAGAGATAAAAGGTAAAATTGCGGATGTTATTAATAAAATTGCCCCCTATACTCTGGGCGTTTATCTGCTCCATGAGAATCTGGGGCTGCGTTACGCCTGGCAGAGCTGGCTTGGGGCGGATCGGATCACCAATGTGGGAGAACTGCTGGTGTGGACCCTTCTGGCGGCCTTGAGCGTATTTGTATGCGGTATTCTGGCAGATATGCTGCGGGCAGGGCTGATGAAGGGAATACACGGCCTGCTGTGCAGGGGGAAGGCTTACAGGAAGCTGGTTGAAAGGATAGAGAAGGCGGACAGTTTATTCAGGGAGGCATCATAGCGTTATGAGAGGGCAGCTTGCAAAAGAAACAGGAAAGAAACGCTCTGTAATGGCGAAAAATATGGCGGAGAATCTGTTTATCATCATTCTGGCGTTCTATCCTCTGCGGCATATACAATGGGGTCTGGACCTTACGGACACAGGCTATAATTATGCAAATTACGCTTATATGGGAACAGAGCACATGGATCCCATGTGGCTGTTTTCCACCTGGCTGTCCAATACGGTGGGACATTTGCTGACAAAGCTGCCAAACGGCGGCCGGCTTGTGGGGATGAATATCTATACCGGATTGTTTGTGAGCTTTCTGGCGCTTGCCGGGTACTGGTTCTGCACCAGGAAGCTGAGGATCCGTCCCTGGATCGCATTTTTGGGCGAGGTGGCGGCGGTCAGCCTGTGTTGGTGTCCTACCGCTGTTCTGTATAATTACATGACCTATGTGTTGTTTCTGGGAGGCTTCATTTTATTATACTTTGGTTTGACAAAGGACAAAAAGGGATTTCTGATCGGGGCGGGGTTTTGTCTTGGCGCCAATGTTCTGGTGCGGTTTTCCAATCTCCCTGAAGCGGCTATGATACTGGCGGTGTGGGTCTATGACTTTTTGTGTGCCGGGGAGGAGAAGCAAAGCGGCTCGGCATATCAGGAGGGCTTCTGGAAGAAGGCACTGAGGCACACGGGCTGGTGTCTGCTGGGGTATCTGGCGGCGCTGGTGGTGCTGTTCAGTTACATTGATATTCAGTATGGCTTTGGGGAATATGTGAAGGGGATCTCACGTCTGTTTGCCATGACTGACACGGCTACGGATTACAGGGCAGCCTCCATGGTGGTCAATATGATCCACGACTATACGGAGAATCTGTACTGGGTGATCCGTATGGGAGTATTCCTGGCGGCGGGAATGGCAGTGTCTGTGCTGGCAGGACTGGCTAAGGGCAAAGCCGCTCTTCCTTTAAAGCGGGCTGCTCAGGCAGCAAGCGTCCTGTTTGGGGCAGCCATGGCAGGGTGGCTTTATTACCGGGATTCGGAGGGCTTGAGAGTTTCCTTTTGTACGCTGGACTTCTGCGACTATTCTTCCATGCGCAGGCCCGCGATCCTGTTTCTGATGCTGACGCTGTTCATAGCGGCGGTGCGGGTGCTTCATCCCAAAAGCAGGAAAGAGGACAGGCTTGTGGGGGGGATGCTGATCCTGGTCATTCTCCTGACCGCTATCGGCAGCAATAACAGGACTTTTCCCAGCATCAACAACCTTTTTATCGGAGCGCCTTACACCCTCCAGGCCTGCTGGAGCTTTCTGAAGGAATACAGGGATAAAAAAATAGCAGGCGTTACAATTCCGGTATTTCCCATAAAGTGTATCCTGTCTGTCTTTTTGCTGCTGTGCTGCTTCCAGTTCGCCGGATTCGGGGCAAAATTTGCCTTTGCCGAATTTACGGGAGTGAGGGACATCAGCGCGGGGGTGGAAAATAATGAAGTTTTAAAAAATGTGAAAATGTCAGCGGAGAAGGCGGAGTGGATGAGTTCTATCAGCGCTTATGTCAATGAAAACGGGCTGCAGGGACAGGAGGTCATACTGTATGGAGCGCCTGACTCTCTGGCAATTCCCGCTTTATCCTATTATCTGCAGATGCCTTCGGCATTTAATCCCTGGATAAACTTAAAATCCTACAGTTATACAGCTATGGAAGAGGATATGCGGGAGCTGGAGGGGGAGACGCCGGTGGTGATACTGGAGAATGTGACGGCATTGTACGCGGAGGGCGCAGCAGAAGCGCTGGCGGAGGCGGGCTTCAGCGAGGGAACCATAGAGACCCTGGCGTCAGATGAAAAGCTTCAGCTGATATTGGATTTCATGGGGCAGAAGGGCTATGTGCAGACCTTCCGCAGTGAGAAATTCGGTGTGTATCAGTGTGTGGGAAAAACGGATTGACAGATATTTCGGAAATGTTAAAATAGAGTTAGTTGATCGTATACATTTATATTATTTACATGGAGGATGATACATAATGGGCAGCTATTACCAACATACGAGAACAGAAAGCGCGGGATTGACGTATTCCTTCCGGTGCGAGCAGTGCGGGCAGGAGAGCGGACCTCGAAAGGTCACCATAACGGGTGAGGCGGAGATGAATAACTACCGCAGGCAGCTGAATGACGTGGAGGAGGATAAGCTGCGGCAGAAGGCCCATGTGAGCCTGGTGCAGAGGGTGCAGGAAATCTACAAAAACGTTACGGAGAAGCAGATCATTCCCACTGATTTTTCAGATGAGTGTCCCCATTGCCATCAGCCTCAGTCCTGGGGGGTGTCAGGCATGAAAAAGAAGATGTTCGAGACTCCTATCACCTGTCTTGCCGTGGGCTTATTTTTCAGTCTGATAGGGCTTGGCGGTTACTATTGGGGGGATGTGGATTATATAACCATTCCCATAGTGATCGGAATAGCGGCTGCAGGCGCAGGCGTCGGTCTGATCTGCCTTCTGTGGAATATCATAAAGATCCAGTCAAAGCTGAAAAAGACTTCCTCCGGTATGCAGGGGGGATTGCCGGTGATCGAATGGGCGTCTGTCCAGGAGCTTCTGGATGAGAAGTAAATAAAGGGTGAGAAGAAAGGGCCTGCAGCTTATAAAAGCTGCAGACCTCTTTTTTCGGCTTCCTTCATGGTCTCTTCAGGCCATAAGGAGCATTGTACCTCTCCGATATGGGCCTTTCGCAGGAAGAACATACAGATGCGGGACTGGCCGATGCCGCCGCCGATGGTGTAGGGCAGCTCACCCTTCAGGACCGCTTTGTGGAAAGGCAGCTCTGCGCGTTCCGGGCAGCCTGACTTTTGCAGCTGCTCCTTCAGAGCCTTTTCGTCTACCCGGATACCCATGCTGGAAAGCTCCAGGGCAATGTCCAGAACGGGGTAATAGACGATGATATCCGCATTCAGTGACCAGTCGTCATAGTCCGGGGCGCGTCCGTCGTGGGGCTCGCCGTTTCCAAGCACATCCCCGATCTGCATGATGCAGACGGCGCCCTTTGCCTTTGCGATATAATATTCCCGTTCCTTCG
Organism: Bacillota bacterium; assembly: GCA_023663285.1. Taxonomy (GTDB): domain Bacteria; phylum Bacillota; class Clostridia; order Lachnospirales; family Lachnospiraceae; genus Acetatifactor. The sequence goes on from JAMPHT010000019.1 coordinate 16,538, forward strand.
GCGTATAGTCGGGGAACATCTCTTCCAGCTCGGATGTGGTGATAAAGAAGATATCATGGGGAAGGATCTCTTCTATGTAATCATAATGGATAGACATATATTTCTCGGTCTTGCGCAGCACCTTGTACACGGTGCGCACAGTATCCTGCAGAGTTTCAAGGCAGCGTTCCTCTTTGGAGATGATCTTCTCCCAGTCCCACTGGTCCACATAGATGGAGTGGATGTTATCGGTCTCCTCATCCCTGCGGATAGCGCTCATATCCGTATAGAGCCCTTCTCCCGGCTTAAAGCCGTATTTTTTCAGGGCGTAGCGCTTCCACTTTGCAAGAGACTGTACGATCTCTCCCTCCCTGCCGTCCTGACACCTGATGTCGAAGGCGACGGGACGCTCCACGCCGTTTAGGTTGTCGTTTAATCCGGACTCCGGCGCTACAAAGAGAGGAGCGGACACCCGCAGCAGATGGAGCCGTTCCGCCAGCAGGGCCTGAAAGAAGTCCTTTACCATCTTTATGGCGATCTGGGTGTCATAAAGATTCAGCTCTGACTTGTAATTTTGGGGCAGTGAAAAATTTTTCATGATTTTGACCATCTTTCTATATGTAATGTTCCTACTGTAGTATACATACTTTGTATCCTGTTTTGCAATACTTTTTTTACTTGCCAAACAAGAACATATGTGCTATTCTGGAATAGAACAAATGTTCTGCATGGAGGGAGCAGGAAATGGAATATGCCGTCAGGGAAAATAAAATGTCGATCATGGATAAACTGGGTATTCTGGCAGATGCGGCAAAATACGACGTGGCCTGTACCTCCAGCGGTGTGGAGCGCAAGGGCAGCGGCAACAGTATCGGCAACTGTGTGGCAGCGGGGATCTGCCACAGCTTCAGCAGTGACGGCCGCTGCATTTCCCTGCTCAAGATCCTGCTTACCAACCAGTGCATCTATGACTGTAAATACTGCCAGAACCGCTGCTCCAATGATATTCCCAGGGCTGCGTTCACCCCGGAGGAAATATGTACCCTGACCATGGAGTTTTACCGCAGGAATTATATAGAGGGCCTGTTCTTAAGCTCCGGCATCATGGGGAATCCTTCTTTTACCATGGAGCTGATTTTTCGTACCATATGGCTTTTGCGGAACAAATACCGCTTTAACGGCTATATCCATGTGAAAGCCATTCCGGGAGCGGATCCACGGTTGATCCGGCAGACGGGGTATCTGGCGGACAGGATGAGTGTGAATCTGGAGCTGCCCACGGCGGAGGGACTCCGGGCCCTTGCGCCGAACAAGAACAGGAAGAGCATACTGGCGCCCATGCGTCAGATCCAGAACGGAATTCAGGAGAACAAAAATGATTTGGTCCTGTACCGCAGCGCACCGAAGTTTGTGGCAGGGGGACAGTCCACCCAGATGATCATCGGCGCTACGCCGGAAAGTGATTTTCACATTATCAATGTGGCGGAGAGCCTGTATCAAAGGTTTGATTTAAAGAGGGTCTTTTATTCGGCATTTGTAAATGTGACGCAGGATAAGGCGCTCCCGGCGCTGCCCGGCGGACCGCCCCTGCTTAGGGAGCACAGGCTGTACCAGGCGGATTGGCTGCTTCGGTTTTACGGTTTTAAGGCGGCGGAGCTGCTGGATGAAAAGCGACCGTTTTTTAATGTGCTGCTCGACCCGAAAGAGGACTGGGCAGTACGGCATCTGGAGCAATTCCCGGTGGAGATCAACAGGGCTCCCATGGAGACTCTGCTTAGGGTCCCCGGCGTCGGAGTGAAAAGCGCCAGGCGGATCGTGGCCGCCAGGCGCTGGGCAAGTCTGACTTTCGAGGACTTAAAAAAGCTGGGCGTGGTTTTAAAGCGGGCGGTTTTCTTTGTCACCTGCAGCGGCAGAATGATGTATCCGGTCAGGCTGGATGAGGATTATATTGTCCGGAATCTCACGGACAGGAACGAGAGGATACGGTTTGGCACAGACGGCATGACTTACCGGCAGATGTCATTGTTTGACGACGGCAGCTTTGGAGGGAGAGGCGGATATGACGGTTTACAGATGTGAGGATTCGCTGGAAAGTATCTTTACGGCCATCTATCTTTCTTATGAGGAGAACAGGGATGCGAAGGACACTTATCTGGCTTTGGATGATGATCCCATGCTCTTTGCGGAGGATGTGCGGATACAGCCGGACCCGGCCAGGGCAGTGAAGGTGATGCGTACTCTGGAGCGGCGTTTCGGGGAGGAGGATTACCTTAGGGTCTGTGAGGCCCTTGCTTCCACAGACAGGGAGAAGGCCCAGGCCGTTTATCGGACGGTAGTAAAGGGGCTGGATGAGAGATGCGCCAGGGGACATCTCTTTGACGATCTGGCGGACTGCTATGTGATGCAGACCTTTTCCATGGCAAGAAAGGCGGACAGGGAGATAAACCACCTGAGAGAATTTTTGCGGTTTCAGGAGCTGGAGAACGGTATCCTCTATGCCAGGATTGGACCGAAATGCAACGCCCTTACCTTTTTGATGCCTCATTTTGCAGACAGGCTGCCCATTGAAAATTTTGTGATATATGACAGTACCAGAGAGCTTTTCGGTATTCATCCGGCAAGGCAGCAGTGGTATCTGCTCTCAGGGGAGGAGGCGGAACCCAGGCTGCGTTATTCGGAAGAGGAAATGAGGTATCAGGAGTTGTTCCGCCATTTTTGCAGAACCATTTCCATAAAGGAGCGGGAGAACCTGAAGCTGCAGAGGAATCTGCTGCCGCTGCGGTTCAGGGAGTATATGATAGAGTTTTAACTGCCGAAATTCTGACTCATAAATCAGCCCGGAAGTTAAAAAAGTATTTCGTTACTATGTCGCGTCAAAGCGTAATATAGGCAAAATAGACAAAAAAATCATCGAAACAGGGAGACTGTCGGCAAAAGTGATAAAAAAGCGGGGAAAAACGGCAAAAGAGAAGGAAAAATCTGTTCACGGAAAACGCTTTACATCCTGAATTCTTTTGCATATAATGGTTAATTATAAAGGTGTAGTAAATGGTGTTTGTTGTTATGTGAGAAAGGATGGTTAGAGATGGTCAAGACGATTCGTATGACTCAGGACGATGTGCAGCATTTCGTCGATGTAACCTCCAGATGCAATTTTGACATCGACATTTCTTACAACAGATATGTAGTGGATGCCAAATCATTTTTAGGAGTTTACGGATTGGATTTCAGAGTGCCTCTAAAAGTGTCTTATGAGGGCTATAATGCACAGCTGGAAGAGCTTCTTGAAAAATATGCGATAGCCTGCTGATACATTAAGAAATTGACTCCCTGTGAAAGATAGCGTACTATCTTCATGGGGAGTTTTTCTGTATCCTACAGGAACTGGTTTCCTTTTTTGGAGAGAGGGGAGGTGCGGCGGATATGAAGGAAGAGATTCGGATCTCCGTCCGGAATCTGGTAGAATTTGTGCTTCGATACGGGGATATAGATAACCGCCGCCAGGCATCTCCCGATAATGCCATGCAGGAGGGCAGCAGGATCCACCGCATGATCCAGAGGCGGATGGGAGCGGAATATCAGGCGGAGGTGCCGCTGAAGATATCCTTTGAAGAGAAAGGGTATCTGCTGACGGTGGAAGGGCGCGCCGATGGCATCATTCATCAGGAGGGACGGGTCATCATAGATGAGATCAAGGGCGTTTACAGGGACCCGGCGAGATGGAAGGAACCCATGCCCCTGCATTTGGCACAGGCAAAGTGCTATGCATATATCTACGGCTTCCAGCAGGGACTTCAGGAAATACAGGTGAGAATGACCTACTGCCACATTCCTACGGAGGAGTTGCGTTTTTTTTACCTGGATTACACACTTTCGGAACTGACGCAGTGGTTTGGCGGCTTGATGGACTCTTACCGCAAATGGGCGGATCACAGCTGGAACTGGAGAAAGACCCGGCAGGCGTCCATTCAGGGTCTGGAGTTTCCTTTTGTTTACCGCGAAGGGCAGAAGGAGCTTGTAACCGATGTGTACAAAACGATATATCATAAAAAGAAGCTGTTTCTGGAGGCACCCACCGGAGTGGGAAAAACCATCTCCACGATCTATCCTGCCGTACAGTCTGTGGGGCAGGGCAGAGGGGATAAGATCTTTTATCTGACGGCAAAGACGATCACCAGGACCGTGGCGGAGGACGCTTTTCGGCTGCTTCGGGAAAAGGGGCTGCATTTTAAGAGCGTCATACTGACGGCAAAGGAAAAGATCTGCTTTATGGAGGAAGCAGAGTGTAATCCTGATTACTGCCCTTATGCCAGGGGGCATTACGACAGGATCAACGATGCGGTCTATGACCTGCTGACATCCCATGAGAGCTTCAGGCGGGAGCGGATAGAGGAATACGCGGAGAAACACAGAGTCTGTCCCTTTGAAATGTGTCTGGATATGAGCCTGTTTGCGGATGGGGTCATTTGTGATTATAACTACTTGTTCGATCCTCATGTATATCTGAAGCGCTTTTTTGCAGACAGCACAGGGGGAGATTATATCTTTCTGATAGACGAGGCACATAATCTTCTGGAACGGGGAAGGGAAATGTACAGCGCCGTTCTGCTGAAGGAACAATTCCTGGAACTGCGCAGAGAATTAAAGCAGACAGTCCTGTCAGAAATCACTGCAAAAAGCAGGAAGAATGAGGTTTCCGGGCAGTTGACGTTGGAAATGACAGAGAATATGACAGACGAGTCAGAAGAAGGGGAGGGAGACATAACGTACATATCAGGGGCATCCAAGGATGCCACGGACCTCCTTGCCACGGACCTCCCTGCCCGTTTAAATCACCTGACAGTTATGCAGGCAGCGCAGCATAAAAGAGGCGGCCGCAGCACCCTGGTTCGGCAGGGCTATGCGGATAAGATGATATATCAGCTTGAAAAATGTAATCAGAAAATGCTGGCAATGAAGAGGGAGTGTGAGCAGAGCTGTATCGTGCAGGAGATCGATGATTTTGTGCAGCCTCTGATGCGGCTTCAGGCTGTGATGGACGACTATCTGGCGGAGCAGGAGGAAGAGCCGACTACAGTAAGAGAGCTGCTGTTGGATTTTTATTTTGAGATTAGTCATTTTCTGGAGATCTACGAGCTGTTGGATGAAAACTATGTGAAGTACACCCGGCTGTGTGATGACGGCAGCTTTCTGCTGAAGCTTTTCTGTATGGATCCGGCGGAAAATCTGCGCCTTTGTATGGAGCGGGGGCGAAGCAGCATCCTGTTTTCCGCCACGTTTTTGCCGATACAATATTATAAGAAGCTTCTTGGCGGGGAAGCGGAGGATTATGAGGTATATGCCCGGTCGGTGTTTGATTCGGCAAAACGAGCGTTATTTATCGCGGGAGATGTGACCAGCAAATACACAAGGCGTTCTGAGGAGGAGTATTTCAACATTGCCAGATATATTGAGGAAATAGTGAAGAACCGCCATGGAAACTATATGGTTTTCTGCCCCTCTTACGCTTTCCTGCAGACAGTTTACGAAATATATAGGGAGAACTTCGGCGGGGAGGGCAGGGAATGTATCATTCAGAGCGAATATATGAAGGAAACGGACAGAGAGAGCTTCCTGGCCCGGTTTCGGAGAAGCGGCGAAGCTGATCTAAAGGCGGAAACGGCAATACGCGCGTCTGTCTCCATGGAGATAGAGGAGGAAGAGGAAGAAGATCGTATTCTCATAGGCTTCTGTGTTCTGGGAGGCATTTTCAGCGAGGGAATCGATTTGAAAAATGATGACCTGATCGGAGCGATCATTGTGGGGACCGGCCTGCCCCAGGTGTGCTTTGAACGGGAGATATTGAAGGACTTCTTCCATGGAGAGGGGGAGGACGGGTTCGATTATTCCTACCGTTATCCGGGCATGAACAAGGTCCTGCAGGCTGCGGGCCGGGTGATACGGACGGTGGAGGATGTGGGAATAGTGGCGCTGCTGGATGAGCGTTTCCTGCAGTTTTCCTACAGGAGGATGTTCCCCAGAGAGTGGGAGCACTTTTCTATTGTGACGGTGGACACTGTTGCAAAACAGGTGGAACGTTTTTGGAATGAGTGGCTGTAGGTTTGCATGAAATGACGCCGTTTTTTTGGCGAATGACATCGAAAAAGGTCGAAGTGACACCTGTGTATAAGTGGATAACTTTGTGGATTTAGCCACTTTTTGAAAAAATAACATGAAAAATGTGACAGAGTAAATATTGATATCTAAATGCAGGATTTTTGCAAGATATAAATTTTAGTACCAAATTGGTCAATGAAAAGGAGAGAGAGTTATGTGGGCGTACGAAAGTGTTTTTTATCAGATCTATCCGTTGGGGTTCTGCGGGGCACCCTTTGAGAATGACGGAGTGCAGGAGCACCGTATCAGAAAGGTGATCGACTGGATACCGCATATGAAAAAGCTTGGAGTGAATGCGGTCTACTTTTCACCCTTGTTTGAATCGGATACTCATGGCTATAATACAAGGGATTACCGGAAGGTGGATGTGCGGCTGGGCACCAATGAGGATTTCAAGGAGGTATGCGGCGCGCTTCATGAAAACGGAATAAAGGTAGTGCTGGACGGCGTGTTCAATCATGTGGGAAGAGGCTTTGGACCTTTTCAGGATGTTCTGCAGAACAGGGAGAGATCTCCCTATGTAAGCTGGTTTTACCGCATTGCCTTTGACGGTAATTCCAATTATAACGACGGCCTGTGGTATGAGGGCTGGGAGGGAAACTATGACCTGGTAAAGCTGAACCTGCAAAACGGTGATCTGGTGAATTATCTGCTGGAAAGCGTGAGATTCTGGGTGGAGGAGTTCGGCATAGACGGGCTTCGGCTGGATGTAGCCTACAGTCTGGATGAGAACTTCGTGCGCAGGCTGCGCTCCTATTGCGACGGGCTGAAGGAGGAATTCCTTCTGGAAGACTTCTTCCTGGTGGGAGAGATGCTGCACGGCGATTACAACAGACTGGTGAATGAGCAGATGCTGCATTCCGCCACCAATTATGAATGTTATAAAGGACTATTCAGCAGCTTTAACAGCATGAATCTTTTTGAGATCAACCACTCCCTGCTCAGGCAGTTCGGACCGGAAAACTGGACTCTGTACAAGGGAAAGCATCTGTTATCCTTTGTGGATAATCATGATGTGACCAGGGTGGCAAGCATTCTGACCAATAAGGAGCATCTGCCTCTGATCTATGCTCTCGCTTTTGGAATGCCCGGAATACCCTGTATATATTATGGAAGCGAGTGGGGGGAGAAGGCGGAGAAATCCCAGGGAGATCCGGCGCTGCGTCCCGCATTTGATGAGCCTGTGTGGAATGATTTGACTGACTGGGTCAGCAAGCTGAGCCGGGCGAAGAAGCATTCGGAGGGGTTAAATTACGGCGGGTTCCGCTCTGTGCTGCTGACGAACCGTCAGTGCATCTTTGAACGGAAGTCGGAGCATGAGAGGATATTGGTGGCGATCAATGCGGATGAGAATGATTATATGGCCCACTTTGACGCAGGCTGCGGAAGGGCGGTGGATCTGATCACCGGAGAGGACCATGATTTCGGAGGCGGCTCGGTGCTTAAAGGGTACAGCGCCTATTTCTGGAAATGCGAGGTATAAATTGCCGGGACAGACGGCCATACAATAATGCCATGGCATAAAGGACCGCGGACAGGAACAAACTTCTGTCCGCGGTTTTTTGAAGTAACAGTTCGCCGGTTGGTGAAAGTGTATATTTTGGCAGCCTATGAATGGTATGGTGGAGCTGGTACGATTTGAATGTCAGGTCACGAACTTTGTACTTGACATATAATATTATATGTTGTATAGTATCCACAGGAAGGATGCTATACGCTGTATAATATTATATGGAATCATATGGAAGATAAGGGGCGATGGTATGATATTTAGCGCAGGAGCTGCTTTGCTGGATGCCATAGTGCTCGCCGTGGTGTCAAAGGAGCCGGAAGGGACTTACGGGTACAAGATCACTCAGGACGTCCGCCAGGTAATAGAGCTGTCGGAGTCTACCCTGTATCCGGTTCTGCGCAGACTGCAGAAGGACGACTGCCTGGAGGTCTACGATATGGAATGTGGAGGCAGGAACAGGCGTTATTATAAGGTTACCGCCAGGGGGTGGGCCCAGCTGCAGTTGTATGAGAGCGAGTGGCGTCAATATTCAGACAAAATCACAGGTCTGTTTGAGGGGAGGACCGGGCTATGAACAGAACGGAATTTATGAATCAGCTGGCAAGGCTGCTTCAGACTATTTCTGATGCGGAAAGAGAAGAGGCGCTGCAGTATTATAATGATTATTTCGATGATGCGGGAGCTGAGAACGAACAGAGCGTCGTTGAGGCCCTGGGTGATCCTGCCAGGGTGGCGGAGAATATCCGGCGGGAGTTTTTGGAAAACCAGGCCGCGGTAAGCTCCACTGCGGCGGACAGGGCAGTGATAGAGTACGGAAAGGAGAATGTCCGAGGGGAAACAGGGGAAGCGCCGGCTGTACCGGAGATTGGAGAAAGCAGGGACGCAGGCCGCGGTTTCAATGGCAGCCGGGGTCCGGACGGGGATCCGGGTGCGGACGGCAGCAGGAATTCCGGCGGAAGCGGAAGCTTTGCCGGAGGAGGCGGCGCCGGAGGCCGGCCGGGTTCACCGGGAAAGCAGGGTATGTCAGGGGGAATGATCGTGCTGATCACGATCCTGATGGTGTTTGCATCGCCCTTTATCATAGGTCTGCTGAGTATGCTGTTTGGGCTTCTGGTGATGTGGTTTGCACTGATTTTAAGCTTTGGCGTTGTGGTTCTTTCTATGTTTATTGTACTTTTTGTACTGCTGATCGTGGGAGGGATGTGTATTCCGGCTGACCCGCTGGTGGGAATGGCATTGATAGGCGGCGGTTTTGTCTGCGGCGGCGTGGGCATTCTGTTCCTGATGCTGACGGTAGCCATGGCGGGAATCGTTACCCCTGCTATTTTCAGGGGAATAGGACATTTGTTTCGTCTCGGAAGAAAGGAGGCTGCGGCATGAAAAGGTTTATGAAGGGCTGCGCCATTACGGCATTGATTTTTCTGGCGCTGGGGCTGGCGCTTGTCATAGCGGCAGGGACTGTGCGTGGAAGGACGGCGATCGCACAGGTGGTTGAAAGCGTCACGGGAGGCAGAGTATCTGTGGATATTGACAGTCTGTTCAAGTGGGGGATCCGGGTGCGGGATAACGTATCGGACCGTCTGCCGGAGCTGGACTATGACATTGACGACGCCACCAGCTTTGATTCCCGCCATGATATATGGGGCGGGGATGTGGAGAAGTTCTGTCTGGGTGAGGAGGTGGAGACGCTGAAGATCGAGGCGGGAGGATGTCGGTTCCTGACACAGGCATCCGGCGACGCTTCCTTTTATGTGGAAGTATCGGATGCCGGAAAATTCCAGGCATATCTGGAAAGCGAAACTCTTTATATCAGATCGACGCCCACTTCCGGACGATTGAACTGGGGCGGCTGGGAAAACTGTGTGGTCAGGCTCTATGTGCCGGAGGGCTATCATTACGGGGAGGTGGAGATCGAGCTGGGAGCAGGCGACATGGAGCTTCAGGGCCTGGATGCGGACAGGATCGCTTTGGGCGTAGGCGCAGGGCGGATCGTTGCAAACGGCATGAAGGCAGAATCGCTGGAGCTGGAGGTCGGCGCGGGCCAGATATACATGGAGGACGTGAATGTAAAGGACATGAAAGCGGAGATCGGTATGGGCGAACTCCGCTTAGAGGGCGCCATTGAAGGCGATGTGGACGCAACCTGCGCTATGGGAAATGTGGAAATGAAGCTTACCGGCAGCCAGAAGGATTTTAATTACAGGTTGAGCGGTGCAATGGGGAACATTGATCTGGGGGCGGAAAGCTACAGCGGGATCGGCGTGTCGAAAACCATTGATAACGGAGCCCGGAAGGACATGAAGATCGAATGCAGCGCAGGCAATATCAGAATAATGTTCACGGATTGATCAGGTATACGGCGCCTTACAGTCACGTAAGGCGCCGTATTTTCGATATGATCATTGCTCAGGCGTTACCTGGATGAACAATCCTGCTTTCTTAAGAGCGGGCCGCAGCGCCAGGTAGAATACGGAGGCAGCCGCAACGGCGATTATGGCATTGACTGTGGTAGTCAGAGCCGCGATCTTGACCAGCGCCTTTGTGATATCCTGGGGAACGCCCAGCAGATATGTCTTATAAAAGTAGCCTACGATGGGGTCGGCAACCACGTTGAAGGCCATGCCGCAGATACAGGACAGGACAGTGACTCCCGTCACATATTTTGCGGAATGCTCTCTGTCCAGCTTGAAGATCCTGTGAGCTACAAATCCCACGATCAGGCCGATGCACAGCTTCAGCAGAAAGGTTTTCGGGGCGCTGGTGACGTAAGAGGTGGTAAAGTCGCCGATGGTCATGCCCACGGCGCCTGCCAGACCGCCCCAGTAGCCTCCCAGCAGCAGCGCTCCCAGCACACAGAACACATTTCCGAAGTGGAAGGAAGCCTTCTCCGGCCCAACGGTAAGGTCGATCTTGAAGAAAGCAAAACCGATGTAGCACAGCGCCGCCATCAGACCTGCCATGGCCAGCCGCTTCACATCCGCTTTGCTGCTGCGGCTAACCCCCCGGACTGCATTCAGGATGCCTCTGACAGTCAGCGGGAGGGCCAGAAACACAAGCGTCAGTGAATAGGAATAAGGACGCTGCAGCTGCAGTTTTTCTTCCGCGGCAGTCAGGGATTCCTGATAACTGGTATGATAGGTGTACACCGCAAGGATAATGCCTGCGATCAGCATGACGGCGCCGATGATCAACAGCCCGCAGCTTTTTTTCTTTTCCGTGGTATTCTTTTCTGTGCTTTTTTTCATTATTTTGATCCTCCCTATCAGAGCTGCAATCAGCGCAATCCCCGGCTCTGACTCATATATAATTGAATTGTTGCAAGTGTACTGCAAAACTGGCTTGATAAAAAGTGCCAGATCATAACTTTTTTATCAGTCCAGTTGCGGGCGTGGTATTCCGGCGCAAGGGCCGGACGTATCGGTATTTTACCGGTAAGGTGCTCTATCCCTTCGGATACGGGCTGACCTACGGCAGCGCGGAGCTTGTGGGGGTGCGGGTAAACGGGCGGCCAGTGACGGCAGGAGAAGAGGTACGGCTTTCGGAAGGAGAGGATCCGAAGCTGCCGCGCCGGGCGGAAAGCTGTGCGGCTTTGCAGGGGCAGCGGTGAAGGCCGGGGAAAACCGCACAGTCGTTCCGGTATTGGATGCAGATGCCCTGACAGTGGTGGATCAGGCGGGAAAAAAGGTTTCCGGCGGCAGCAGGTTTGAAGTCAGCGTGGGCTTCGGCCAGCCTGACGCCAGGACAAAGGAGCTGACGGGACAGGAGACGCTTGTGTTTACGGTGCTAAGATAAGCTGTTTTTACGCAGCCCCAACACACAGATCACCAGCACAAGGGGGAAGCCGATCCCTGCCAGCACTCCGGCCTGCAGATTTTCTCCCGCCCTCTGGGATACGCTGCCAATGATGGCGGGGCCTACCGTGCCCCCCAGATCTCCCGCCAGCGCAAGCAGTGCAAACATGGCAGTACCCCCGGTGGGCAGTATCTTTGACGATATACTGATGGAGCCGGGCCACATGATGCCCACGGCAAAGCCGCATAAAGCGCAGCCTGTCAGACCTAAAGCAGGAAGGCCGGACAGTCCTGCCAGCAGGTAGCAGCACAGGCAGAGGATCCCCGATACCGTCATAAAGACGGTCAGATTCATTTTTTCACCGAATTTTCCGTACAGCGTGCGGCTGATCGCCATAAATACGGCAAAGCCGCATGGCCCGGCAAGGTCTCCCACAGTCTTGGAAACATGGAGCGCGGACTCTGCAAAGGCGGAGGCCCACTGCGCCATGGCGATCTCGGAGGAACCGGCACATATCATCAGTACCATAAGGAGCCAGAATACCTTTGTTTTGAACAGCTGTCCCATGGTCATGCCTTTGCCCTCTTCAACCGGAGTCTCGATGGGACACACACAAAAGTTATAAACGTTGTACAGGGGGATGACTGCCCATATGAGAGCCAGTATGCGCCAGTTCTCTATGCCCCATAGGGAAAAGAACAGGGTGGAGCCCAGGATGACTCCTGCAGAACCCCAGCAGTAAAAGGAATGGAGCAGACTCATCCGGCTTTCCTTGTTTTCAAAGGGGCAGGCTTCCACAATGGGACTGCCCAGGACCTCCGTAAGCCCGCTGCCCACTGCATATATGATGACGCATATAAGGATTCCCAAAAACGGAGAGGGCATCAGGTCAGGCAGTACCGCCAGCCCTGCCAGCCCTGCGGCGGAGGCTATTTCCGCTGTCACGATACAGGGTCTGTAGCCGATCTTATCTACCGCCTTTGCACAGAAAAAGTCTGTTACCAGCTGTGTAAAGAAGAAGCAGGTGGATATCAGCGCCAGCTGGCTGAAGGGTATTCCGTAGGTATGATAAAAGGTCAGATACAACAGCGGAACGAAGTTCGCGCATACAGCCTGGGTAACGAACCCCAGATAGCAGGCTGTCAATGTCTTGCCGTATTTCTTTTGGGTTTCCATTTTCTGTTCCTCCGGCGTAAATGATTCCCGCGGGCAATGAGGAAAATAGCCGTGTCTGCATCGGGGTTGCCGACCGGATGTAAAGCTGCCCCTAAACAGGAGCTGCATCAGATGTAATCATACCACTACGATTGGCGGATCGCTATGGCAGAAACACCGAAAAACATGACAATATCCTTGAAAATTTTGTGACTCGGCAATCGCTTTGGGCTGTAATAACTCTTGTTATTTACATCAACCTATTTCATCCGGAAGCCCCGAAATCGTGATTTCCGCTCTTGACAAAAGCTGCGTAATAGATTATAGTTTCCTAAATAAATCATAAAAAGGCTGTGACGAAGAGGAGTACACGCTGCCCCTTAAAAGAGAGAGCGGCTGCCGGACAGGTATCCGGCGCTGAAAGGCTGCCTGAAGGAAAGAGCGTGGAAGGTAGCTTCCGAGCCTGGGGACTGAACGCCGGGAAAAATATGGGAAGTAGGTTCTCACGACTTATCCCCGTTACCGGATAGGACTTTGGATAGAAGTCGCTGAGGCAACGGCTGTGAAGCTGTTGTAAACAAAGGTGGTACCGCGTTGAAACGCCCTTTGCCGATGGAAGTCGGCAGAGGGCGCTGTTTGCGTGTGTGAACGAGGAACGCAAATAGTTTTGAGACTGCTTATGGGAGAAGAAGCACAGGTAACAGGAATCGGGAAAGGAGCAGAAAAAATGAGCCGGGAACTTGCAAAAACCTATGACCCCAAAGGAATTGAGGACAGACTGTATCAGAAATGGCTGGACAAAAAGTATTTTCATGCGGAGGCGGATCCTTCCAAAACTCCGTTCACTATCGTGATACCGCCCCCAAATATCACGGGACAGCTCCACATGGGACACGCCCTTGACAACACCATGCAGGACATACTGATCCGCTTCAAGCGGATGCAGGGCTACAACGCCCTCTGGCAGCCGGGGACCGACCACGCTTCCATCGCCACGGAGGCAAAGATCGTGGAAAAGCTGAAGGAGGAAGGCACCGGCAAGGAAGAGCTGGGCAGGGAGAAATTTTTAGAGCGGGCATGGGCCTGGAAAAAGGAATATGGCGGCCGCATCATCTCCCAGCTGAAGAAAATGGGTTCCTCCTGCGACTGGGACAGGGAACGGTTCACCATGGACGAGGGCTGCAACAGGGCAGTCACCGAGGTCTTTGTAAGGATGCACGAAAAAGGCTATATCTATAAGGGCTCCCGCATTGTCAACTGGTGCCCTGTGTGCAATACCTCCATCTCCGACGCGGAGGTGGAGTACGAGGAGCAGGCCGGACACCTCTGGCACATCAAATATCCCGTGATAGGAGAGGACGGGAAGCCCAGCGCCACGGAATTCCTCACCTTTGCCACCACCCGGCCGGAGACCATGCTGGGAGATACCGCCGTTGCCATCCACCCGGAGGATGAGCGCTATGCCCATCTGATCGGCCGGAGCGTACTGCTGCCCATTGTGAACAGGGTGATTCCCGTTGTCACCGACACCTATGTGGACAGGGAGTTCGGCACCGGCGTGGTGAAGATCACACCCGCCCATGACCCCAACGACTTTGAGGTGGGAAAACGCCATGCCCTGCCGGAGATCAACATCATGAACGACGACGCCACCATCAACGCAAACGGTGGAAAATATGAAGGTATGGACCGCTATGAGGCCAGAAAAGCCATTGTAGAGGAACTGGACAGGCAGGGTCTTTTAGTGAAAATAGAAGATCACAGCCATAATGTGGGCACCTGTTACCGCTGCCACAGCACCGTGGAGCCCCTGATCAAGCTGCAGTGGTTCGTGAAGATGGACGAGCTGATCAAGCCTGCGGTGGAGGCGGTGAAGAGCGGGGAGATCAGGCTGGTCCCCAGGCGCATGGAGAAAACCTATTTTAACTGGACGGACAATATCCGGGATTGGTGCATCAGCAGACAGCTCTGGTGGGGGCACCGGATCCCCGCCTATTACTGCGACAAGTGCGGAGAGATCGTGGTGGCAAAGGAGACGCCCGAAAAGTGCCCTAAGTGCGGCTGTGAGCATCTGACCCAGGATCCTGATACCTTGGACACCTGGTTCTCTTCCGCCCTGTGGCCCTTTGAGACCTTAGGGTGGCCGGAGCAGACAGAGGATCTGAAATACTTTTATCCTACGGATGTTCTGGTCACAGGCTATGACATTATTTTCTTCTGGGTCATCAGAATGATTTTTTCGGGCTATGAGCATATGGGTGAAAAGCCCTTTAAAACCGTGTTCTTCCACGGTCTGGTGCGGGACAGTGAAGGACGCAAGATGTCCAAGTCCCTGGGCAACGGCATCGACCCCCTGGATATTATCGAGCAGTATGGCGCGGACGCTCTGCGTCTCACGCTGATCACCGGCAACGCCCCCGGAAATGATATGCGTTTTTACTATGAGAGAGTGGAGAACAGCCGGAACTTTGCAAATAAGGTCTGGAACGCCTCCCGGTTCATCATGATGAACATGGACGGTAAGGAAGCGACGGAGCCGGGGGCGGCAGACCTGCAGCCGGTGGACAGATGGATCCTTTCCAGGCTCAATACCCTGGTGAAAGAGGTCACGGACAATATGGAGAGCTTTGAACTGGGCATTGCGGTCCAGAAGGTCTATGACTTCATATGGGACGAATTCTGCGACTGGTATATAGAGATGGTGAAGCCCCGTCTGTATGACTCCGATGACGCAGTGAGCCAGAACGCCGCACTGTGGACCTTAAAGACCGTGCTGATCGACGCGCTGAAGCTGCTGCATCCCTATATGCCTTTTATCACAGAAGAAATATACTGCACTCTCAGGAGCATGGAGGATGGGTCCCCGAAGAATGCTTCGCCGCAGGATAGCTTGCCGGAGGACGCCGCCGACCGGGAGTCCATCATGATAAGCGCCTGGCCCACATACCGGGAGGACCGCGTCTTTGCCAAAGAAGAGAAGGACATTGAGATCATCAAGGAAGCTGTCAGAGGCGTCCGTAACGTGAGGAACGAGATGAACGTGGCGCCTGCCCGTAAGGCGGCTGTGTACGTGGTCAGCGGGGACGACAGGCTCCTGTCCACCTTCACGGAGGGTAAACTGTTCTTCGCGTCCCTGGCGTCTGCCAGCCAGGTCATGATACAAAAGGACAAGGAAGGCATTGCGCAGGACGCGGTGAGCGTAGTGATACCGGGAGCGACCCTGTACATTCCCTTTGCGGAGCTGGTGGATATTGCCCAGGAGGTTGAGCGGCTGCAAAAGGAGAAAAAGCGTCTGAATGGGGAGCTTGCCAGAGTCAACGGTATGCTTTCCAATGAAAAATTTATCTCCAAGGCTCCGGAGGCTAAGATTGCGGAGGAGAAGGAGAAGCTGGCAAAGTATACCCGGATGATGGAGCAGGTGGAGACCCGGCTGGAGCAGTTGACGAAAGAATGAACCGAGGTGCAGTATGCAGAAACGCTCCATAACCTCCTTTGAGGAGGCGGAAAATTATATCAACGCAATTCCCCGTTTTACCTCCAAGAATACCATGGAGGACACCAGGGCCTTTCTGCGCAGGCTGGGCAGTCCGGACAGGCGGCTGCGGATCATCCACGTGGCAGGCACGAACGGCAAAGGCTCCGTCTGTGCCTATATGCGTTCCGTTCTGGAAGCCGCCGGGTACAGGGTGGCGCTGTTTACCTCTCCCCATCTGGTAGATATACGGGAGCGGTTTGTGGTGGACGGAGAGATGATCTCAAGGGAAGCTTTCCTGAGGGGGTTTTTACAGGTCTATGACAGGCTGGAGTGGGAGAAAGGGCCGGAGCAGCAGGAAGGGCCGGAGCAGCTGGAGCAGGAGTGTCCGGGCTTCTATCACCCCTCCTACTTTGAGTATCTGTTTTTTATGGCTATGGTGCTGTTTGCGGAGAAAGAACCGGATTTCTGTATCCTGGAGACAGGGCTGGGAGGAAGGCTGGACGCCACCAACTCCGTGTCAAAAAAGGAGCTGGCGGTGCTTACCCATATCAGTCTGGACCACGTGGAATACCTGGGAGATACCGTGGAGAAGATTGCCTGGGAGAAGGCCTGTATCATGCAGGAGGGAGCGCCTGCGGTCTACTGGGATACAGACAGGCAGGTCAGCGGCGTATTTGAGAAAAAAGCGGCGGAACTTGGCGTAAGGGCTTATCCCGTGTCGAAAAAAGACTATCGCTTTCTGGGTTTTCAAAATAAAAGCATTGATTTTTCTGTGTACACTGGGTATTATAGTTATATTACCCTTACTTTGCACACCATCGCCGCCTATCAGATGGAGAATGCGGCGTTGGCAGTGCGGGCGCTTGAGGTGCTGGATGAGGGCAGGACCGTCTCTGCGGAGCAGATCCGTCAGGGAATCAGCCGCTGCTTCTGGGCGGGGCGCATGGAGGAAGTGCTGCCGGAGGTCTATGTGGACGGAGCTCACAATGAGGACGGGATCAGGGCATTTCTGGAGACTGTGGCAGGGGACGGACACACCGGTCCCAGGGCGCTGCTGTTCAGCGCGGTGAAGGACAAGGACTGCGGCCGTATGGTGGAAGAGCTGGCGCAGTCGGAACTGTTTGCGCGGGTTTTTGCAGCGCATATGCAGACGGGGCGCGGAATCTCGGAAAATGCTCTGGGAGAGCTTTTTCGGCGGTATCCCGGATGCAGCTATCAGATGTATGACAAGGTATCCACAGCTTTTCATGAGCTGTTACATAGCCGGAGACAGGATGAGCGCATATACATAGCCGGCAGCCTGTACCTGGCAGGTGAGATAAAGGAGCTTTTGAGAGATGATAAATTTTGAGGAAGAGCTGAAAAAGTTTCATCCCAGTCTTGAGGTGGAAGACGCGGAGGATGCCATTTACAATCAGGACCTGACAGATATGGCCGATCTACTTGTAAAAATGATAAAAGAGTCCGAGGAAGAATCGGAAGAGGTGTAGCATGTTTTGTTATAACTGCGGATGTCAGCTGTCGGAGCATGATTTTTGCACTGCCTGCGGGGCGGATGTATATCTTTACAAGAGGATTATGTTTGTCTCCAATATGTATTACAACGACGGTCTGGAAAAGGCGGAAGTCAGGGACCTGACCGGTGCGATCACCAGCTTGCGGCAAAGTCTGAAATTTAATAAAAATAATATCGACGCCCGGAACCTGCTGGGGCTTGTGTATTTTGAGACGGGAGAGGTGGTGGCTGCGCTCAGCGAGTGGGTCATCAGTAAGAATCTGCGTCCGGAGAAAAATATAGCGGACGATTATATCAATCGGCTGCAGTCTAATTCCGGCAGACTGGATTCCATCAACCAGACCATCAAGAAGTACAATCAGGCGCTGGTGTACTGCCAGCAGGACAGCAGGGATCTGGCTGTCATTCAGCTGAAAAAGGTCCTCTCGCTGAATCCCCGTTTTATCCGGGCCCACCAGCTGCTGGCGCTGCTGTATATGGACAGCGAACAGTGGGAGCGGGCGGAGCGGGAGCTTCGCAAATGTATTGATATTGACAGGAATAACACCAAGACTCTGCGTTACATGAAGGAAGTGGAGCTGATGCTGGTGCCGGACGAGACGGTGAAGCAGTCCGGCGGGAAGCGCAGGAAGGATGAGACTGTGCGCTATGTCAGCGACAACGAGATGATCATCCAGCCGCTGAATGTAAAAGAGCCCAAAAGCGGCGGCGTGTCCACCCTGGTCAATCTGGGGATAGGTCTGGTGATCGGACTTGCCGTCACCTACTTTCTGCTGGTGCCTGCAGCTCAGTCCAACACAAAGACCCAGATGCAGGAGGAGACCAGAAAGATCAGCAATGAATCCGACGCCAGAGCCGTCCGTATCCAGGAGTTGGAGAGTGAGGCGGAGAAGTTAAGCAGCCGGATCGATGAGCTGACGGGGGAAATAGAAAGCTTTACGGGAGCCGGGGGCACGGTACAGACCTATGACAGCCTGCTGACGGTGGCGGCCGATTACCTGACGAACCAGGACAATATGGCCACCGCTGCGGATCTGGAAAATATTGCCCAGTTGATCGATCTGGGGAGTACCTCCGAGGGATTTCAGAGCCTGTATCAGACCCTGCGGGGCGTCATCGGGCCGGAGCTGGCGGTGACCTATTACGACGAGGCTTACGAGTATTTCCGGCATGAAGAATATCCTGCGGCCATCGAGTCCTTTGAAAGGGCAGTGTATTATGACGAGACCCATGCGGACGCCCTTTATTATCTGGCCAGGGCCTACCATGCGAACGGCAATGAGGAGGAGGCCGCAGAGACTTATCAGAAGATGCTGGAGCTGTTTCCTGACTCCAACAGGGTGAGCGACATAAGAGCCCGCCTGAGGGAGCTTGGGGTCACGGTAGATTGACTGTTTGTGCCGCTGTGGGCGGCATGACCGGAAGTGCATAAATAAATGTAATTAAGATACAAAAGAAAAGGACCTGCGGGATACCGCGGGTTCTTTTCTTTGTCTTATAGGAAACATTGTTGCGGAACGCAAAAAAACAGGAAGGGAGAGAGAATATGGAGCAGATCGCAGCGGAAGATTTTCAGGTGATAGACAATTGTCTGATGATAAGGCTGCCGGAGGAGGTAGACCATCACAGGGCGGGCTTTATCTGTGAGAATGCGGACAGGCTGTTGTGCAGGGAAAATGTGTGCAACGTGGTCTTTGATTTTGAAAACACAAGGTTTATGGATTCCTCCGGCGTGGGGATCATTATGGGGAGACACCGGAAAATAGCCTGCTTTGGCGGGCGGGTCTTTTGTATTCATGCAGACAGGCAGATCAGGAGGATACTGACTGTCTCAGGACTGGAAAAAATTGTGGAGGTACTGGAATCATGAAAAATGAAATGGAGCTTTTGTTTGATGCGGTCTCTGACAACGAGGGATTTGCCAGAGTGGCGGTGTCGGCGTTTGTGGCGGGCGCCAATCCCACCCTGGAGGAGTTGGCGGACATCAAGACCGCAGTTTCCGAGGCGGTGACAAATTCCATTATCCACGGATATGAAAATCTGTACGGATACGGCGGCGCCAAGGGGCAGCCTGCGGACAGATCCCATGTCAACCCCGGCAAGGTGAGAGTTTACTGCCTTTTGGAGGACGCCATGCTACATATCCAGGTCACGGACAACGGCAGGGGAATCGAGAACCTGGAGCAGGCCATGGAACCGTTGTATACCACGAAGCCTGAGCTGGAGCGGTCCGGTATGGGGTTTGCCTTCATGGAGGCATTCATGGACGACCTTGAGGTGGAAAGCCTGCCGGGGAAAGGAACCACGGTGCGGATGAAGAAAAAAATAGGCGTCGGCGACTGGATAGACAGAGAGGACTGAAGAATGGAAGAAACGTCAGTACTGATTGCAAGGTCACAGGCAGGAGAAAAGGATGCAAGAGAAGTACTGATAGAAAAAAATCTGGGGCTGGTCCACCATATTGTACGGCGCTTTGCGGGAAGAGGCTACGATACGGAGGATCTGTTCCAGATCGGCACCATCGGCCTGATGAAGGCGATTGACAAGTTTGATCTGAAGCTGGGACTGCAGTTTTCCACCTATGCGGTGCCGATGATATACTATAGGGGAGAAACTGGAAAATGGTACAAAACAGGATGATTTTGCTGTATAATTGAGATATGGAGGTAGGGAAAATGGAAAGCAAGAGAAAAGTAACATGGGAAAGCCAGTCCGGCGGTAGCTGGACGGAGAAAATAGGAGCAGTAATTGCAGAAATCCCGGCGGGAGAAAGTGCTATTGCTTATGTGCCGGAAACGGTGAAGAAAAGTCATATCAAATTTAAGGACGTGAGCGAAATAGATCGCGTCCTTGTGGCGGTTCCTGCAGGGAAAGACGGGCAGATCGCACATTACTATTGCCCGGCAAAATCAGTACTTATAATGCAGGGGAACGAATTATGAACAGATGGATAAAATACAACCCAAATCCGAAAGACCGCCGAGTGGGCGACTGCGCAATCAGGGCGTGCTGCAAGGCGACCGGGAAATCATGGGATAAGGTTTTTGATGAACTAACAGAAATCGCATTTTATCAGAAAGATATGCCATCCGCTAATAAGGTATGGGGCGATTACTTAAAGCAAAACGGATATGTTAGGGTTGAACCAGATTACCCCATGGATGTCCATAAGTTCTGCATGAATTTTCCACATGGCACTTATGTGTTGGGACTGGACGGCCATGTTGTGACGGTGGTTGACGGATTTTTTTACGACACATGGGATTCCTCAGAGAAGAATGTAATATATTACTGGGAGCATAGATAATTGCATCAATATTGTAATAGAATTAAAACTAATTGCAACCGCTCCGCGAAAATGATACAATCAAAGAAAAATCCTGGAGGAACGGAAATGGAAGAGAACAAAGAAACTTTGAATATTGCAAACGAATTGCTACAAGAAATGAAGCTTGCGGCCAAGCGGGCGCATATCGCCGTGATAACTGTCGCGGCGCTGTGGTTTTTGACAATCGCGGCCTTTATCTGGTATCTGTATCAGTATGACTTTACGGCGACAATAGAGCAGACCGGGGTATATACGCTGCTGGATAGCCGTGGAAACGTCATATCATCCGACTTGACAGCAGATGACATAATCGAGATAGAAAGGATCCTGGAGCATGGCGAAAATCAAGGTAACGAAGAGCAGAACTAAGAAGAACGGAAAGAAAAGAGGGACAGTGAGAAAGAAATAACCATGGCGAAGAATATTATTCCTGATTTCAGTAGAGAGAAAAGAGAATATTTCAGACGGGAATGCAATTTTACGCCGCGGGAAGAGCAGCTTTTTGATCTGCGGAATCAGGAGTATTCCCTGGAGGAATGTGCCGTGATTATGAATTGCAGTGATTCTACGGTCAGCAGGATTAGCAAGAGGATGCTCTGTAAGATTAAAGAGCAGATTTGACCGATTTTTGAAATATTTTTGAACAGATTTAGACACTTATCTGACATGGTAAGTGTCTTTTTTATGCCTTAAAATAGGATTATGGAAGAATTTACAGCAGGACTTTTTAATCTATGGGGCTATGTCCCAAACTATAAAAGCGCAAGTGACGGCATAATGCTTGATATGTTACTTGTATCTATGGAGGAAAAAGAGAATGGCAGTCCTTACGAACAATCCGGCATTAAACCAGCGGCTCATGCAGTTAGACCGGGAATACGAACAGCAGAGGTCTAACCTCATGCAGAGTTTTTACAACCAACCGACACAGATGATGCCGACACAAATGTCGGGAGCATCACAACAGCCCCCTCAGACAAATCAGGGACTAATCTGGGTGCAGGGAGAAGCGGCGGCACGGTCTTATCTTGTGGCGGCAGATAACACTGTTCTTTTGATGGACAGTGAGACCCCTGTTTTTTATTTGAAATCTGCTGACCGTTCCGGAATGCCACTTCCGTTAAGGGTATTTGATTACACAGAGCGTACGCAGGACGCACCACAAGCAGCACAGAGCGTTCAAACTGACTTGGACGATAAATATGTCACAAGAGAAGAATATGACGCTCTGAACGGCAAATATGCGGAGATTTTAGACCGATTAAATAACTTTCCTCCCACTCCTGTATATGCCGAGAATGGAGGAGAGTCAAAGGCGACAACAGCTAAATCAAGAGGCAAGGGAGGAAATGCTGATGGCAAGTCCGATATTTAGTGCTATGGGTGGAAAAATGGGAGGAATGGGCGGCAACAACCCTTTTGCAATGATACAGCAGTTTATTGATTTTGCAAACAATTTCAAGGGAAATCCCCAGCAGGAAGTCCAGAAACTTTTGCAATCGGGGCAAATGACACAAGAACAACTAAATGCTTTGCAAGGACAGGCAACACAGTTCCAACAGCTTTTAAACAGATTCCCACGACCAAGATAGAGAGGTTTGCACTTTGACAACTGAATATTGGCAGTAGTTTGTGTACTTTAGAATGGTACAACCGCCGTCCCTATCCATAGTAAAATATAAATATGGGGATAGTGATTGCAACACGAAAGCGGAAACCCTATCCGTTTCCCCATATAACAATTAGGGGATTGCAGAAAGGGGCGCAATATGGGTATGACAAGCAATATGCTTTCTGTCATACGGTATGTCGCAGAAAACGACTTACAGAAAGCGAAGCAGTATGCACTTTGTTGTTGTGCAGAGGACACTACACAAAAGAACAGGCACTATGTAGCGAGGTATAAGCAGTTACTTACAACTGGCGGCATGAATATGATTGAATTGCCGCATACTGTATCAAAATTCGCCACTATGGAAGATGTATCTATGACTTATATTGAGGATAGGTATTATCTGACGGATGGAGAAAAGAAACTGTTTGAACTGATACGTGATATGAATGATGTTGCTTTACAGCTTATGGAAAAGCAGATACCGTATCTTAACGCTACCTTACTATATGGGGAAAGCGGCGTTGGAAAGACGGCTTTTTCAAAATATGTTGCTTACAAGTTGGAAACGCCGTATCTGTATGTGAATTTCTCGAAGATGTTAGACAGTTATTTGGGAGGAACGGCAAAGAACTTGACCGCATTGTTTGAATATATCAATCAGCAAAAATGCGTGATTATGCTTGATGAAATAGACTGCATGGCAGGAAACAGGAAGTATTCAGATGGTGGAGCATCTGCGGAAGTGTCACGGAGTGCCACTTGCCTATTACAGCTTTTGGATGCTGTTACAAACGACCATGTAATATTGGCGGCTACTAATCTGATTGATGATGTTGACCCCGCTGTAAAAAGGAGGTTCACGGAAAAACACGAAATGAAAAGGCTGACCGCTGATGAAAATTACTCTTTTATTTGTCAGTACATGGACAGCACGGGATTTGAGTATAACAAATTATCGGCGTTGGAATACGCAAAACAAAAGCACTCACAAGCGGAAATAATGACACACATAACAAGGTGTATAGCGCAAACGCTTATAAATAAAAAGTCCATAGTTGAATTTTAAAGCATAGAAACTACTGTCAATATTCGGCAGTAGTTTTTTATTTTGTACATAACTTTGCGCAGAGTTTGTAAATAAAATTTTTGGAGGTAAATTATGGATTCAGGAATACCTATTACCATGAATGTTGAACCGAGCGGAAGCGGCAACAACGGCGGCGGCTTCGGTTGGGGCGGAGATGGCGCATGGTGGCTGATTGTGCTGTTTTTGTTCGTTTTTTGTGGCTGGGGAAACGGCGGCACATGGGGCAACAACGGCGGCGGTGCAAACGGCGCAGGATTCCAAGGGTACGCAACCAGAGCGGACATTAACGAAGGATTCGCTATGAACAACTTGCAGAGCGGAATTAACGCCATTCAGCAGGGTATCTGTGACGCAAGCTACGCTTTGAACAACGCAATCCAGAGCGGATTCAACACCACGAACATGAACATGATGCAGGGATTCAACGGCGTACAGTCTCAGATTTGCAATCTGGGCGCACAGCTTCAGCAGTGCTGCTGCAATATCCAGACACTGATTCAGGACGTAAATTACAATATGTCCATGCAGACAAATTCATTGCAGAACACCATGAACACGAACACCCGTGACATCATCGACAGCCAGAACAACACCGGGCGTGCGATTCTGGACAAGCTGGCGCAGATGGAATATAACAGTCTGAACGACAAATATCAGGCGGCACTTGCAGAGAATCAGGCGTTGCGCTTTGCGGCAAGCCAGACCTCACAGAACCAGTTCATCACGCAGGTCGGAAATGACATTGTACAGCAGTTACAGCCAACGCCGAAACCGTGCTGGCTGACCTGTTCGCCGTATCAGAGCGCAACCATGTACGCTAATGCGTTGTCTGGGAATAATTGCAACTGCGGCGGCTGTGGCTGCTAAAAACTGAATAAGGATGTATCTTTCTAACCGTATGGGATTCCAGACGGTATAGAATGTTCGGCTTATGCCGTTATTACAACGATAGGGCAGGACATAGTTTCTGCCCTTTTATGATTGGAGGGTAATATGAAAGAATTGATAGAGAAGAAGTTAGAAGAATATGGAAAGAAGATTCTTGCAAAAAGCGAGATGTCTATGGATGATGTAAATTTCCTTGTATTTTGGATGAATCGTCTGGAGATGAAAGAAAAAGCGGAGGCAGCAAAGGCAAATGAGGAAATTCTGCGCGAAAAACAGGAAGCAAACAACAAGGCATGGCGTGAGCATATGTTTGGTATGCTTGAAAAAATGCCTAACTAAAGGGGGTAAATAATATGGCAGAATTTGTAAATGTCCCTGTACAGACAATACAGGAAAATCAGAACGCTATTTTCACAAGCGAAACAAGCCGTTGCAATTCCGGTTGCGTCCTGCACCGCACAGGAAGCGGACAGTTTACTTTGCGTGGGAATACACAGAATTGCAGGGCAAAGTACAGGGTTATCTTTTCTGGCAATATCGCAGTAGCCACAGGCGGCACGGCTGGGGCGATTTCCGTTGCAATCGCAATCAACGGGGAATCTGACCTTTCCACTAATGCAATCGTAACTCCGGCGGCAGTTGGTGATTATTTCAACGTGGCGATGGCTACCGATTTATGGGTGGATAGAGGGTGTTGCGTGGAAGTGTCCGTAAGAAACACATCCGGTCAGGCGATTGACATGCAGAACGCCAACATTACGATTAACAGGGAGGGTTGATTATGCATAAACTGAGAGAAAATATTGACAAAGAATTAAAATCCATTGAGGAAAAGGGATTGACTTCCTCTAATCTTGATAACGCCTACAAGCTTATCGAGATGAAAAAGGGACTGGACAAAATCGAGATGATGGAGCAGGATGGCGGCAGCTCCTATGGCGACTACAGCCGCGACATGGAAGATTATTCCAATGATCGCGGAGGACGCGGGAGATATAGCCGGGACGGAGACTATTCCAACGATTACGACAACGGCAATTCCTACCGCCGCGGTAGGAGTGCGACAACGGGAAGATATGTCCATCGTTCCAATTATTCCCGCCTGTCCGGGGATGATGAGGACATGGAGCGATACATGAAGCGCAAGAGCGAGTATTCCAACAGCCGGGATGAAGGAACGAAGAACAAGATGTTGGATGCTCTGGAGGATTTTATGTGCGGCGTACAGGCCATGCTGAAGCAGATATACAAGGATTCAGATACCGGGGAAGAGCGCGAGATTATCCGCAAATATGCACGTCAGATCGCAGATATGTAAAGACAAGGGCGGCAGAAATGCCGCTCTTTTTGCTTGAAAATTGGTACAAATGGCTTTGGAAAGCATGGTATGATGAATTTATCAAATCAAAGGAGGATAAGTCCATGAAGAAACGATGTTGCAACTATGCAAAGAATATTATTAAGAACATCTGATCGGCTGCGGCCTGCGGCGAAGTGAACGCCGGAAAGTCTACGAAAAGTAGCAAACTGCACAGTCCTTGCAGACAAATAAATGGACGGTTGGATAGTAGCTTAATGGTAGAGCCGGAGTAGGGGGCCAACCGAAACGAAAAGGAGCGCAAATCTCCGTGGCTATAGTATGCCTAATATGTGGGTTCAATTCCCGCCTATCCATTAAAGCATTGAGAATTGGGCACGACAGCCTATAAGTCCTACGGGCATGGAAGATAAACATAGACAGGAACAAATGCGAAGCGCCTCATGCGGTATCAATGCTTTATAAAGAAAATCGGGAGGAATAGGAAAATGAAGTGCGTAACTGCGACAACAATAGCGAAATTGATTGAAGCACACATGGAGCATGACGAACAGAAATTCCTATCCTATGCAAATTTTATCGCTGAATCATACGAAGAACAGGGAGAGGAACGGAAAGCAAGGATAATTCGTTCAAGAATTGACGGAAGTTATAAAACCAATCCCAAAGTTGTTACACTTGATTCTGGAACGGTAGGAGAATAACATGGAATACAAATGGCTGCTCTGTCCCATCTGCCAAAACAAAACCCGAACAAAACTCCGCCCAGACACCGAGGCGAAAAACCTCATTGTGTTCTGCCCGAAGTGCAAAAGGGAAAGCGTGGTGGATATTAAGGGTATGGAGAGTAAGGAAAGCGAGGAATAAAATGAAAAAGAAAATTATTGCTATTGGCATGGCGGTTATGCTTGCGTTGAGCATGACAGCTTGCGGAGAAAATAAAGATAATTACACAAAAGATGAAACAATGATAATAAATGTGATTGAGACAGGAAGTGTACACACAGTTTTCGTAGATACAGAAACAGGCGTTATGTATCTACGAACATATAACGGCGGTGTGTGCGTTATGGTGAATCCTGACGGTACTCCTAAAATATGGGGAGAATGAAAATTAAATAAATCTTAGTGCCAGTCACAAGTTGCAGTGCCAGTAGATACGGAAACGTGTTTGCTGGCATTTTATTTTGACAATATCTAATTTTTGATAAATCTCATTTCCTAGCGTCTGCCCTTATGGGTGGGCGCACTCCTGCCAGCGTACCCAAATGGTTATAAGGGCGAAGTCTTGAAAACTTATGTGCCATGGAGAACATGGTCTGTGGGTTCGAATCCTACCGCTGGCGTTACCCCGGCAAAGGTTTATTTGCCTAAATCCACACAGCGGACACGCTGTTAAAAACCATGTTAGGAGGATAACACATGAAGAACATTGAACAGATTTTGAAAGATGCAGGAATTGAGCTGACGGACGAACAGAAAGCGGCGATCAATGCGGCAGTGACGGAGAATTATCGCACGAAGTCCGACTACGACAAGCAGTCTAAAAAGCTGGAAGCGGCGGAAACTGACCGCGACACTTACAAAGGGCAGCTTGACACGGCGAATGAAACCTTGGAGAAGTTCAAGGACATTGACCCGGAGAAGCAGGCGGCGGAGATTGAGAAGTACAAGACTGTCGCAAAAGAGGCGCAGGACACGGCAGCAAAACAGATTTTACAGCGTGACCAGAGGGATTACCTAAAGGGTGAGTTTGATAAGCTGGAAATCAAGTCCGAGCGCACGCGTAACTCTCTTATGGCTGACATCATGGACGCCGAAAACGGTTTGAAGTGGAAGGACGGTGCATTTATGGGGCTTTCTGATTACTTGGCAAAGGAGAATGAGAAAGACCACTTTTACCAGACGGAAGCTGAGAAGGCCGAGGATGCAGCAAAAAATGCGGCTGCAGGGAGTGCCCCGAAATTCACGGATAAGTCAGAGGGCAATCCTGCAGGCGGCGATGACAAGCCCACTTTCAATTTCAGATTCACTCCCATTCGGGATGTTAAGAAAGGAGATTAATCATGGCAGATCAGATGAATTATGCGGAAGAGTATGCGCGGGATTTGGCGAACGCCTATCCGCAGGTGCTGCATTTTGCGGCACTCAGAAACACGGAAAACGATGATAGATATACATTTCTGGATGCGAAGACCATTCATATTCCTCATTTATCCACAACCGGGCGGACAAATGCCAGCCGTGACGAAATTACGGGATTTTCCCGTAATTTTGAGAACGAGTGGGAGGACAAGACCCTGACGTTCCATCGGGAATGGTCTACACTGGTGCATCCCAGGGATATTGACGAGACAAACCAGGCGGCAACCATCGCCAATATTACCAAAACATTCAACGAGACAGAGAAGTTCCCGGAGATGGACAATTATCTCGTGTCCAAGTTGCATTCCGACTGGGTGGAAGCCGGCGGCGAAGATGTTACCGAGGAAATCACGACCCAGAATGTTCTGACGGTATTTGATGATATGATGGAGGGCATGGATGAAGAGGACGTTCCGGCAACCGGGCGGCTCCTGTACGTCAATCCCAGAATATCTAAGCTTTTGAAGAACACAAAGGAAATCGGCAGAAGCCTTTCCGTGGACGGAAAAAGCGACCGGGAAATTGATCGGCTGATCGCAAGGCTTGACGAAGTGGTGATCGAAAAAGTACCTTCAAAGCACATGAAGACTGCCTACGACTTCACCATCGGCTCTAAAGTCGGTGCCAGCGCAAAGCAGATCGGTATGTTCATGGTGCATCCGTCCGTGGTGATTACGCCTGATGCTTATGATTTTGTCGGTCTGTCCGCTCCGACTGCGCAGAGCAAGGGAAAGTGGCTGTACTATGAGGAATCCTATGGGGATGTTTTCATCCTGAATAAGAGGATTGCTGGACTGAAATTCGCCGTCGAAAGCGGCGGGTTAGGAGGTTGAATATGGCAGTAGGAAATATGCTTAGAGTGCTTAAGGGAAATCAGGAGATGCTGATTTCCCCTGCAAACAAAGAAAAGTACCTGAAAATGGGGTACAGTGTAATTGATGAGGACGGCTCTGTTCTGGAGCAGGGAACAAAGTCCGAGGGTACAGTCCGGCACGAACTGGAAGCAGCGAACAGGCGCATTAAGGAACTGGAAGAGGAAAACGCAAAGCTGAAGGCCAAAACCTCCAGGCGTGGAAAGAAAGACGGCGAGCAGGAAGGACAGGAAGAGGATCCCGGCCAGGACGAAAGCAAGCTTACAGGCGAGTAAAGGGAAGGCAACCATGTACGCAGATTATGACTACTATCAAACTGAATACGGTGGAAAAATGTCTGCGGACGACTTCAAGCGATTTGGCAGAAAGGCAGAGCGCAGGATTGACGCTATCACAGGGAATAAACTGCAATTTGCCTTTCCGACCAATGAGCGTGACGCACAGGCGGTCAAAGACGCTGTCTGCGAGTTGGCAGACTTCCTCTACCAGATAGACCAGTACAACGCCGCCGCTATGGAGAGCATGGGAACGGTGGCACAGGCGGACGGAATGGTAAAGGGCAAGGTTATCACGTCCATTTCAAGCGGTTCGGAAAGTATTGGCTATTCCGCAAGCGGTTCAGCATCTACCGCCACTATGGAGGCGGCAAAGGATAAAAAGGTTGCTGATACCATGATTTATGGCATGGTAAGGGATAACCTTAGCGGAATTAGCGACAATAACGGTGTTCTGCTTTTGTATGCCGGAGCATACCCAAGAAAGCGTGAAATATGGAATTAAAGGCATTATGTGAAAAGACAACTGAATTATTCGGCATTGAGAACATTTCCGAACTGTCGGACAAACTTCTTTCTATATGCCTTGAAAATCAGAATGAGTACATGGAAAAGTTTGCCGAATGTGTCGGCGATTTGTCGGTAGATTGGCTACAAAAAATCTTCCAATATTACGAAGCCGACCGCAAGGAGAAAATGCAGGATTACACGCCTTTGACTCTTGCCCGATTTGTCGGAAAACTGACGGAAACAGACCACGAAAAAGCGGTGTATGACCTATGTGCAGGAAGTGGGGCGTTGACAATCCAAAAGTGGAACTTGAATCACAATTTGTTTTTTGTCTGCTACGAGTACGACAAAAAGGTTATTCCGCTGTTACTCTTTAATTTGGCGGTGCGGAACATCAACGCCCTTATTGTAAACGGTGACGCTCTGCAAGATGAAGTATTCACACGCTACACGGTAAAGAGCGGAGAGAAATACGGCACGGTTACAGAGCATGAGGACAAAGTATTTTATGACTTGCCCGATTCGTGTATATCGAACCCACCGTACAACATGAAATGGAAATTGCCGCCCTTTGCACAGTTACAGCCACGCTTTAATGATTGCGAGTTACCGCCCGAAAGCAACGCCAATTTTGCCTTTATTCTGACCGCATTAGACCGTTGCAAAGATAAGGCGGTTATGATACTTCCAAATGGCGTACTATCTACGGATAACCCACAGGAAAAGGCGATAAGGCGGTATCTGATAGAGCAGAACCTTGTCGAAACGGTTATCTCATGCCCCGACAAGATGTTTGAAGCCACGAGCATAGCGACTTGCATTTTGGTGCTGAATAAACAAAAAGCCACAACACATATTGCTTTTGTGGATATGCGGCAGACTTTTGAAACAGAGCAGAGGGAACAAAACGGGCAGTTCGGCGGCGCAAGCCACGAAAACCGCACATACAAAAAAGAAGTCAAGATTTTTACTGATGAACAGATACAGAAAGCCATTGACAGTATAAACAATCAATCGGCTATCCCCGAATTTTCAAAGGCGGTATCTATTCAGACGGTAGCGGAAAATGATTTTATTCTTATTCCCTCACGATACATAGAGTTTCAAGAACAGGATTTCAAGCATAGGGAGTATGAGGAGATTGTGGCGGATATAAACCGCATAACAGCCGAAAAGAACGCTTGTAAGCTGACAATAAGTGAATCTTTGGCGAAAACGCTTGGATTTGACATTGAACTGTATAAGCAAGACCAGCAGGACAGCGGATTGAACGACCTTTTGAAATCGCTTGGTGCTGAACCTATAACGAAGCAAGATTATTTTATAACTTCTCCGTACAAAAATATTATCAAGTTTGAGAACAACAGCAAGGACATTGTTTCAAGCGTTTTGATGATGATTATGAACACATGGCGGCAACATATCTATTATCTGAACAATGAGGAAAACCGCTATCTTGCAGAATTAAGGGACGCACTTTTGCCCGACCTTATGAGTGGGAAGATTGACTTAGAGGGGGTGGGCGATTTGGGATAAATTATGTGGATTCTGTTGTTGTCTATAACAGATATATCAACGGACTATACGAAACCGAACAGTATTTCG